>NZ_LDUK01000062.1:0-12547 GCF_001043575.1 Bacillus sp. LK2
CTTGACATTTCATAGTTGGTCTTTCAATAATTATGTGATTACTTTTGATATTGCTCTTTGCAATTTTTAACAAAAAAACTAAGTTCATTTTCAATTTCTGATGGTTTAATTTGTGGAATTTTAATATCTTTTTTTAATTTTCCTTTTTCATAATATGCAAGTGAATCTCTTTTTTGAGATAATCCCCAATCATAAGGGTTACTTGAACCTGGTACATCTTCACGCTTTTCATCTAATTCTTGTATCTGAACGTTTTCTTGTTGAGCTATTTTTTTTACAGCATGAAGCCAATCCTCTCTTTTTTTCTTAGTGGAATTTAGCATAACAAAACCTGTGCCATCCTCACTCATGAACTTCTTCATTTCTAAAGGACTAAGTTCCATTACTTCCCCTTTTCCAGAGCTAAAGACAAATGTTGAACCAATACCAATTGCAATTAATAGTCCAACAACAGCGGAAATGATCCACCCTTTACGACTCATATTTGTTCCTCCCTATGCCATATTTTTATAAGCGATTTTGAAGTGTGATGAGACACGTTTAAACTTCAACATCTGTCTTTATTTTATAGCATTTATAGGAAAACGGGATAGAAAATGGAAATATCATTTATGGCTGGAATGACGAACCCTGTATTGGTATGCGTATAGAAACTAACCCCGACCTAACTTCTATATGCCCAATACCGCACTACGTTTTTGGCGTGAACGTAGGACCTTATGTATCTACTGTTTGTGATGTTCGTCGCTTCTTCAGAATGTCAACATGGGATATTCCTCACGATTACTGACACAAACAGATCTTTGATACAATGTATTTCCCAGTGGTCACAGATGAGTTTTACGATCTTACTCATCCAACGATAATCGTATACCTACCCCCTCTAGTGACCTTTTGAAGGGAGGCACGCATATATATTTGCCGTATATCATCCTTCTACATCACTACTTTAAGGAAGGAAGACATACGCAATATATATCTAAATTGTCAAAGAGCAAATTACTCTGTGCTATGTTCTCAGCACACTTCAAAAT
The DNA here is from genome assembly GCF_001043575.1 of Bacillus sp. LK2. Classification (NCBI taxonomy): domain Bacteria; kingdom Bacillati; phylum Bacillota; class Bacilli; order Caryophanales; family Bacillaceae; genus Bacillus; species Bacillus sp. LK2. The sequence continues at coordinate 1,035 of NZ_LDUK01000062.1, forward strand.
CGCTTTTTTTATTTACACTTTTGTTTTACAGCTACTAATTCCGCTTTTTTATTTTTCCGCTTGGCAATTAAATTTTGATGTTCATCTCTAACCGAACGCACTTGATAATAAATTTGAGCTACCTTTTCGATGCTTCCTGTGCTATTTTCAATTGCGATGGCACCTTTCAGTTCGTATGTTTTTCCATCAAAAGTTTTGACACTATGAGCCTGTGATGCGGCAATATCATAGAATGTGAGCCTTTGTTCTTTTCCCATATGAACGCCTCCTATTTTTGATAAAAAAGGGAGAAAAGCGCCTCTCCCTTGTCTAGTTTTCTAGCCATCTAGATAGGATGAAATAGTGAACGAGTGCTTTATATCATGCTAAGATTGTTGTGTTATACGAAGTGATAATGCGTTGCGCTGCTTCTTTTCCATAGATGTGCTGTAATGCGGATTGAGATTCAACTACGATTGAATGATGAATGTGGTATGTTGCGCTTTCTTTTAAAAACTGCTCCATATGAGGGATCGGGTACAAATCATATTGATGAAATACCAGGTGAATTGGTCTTATATTCTTGCATTCTGTTAGATACTGAAGAAAACTTGATAATGCTTCTCCTCTATCTTGGTACGTACTTGCTTGTGTTTCTACACTGATATATACAACTGCTTTTTGTTTCAGATCCATCTGAAGTGTTTCATATCCAGCCAGTAAATCATGTCTGAGTATACGATACCCTTGTTCTTGCTTTTCCTTATGAGTATCCTCATAAAAAATGTCTTTTGGATCAAAAATAAAGATAAATTGATCTTTTGCTTCCTTCAGCTTTTCAATAACCAATCTATAAGCTCCAAAACGAGCATTTATGATACCTGCAATCTTTTTTCCCTCATCCATTTCTTTCAACGCTCTAATTACCTTTGTGTACTTCTTAGCGACACTTAACATGATTATTCTCCTTCCTATTTCACTTGTATCTACTAGCGGTTACTGAAACCAAAAATACTCTTTTTTCTCCCCTTGCTTTTCACGTTGATGTTATTCAAGAATGTATAACAATGTGATTATGATCGCATTCCTTGTTTCTGCTGAATATAAACCCATCTCATGGAATATTTGATACGCTGGATGCTCATTTTCTAACGATTTCACCACTTCTACCAAATACGCCTCACTCTCATAATTTTTTCTATGAACTCGATGACCTTTTTTACATCCAGGTAATACAAGTTTTTGTGTCGTTGATCCAGGTATAAAATACTTCCTTTCAATAAATATATTGCCAATTATATCCAATAGCCGTGGTGTCTTTTAGGTTTCATGACAGTTTGAGCAATCGAAATCGCTTGCATCAGTTCTTCAGAAAGACAAGAACTTTTGCGCGGCCCAAATTCTTCCCCAGGTTTCCCTAAATTTTTCATTTTACCGACATGGACTCCTGTCACTACATTTCATCCCCTATTCGGTCTAATTTACTTTTTTACGATTTCTCATTGCAAATACGAATGCTGTTAATGCAAGAGCGATACATGCAAAACCAATCCATTTCAAATATGGATTTTCAGCTTTCCCTCCCGTTGTAGGAAGATTACCCTCTAATTTTTCTACTTTCCCTGATGTTTTTCTGAGTTGCGGTTTTGTAATAATCTGTTGTGGTTTCTCTGATTTTGGTGTAACAGTTTTTTTGTTATCTTTGATTGTTCTCGTGTCTGTGGTATTTGTAGTTGTTCCTGTCTATGTGGAGGGATCTGGTGTAGGTGATGTTTGTTTCTTTTGACCTTTCACCATATGCTTAATTATTTCACCATCCTTTTTAAATTCAAAAGAAAAGGATTCTTCATTAATCAAATATCCGTCTGGTGCAAATGTTTCTTTATATGTGTATTTTCCTGCTGGGAGCTTGTTATTTTCATTCTCAGTAACACTGAAAAGAGTTGGATCCTTCACTAAGATGTAACCAGTTGGTAGGAATTTTTCAATGAATTGATAAAGCTCCCTCATGTATGCAGTTTTTAAAGAATAAAAAACTTAACATCCAATCTTTTTTGAATTTCACTTAAAATTATATTATTCAAAGTTTATCTTTAGATCCTTTTTGTTTTACAATGTAAATACAAATATTTTTTAATCCCTATAGGATTTTTAAGCATTAATTTACTCTAGCTTTGCTCGATAATATGTTGGAATAAATAATTTTTCAATTGGTTCCATATAATAATCAGCAATTTTTTGAGCACGTTGAGCTATTGTTCCTTTTTTACCAATTTCAATTTCTTGCAACACACTTTTAGGGATTCTCAAGTCACTTGCAACTTGTTTAATTGTCAGCCCTTTAGCTTCACGCGTTGCTCTTATCGGAGTTAAAATTGCTAACTTAGAACTATTATGCATTTTATCACCCCCTTATTTGCATTTTAAAACGCTTATAGCGTTCTGTCAATCCCATTAGGATTAAAAAAATCCCTAATGGATTAGAAAGGTGAAAATTATGGAAAAAAATAATTTTGGAACTAACCTTAAAAAGTTAAGGATATTTAAAAATGTGGAGAGAAAAGAACTCGCAGAGTCTTTAAACGTAGCATATAGTACATTAACAAACTGGGAAAACGGTGTAAAAGAGCCTGATTTGAAAAATTTTAAAAAAATCGCATCATATTTTGGTGTAAGTACAGATTATCTTTTAAATCATGAAATAGCTGATAATGAATTACTAAGGAAAGGAGAAGATAAACAGCAACTAATCGCCAATTTCTCACAAAAGCTATATGAGCAATACATGAGTATTCCAGATCAACATAAACCTAAGGTTGAAGAAGAACTACTTGAGTATATAAATTACTTAAGATTTAAAACAAAAGTGAATTCTGATTCAAATTGAGAGAGTGTGTTTATGAAGACACACTCTCTTCATCTATGTACTTTCCATTAGTAAAAATATCAGAGATATCGCTATAAATTAAATACAAACTACTATCTTCAGCTTCAAATATTTTTTCAAACCATTCTTTATCAAATTTCTTCATGAATTATTCCCCCTTGAACAATTTTACAAATGATATCTTTGTGAAAAATATCACTATAGTCCTATTTTTTGTTAATTAAAAATAAACAGGACACTTCCAAAAAACACGAAAGACGCTACAAAAAGTAGCGTCTAAAAAATAGAAATTATATCTATATTGTTTAATGGCCTCCTGGATCAGAAACCATGTAGTAAGTTCGTTCTTTTGAATTAACTGGCTTATCAGCAATACTGAAAAATATAGTTGAAATACTTAAAAGACATATCATAGCAAATAATCTCTTTTTCATGCTATTTCACCCCTTCTTTTAATAAAGCATCTTTTACAAGTTGAACATAATACAAATTACCATTCTTTTCGAACTTTTCTAAAGAGTCTTTCATCAAAAGTATATCATCCTTTATCCTTGAAAGGTAATACAATCTAATCGCAGTTAATTTCCCCTCTTCTTGTAGTTTATGAAATATCTCGAGTCCTCTACTCCTATCACCAAACTTACATTCGTAGTAAGCTAGTTCCCCAATGTCTATATAATCAAAATCAATCTTATCAAGATTATATCCATATTCTATATATAAAAATGCTAAAGTCGTCTTAAAAGCAAAATACTTTTTACTATCCTTGGATACACCCGAACCCTCTAAAACTTTAATGGCCTCCTTTAAATATTTTTCAGCCTTTAAAATATCATAATCATTCCCTAGCATATAGGATTCTCCTAAACAGCATAATGCTGATGCTTTAATGATTGGAAAGTCAAATTTCGATTCTAATATGTTTTTACATACATCCCTACAATTTTCAATGTCATTTTCTAACAATTTAAGATATGCCATTCTTTCCTTATACTGCATTTCTAGACAGATTTTAATAAACTCATTTTCAACTTTATTCAAATGACTTTCTATTTTTGCTGAAAATACAGTCATAGCCCTATAATTTGGGATGTCATACATTGCAAGTCCATATAATATGTTCAAAATTACTTGGCATTCTTTATTATTAGAAAAATTTTTAGCATCTAACTCGTCTAACAATTCTTGACCAGTTAATTTTCTATTATTTCTTTTATTATATAAATCATAGATGCTTAAATATTTATTTATTCTCTTATAATTTTCTTTCTCATCCGAATCACCTAATTTTCCCTCCTGTATATTATCCAACTTCTTATCAATAATTTTTTGCATTATGGAATATTCACCAGTACACTGGCAATAACCCAAAGCTTTTCGGACATTTAAATCTTTTTCACATAATAGAATAAATTCATTTATTTTTTGTTTTCTTTCATTTCTATTTTCATAGACCTTTTCAATAATAACTAAAAAGGATTCTAACTTCATTTCAGTTTTTCCAGATAACCCTTCACAAAGTGTAGATTTACTTACTCCTGTCCCTTTTGCTAAGCTTCGAATACTTATGTTTTTAGCATTTATTGCGTTGTATAATTCATTCATAAAATTTCTCAATATCTGCTCCCCCTTATCAGCACACAAATAACTGTCACGAAATTTTTTAAAATACTTATATGTGTTTCTAAGAAGTCTTTTCAACAAACTATGTATATAGGGTGGGCATAGTCCCCTTTTAATATAGATCGTATATCCTATTATTCTCATCCATATTTATACATACATTCTATATTTATACTAGTTTAACATGACATCATAGATTTTCTTTTTTCTATTCAACTAACAAATATTGAGAAAGTTTTTCTGAACAATATTAATTATTAAAACTTATATTCTTATGAAGCTTTGTAGTACTTTGCATAAAAGTAAATTTGGGATAATTTTAATCCTATTGGGATTGATATTTGTATTAAAAGGCTTTAAAATGTAAAGGGATATGTTTCAAAAACAATCTTTATAAATGATAATTTAAAATAAAAAAAACCCACCGCATCTTATTTTCAATTGATCGACAGTTTGGCCGCTGAAATCAATTGAAAATTCCCGAATTGGTAAGGTTTTAATTTACACTATATTGTATTTACTTCTTAATCAAGAATAACATAAAGTAAATACTATGTGAATATAAACCTCTACTTTTCCAATATTTTTATTTGTGGTGGAAAAAATAGGAGGGTTTTTCTGTGTTATTGCACAATTTTTTGCTCAGGCGAGCAAAAACCGAATTAAGTCCCCTAATCAAACATTTACCCAAAACACCTGGGGCTATTAATCAAGCAATCAAGAAAGTTACTACTTATATTGATAATATTGTCCTAGAATATGAAGGTGTTGCTACAAAAGATTATCTTACCAAACGAAAATATGAAGTATTAGAAACTGTTTTATCATATTTAGTACAAGAAGGGTATTCCCAAGTAAAGCAAGATCATATCAGCAAAAAGTCAGGTATTTCAAAACCAATTATTAACTACGTGTTTAATTGGTTACAAGACTTGGGAGTGTGCCAACAAATCAAAGTACGACGACATGGTAAAATTGCCCCTTCAATTTACATTTTAACTTTACATAACAATTATTTAAAAATTATTGAATATTTCAAGGCGAAATGGGATGTAGCAATTGATGTCTGTTCTACTTTTACTAAACTTTTAAAGAAAAAACTCTTTAAAAAAGTTGCTGAGTCCAAACATGAGGAAAAGAATACTTTATCTAATGGCATAGATATTTTAAATTTTGAAGAACTAGAAAGATCAAATACTAATTCGCAAAATGCTATTGATAGATCACAAGATTTAAATGATTATTTAAGTAAAGATCAGAAAAAGGCATATCGCTATATAACAAGTCAACCAGTAACATATTTAACAGAACAGGATACTTATACTATATCCTTAAGAATGCCGAAAAAAATTGATCGTTATCAAAGATGGGATTTTGAAAAATGCGTTGAATGGTTTGAATATAATCAAGCTGAAATAAGTAATCCCGCTCATTTTATGAAAATGTTCGCTGAAAAATCTAAACAAAGAAAAGAGCGTAATGATTATGAGGCGAAAGAAGCCTTAACTAATATGGAACATGCACAAAAATATGAAAGCAAACTTCCAATTATAGACTGGCTTAATAACAAGAAAATGGATTCCATTCTGCAAAAAATGGGCGCTCTAAAGCCATAATAAAAAAACATCTAAAACTTAGCCTTGCTCAAAAAAGCTAATTAGCAAAGCTATTTGTTATGTATTCTTATAATCCCCGAGCAACGTACTATTTTTCATCAAAAAGAATTTCAAAACACCCCTCAGATTTTATAATTATTTCTCTTTTTCTAAACTATTCAGCTATGAAATTTCCAGTTATATGTAACTGGAAATTCTATCATTTACTCATAAATTAACCTTGCAATTTACTAAGGTATAATCTTGAGTCCCTTGATACAGCCAGCCTAGCATCTCTAAAATAGATTCTAATGTTTATAATGATTTTATTTTTTAAACAAGATTTAATAAATACAGTATTCTATCCTAAAAGGGAAACATTATAAGTATGTTCTTTATCATTTTCCGACAGAAGACTCCCTCTTAATTTTTGTTATTATTTAGGGGAACATATCAAATTTTAAAAAAAGTAGGGAATCTTGTATGTTTTTACAAGCCTCCCTACTTTTTTACGTATTATTTAAGTTGTTTTTTAAATAGTTTAGCGAACCATGATTTTTCTTGTTGAGAAGATGCAACTAACTTCTTAGTTTCTTGTATTTCACGAATTACTTCTAATAGCTGTTGATCCCTGTTATTTATTTTCCCATCAATATTCTTTTGTTGTTCATCAACCTTATTCAGTAACATTTGATTAGTTTGTTCTAAATTGTCTATGCGTTTTAAAAGTTCCATATTCATAGCTTTTTGCTCTTGAAAATATATAGAAACCTCTTTCATACTCTCATACATCGTCTGAATAATTGGTTTCGTTATTTCGTCGTCTTCATCATTCTCTTCTACTACAATATAATCTACATTTTGTTTTAACATCTGTTCTATTATTTCTGGTGGCTCTTGTGCATCTTTCATATTAGCAATTAATTTAAAAAGCTCTAATGCTTCCTGTTCATATCTCAGCGTTCGCCCCTTCGTCCCAGCGACGGTTGGTAAATATGGTTTGAATTGATCCCGCCAGGCCTGAAGAGTTGTCCGTGGCTTCCCAAGCATTCTTGCTATATCTGCAAGGGAATATGTTTTCTTATAAGGTTCTTCCCTATCCATTCCATCGTCATCCCCTCATCGTCATTTGTTATTATCGATGTCCGACATGTTGTCATTACATTGTTATTGGTTATCATCCATGTCGGTCATGTTGTCATTGTATTGTTATTGGTTATCATCCATGCCGGTCATGTTGTCATTACATTGTTGTTGACCATCATTTATGTCGGTCATGTTGTCATCGTATTGTCATTGATTATCATCCATGTCGGTCATGTTGTCATTGTATTGTTATTGATTATCATCCATGCCGGTCATGTTGTCATTACATTGTTGTTGACCATCATTTATGTCGGTCATGTTGTTGTTTTACTGTCATTCATCATCATTTATGTTCGACATGTCGGCGTCTAACTGTTATGTGTTTAATTCGTTTGAAAGAAGGGATTTCCTTGTTTATTTTGAATTTTTTAAGTGTATGGGTTAATTAAATAACAAGTATGATTCAAGTCGTACTTATTATTTAAAGTGTTCTTATTTTTGATTAAATGTGCTAAAGCATAATCAAAAGTAGCACTTAAGTCGTACTTAATGTATAAGGGGGAATTATTAATGAAAATTGGAAGAAAAGTAGCGGATTTCGGAAATAGTTTTAATAATTTCATGGTTGATGGTTATTATATTGAACTTGCAACAAATGTAGTTAAAATTTCAAAGAAACAAGCTGAGGATTTACTTGTTGATCGTATTTCTAGACCAGAAGATTTACTAGATAGATTACTAATTTCCACTAAAATCGAAGGTGAAGAATCTTTCTATCTAGTTGGGCAATTAGCTGAAGATAATCAATTGGCTAACTCACATGTAAATAAGATGCACGATAAAATTAAGAGTCCTATCCCATATGTAAGCTTTTTAGGAGCAATTGCATATTATCATGCCCTGCACGCTGAACAAGAAGATAATGAAGTTGAAATTGAACACATGAGTATGATGCTTCCAATTTGGCTTTTAAAACGCGAAGAAAAATTTAGCATTGCCCATAAAAAAATGGAAGAAAGATTTATCGGTGAACATAAAGTTAAAGTGTTAACACCAGGAATGGAGAAAGAACTAACTATTACAGTCCATTCAGCAAAATGTAGAAATGAATCAGAAGTTGCTAGACATTCTTTAAAATATAAAATGGTTTCAAAAGATCAGAATACAAATGTAATTAGTATTGAAAAGCGATATGAATCTGAGAGATTCGATGAATATGAAGTAGTTTTAACTGACATTGGTGGCGGGTCTACAGATGCTGTGCGATTAGGTAAAGGGCTTACTACACCTAAGCACAGAGATTCTTTCCAAGTTATCGATATTGAGCCATTCTTAGGATACCTAGAACGCTTTCGAAAAGAAAAATTGATTCAATACTTTAAGGATATAAGAACATTAGAGAAATTTATAGTTAATAATTATAAAGTACAAAAGTATGTACTATCGAATGAAAATACTGGTGAAGAATATGATTTTACAAATGAAATTGTAGGGGCGCTGAAAGAATATGCAAGAATTTTAGTAGCTAAAATTCTTGATGTATTCATCCCATCTAGTACGAATACAGTATTGAAATTCATTTATATCGGAGGCGAAGCACCCGTTTTAGAACCTTACATCCGTCTCGCTTTATTGAATCATATGTCTGAAATGGCTGCTAAAAACAATCACTTCTTCTTGAACGATATTATTCAAAATAGCGACAAAGAGGTATTTGCTCCAACTTCACGTACAATTAATCTAACTGCATTAGAATTAAAAGTAATTGATGAAATGAAGGGACAGCTAGCTTAGAATAAAGGGACGTGCTGATAATGGCTAAAAATAGAAAAATGGCATTACATGCTGATAATATGCCTGAAGATGTATATAGGATTCTTAATGAAAAAGCTAATAGTAGACAATTGACAGCATTTGTTGTTGAACTGGTACAAAACGGAAAAAGTTATGAGCAACTACTGCAGAAATTAGATAATGTAGAACAAAGGTTAAATCTTTTAGATACAGTTGAAGATAAATTGGATCTTCTACTTACTAATGGATTTGTTCCCGCACAGAAACAAGAAGAGTTAAAAACAGAGGAGCCCATATTGCAAGAAGGTAAAATTATTGACGCTAGGGTCGTACTTGGTGGGATTTCTGAAGAAGATAACGAAGAGATTGATTTCTAACTAGTAAAGAAGACCTTTAGGTATAATCCTAAGGTCTTTTTATATTTATGTGACCTAAACTGTTGAATTGAACTATCCACCACTTAACGCCCTTATGGGGTGTTTGAAGTGGGGTTAGCCTACGGTTAATACGAAATTCGTACGGTATCACAATCTTATTTGTGGTTTTTGACATCTAGAAATAGACTTGGTTTTAATAGCAAGAATCCCACTGATGTAAGTCATCTTGACCCTTTAGAGATGGGAGTGTCAAAATAAAATAGTCCTGATATCACTATTATTACCCTCTGTTGAATAGGGAAATATCCCTATTTCTATAATTAGATATTTCCCTATACCTCTGCTTTTGTTATCATAAATTGTAACAATGAGCATAAGATGGCCGCGTTGGTCAACTTATGCTTCTAATATGCACACAACAAAAAAAGATAGCTCAATAGGCTATCATTAGTAGGCTATATAATTATCGTTATCAGAAGTTGATATATGTAATTCATCTACGAAAAATTATCACTATCAGACTGGAATTATGCTTTCCAACTCAGTAATTTCCTCACTAATTAACTGCTCTATTTTTTTTATAAAATCATCAATTTGACTAAGTTCCGTAAGGATAAACAAATTTGAACGCATCCAATAAGGTTTTGATTGCTTATTGTCAGCTACTACCTCAATGCCTACAATTCCTCTTTTATCATGTAAGAAGAATCTCATGGATAAGAAATGAGTTACATTGTCTATATCCTCACCTGAAACCCATTGAAACTCATTTAGTTTAAAAGTGGAGAACTTGATTATTCCTTTTTTTAAATCTTCGAGATCTTCATTGGTGGTATATATGTCAATGTTTGCAGTACCAGAAAATCCATAGAAGTCAAAATTCAATTCAAAAAAATCGGTATCTTCCCATATTCTTTTTATTTTTATACTCGGCTCAGGCATTGTACTCTATCCTCCCATAAATTGCACTTTCCACTTAGGAATAGTATATCAAGTTTTTCTTAATCAGACGGCTCCGTTAGATACATAAAAATCAATGTATATCCTATACAGGCTCGGTTAACATAACACATCATTATCGGTAGCAAGGACAAGGAGGAAACTTACTCTCACAAGGGAACCTCCTTTTTTTGTTCTATGGATCTATGCACTTTTTTATACATTCCTATCCTGGCGCGGTTTTAGGATTCTCGTTTGTTACTGGATTAACCAAAAAACTGTATAAAATCTCGCATTCTCTTAGCGTGGGGGTTTTCAAAAATGCAGGCGATACCCCATGCCCATCAAGCTAAGATTTTCAGAAACCTCCCATTACAAAAATTTTACCTTTTCACAGTTATTCATAAGAGTTCGGCTCATTTTTTCTTTTTCGGGCCTTTATTTTTCTTTAAATTGATGAGTATGTATGGTGACCCACTCATGCCTCCTTACAGGGAGAATGATAAGGCATTTTTTATTTACCCAATTACCGAGCTCTCAAATGTTTTAAATAGTTACCTATCCCCTAATCACCGAGTATGTTTATTTCTCTAAATCGCTGTCCATAATAATAAATAAAGACAAACCCTTTATCCTTAAGATACAAAATCTTTCTCAAGGGTATCAAACTCGGTAGTTAGGGTAGAGTGGTATAGGTTCTAGACGAAAGGGTTGTTTTCACAACATTTTCCAAAACAACGACATAGAATCAAAAAATAATCAAATCACTAAAAAAACGACCTTTTATCTTCTTCTCTAACGCGTTTTACAAACGTCATGAATACAATTGCATTAAAAAGGACTATCTCTCTAAAAACGAGAGAATAGACCATTTAAATGTAATCATCAAAAAATACCTAGAATTTAACGAATTTACCGAAAGAATTCTCCTTCCTCAATCGTGTGAAGGGCGCTAGCCCAACGGTAGGTGGGGGATGAATTTCGGTTTGGCATAGCCAAAAACTTTTGATAAACTAGCTATATGAAGTTCTTTGATAACTTGATATATGAGGTTGCAGGAAGAAAATAGAGTGCGAAAACCAAGCCATTCGGTTCCTGCGTAAAATATCAACCGTACCAAGAGAGCATCCAAGCGTTGGACATCTAGGGGTGGAACACCCCGAAGTAACGCTCAGGGAGACGAAAGGTTACTTTCGTCGTGGAACTGAGAAGCTCCCACTTCAAGCTTTGCTA
>NZ_LDUK01000063.1:0-10368 GCF_001043575.1 Bacillus sp. LK2
ATAAGCTGTCCATATGGGCAGCTTTATTTTATGTTTCCGCATAGCGTAGGTTATTTTGAAAAATGCTGGCGGTACCCCTATAAATACACTTGCAAGTATATTTATAGATATACTTATAAGTGAATTATTTAAATTCTTGTCTATATAATTTAAACGAATAAATAGCTCCAACGAAGAATACAAAAGCTTCAAATAATATAAAGATTTGACGGAAATTCTCGATATCTTTACCAACTAAAGAAATAAATATGCAATTCATTAGAATTTGAGTAGTAAACATACAAGAAATAATTTTAAAATAAATAGGATTTGTTCTTTCATCTGGTTTACCAATTTTTTTGTAAATAATAATAAGTGCAATTACTGAACCCAAAAATAGAAGTGCTGTAAGTCCTACAACGATATTGAAATTGCCTGTACTTTCTAACATCCATTTATTTAATAAATCAATCATTAATATCTTCCTTTCCTACATAAGAGAATATTTCGTTCTTCTTTTTCACTATAATAAAAAAAGAAAAAGGAAAACATCGAACTTTCTTACAAACATTCGTGTATTCTTACAGTTTTGTCATTTTATAAATTTATTCATCGTCTTGTCTTTCCCTATTTTCTTTGGAAAACATAGTGAATTAAGAGAAAGAACGCTACAAGATCAACTTTCAAGAACGATAATTATGTAAAAACAAAAGTCCTCCAGTTAAACAATCCGGAGGACTTTTAATAGTTTTCTAAGTTATCTTCCAAATACACTCAATCCTAAATAAATCAAACTATAACTAATTAAAGCACTTGCAATCATTAAACCTATTTTTAACAATTTATCTTTTATATTAGGCTTTACTTCACTTATAGGTTTTCCCTCTATAAAATCAACTATTTGACGATAAGTTTTTAAATTATGCTCTTTTTTCAAGTTTTCAAGCTTCAACGATGAAAGCATAAGCAAAATCGTAAGTACCACAGGTATTATAAGACCGTAATAACCAAAAAAGTAAAATACAGGTGCAATAGAAATAGGAAGCATAATCATTAATGCTAACATGATGTAACTCCACTTAAAGAAAGCTGATTTTTGAAGTTCTTCTTTCATGATCTTTACATCTCCTTTAACTAAATCATCTAGGGAGACATTAAAAAGAATACTCATCATTAATAAATTATGAATATCTGGATAGTTCCTTTCATTTTCCCAGTTAGAAATAGATTGTCTGGAAACATGAATTTTTTCTGCTAACTTCTCTTGGGACATGTTATCCCGTTTACGAAAATATTGTATCTGTTTACCGATGTTCATTTATACATCTCCCTTAAGTTTGAGGTTAAGTTAAAGGCTAATTAAAGACTACCAAATTTCTTTATAATAACGTGATTTTAAGATGTAAAAATGTTTTATCATGCTATTTTCTCCCTGTTTTCAAGTGTGAACCCCATGTATTAAACGTATCAGCATATTGAATAAGAGAAATTCATCATACCTGAAAATTACCTAAAATTGAAAAAGACCACCCTAAGGTGGCCTTTTTATGTAGGGTGGGAAGACATCGGTCTTCCCTTCGGGTTGCCCCGATGGAAATGGCGTTTTGTTTCCAAAACTGTTTTTCCTAATTACATGTTATGCAAGAGTTTCAGTTTAGTTCCTAAAGTATTAAATAATTATTTTTTATGGTTTTGTTTTTGGTTGAAAACTTGCGTTTTGGCTAGAGTGCTGGCTCGTCGTGTGGGGGCGAAACCCCACGTATTCCGTATCAATTTTCGAGTAAGAACTATTTCAGGACGAATGATCTAAGCGGTTCGGCTCGTATACTTGCTAATCCAAGTCGATAACCATTATCTTGCGTTTTGTCTGTCGGCTTGGCGAAAAAAGCATATCGAGCCGAAAAAAGTTGTGCAAGGACACAATAAAAAAAGAAAAAGCATTAGCTTTTAGGTGAGGATAAACGAACCGACTTTTTTTATTGTGAGGGTGGAGATTTTTGAGTGGTTTTCTCAAAAATACGACCCGTTCCTTGCTGAACTTTTAGCCTATATATATAGAGTGAGAAGAGAGAGAGTTTTAAAAGTGGTATAAAACGTTGGTATAACTAGGTTTATGATGTTTTTCGTGTGTATCGAAAACAATACACATTCGTATCGAAAACAATACACACGAAAATGAGTAAAAAAATAAGATTGACTAATTGTCAATCTTAAAATAATTTATCTGGTAACTCTTTCAATATCTTCATTTTCATAGCTTTATAAAAGATTGCTTTAAGTGCTTCATTTACATTATCCTTATCTCCTGCATAAATAATGTGCGGATTTACAAATAATGAATAAGCTTTTGCATTATTTCCTTCAATTCCACTTTCAGCTTTCGCTAATATTCCCTTTTTAACCAAAGAATTTACTGAAAGACTTGTATTCGCTCGTGTTAATCCAATTTTTTTTGCAAGTCCTGAAATATTCAATGGAACTGGATTTTTTGATTTCACATCATCAACAATACAGTTTGAATTAAAAGCAATCGAAGAAACAATATCAATTAAAAATGCTTTTTCTTTAGCCGTAAAGTATTCCCTTTCCCTTAAAAATTCATAATTACTTTGCAAAATTTGAGCAAACCTCACTTTCGACTGAGGACTTTTTTTAGTACCTATGTAAAGCTCTTTGCCAGTAGCTTTAGCCATGGTTTCCATGGCTTTTTCTAATTCAACTTCTGAAACATCATTATATAACTCTTGAAATTTTTCATTTTCAATTTCTAAATCTCTTTTTCTAGCGTTTCTTTCAGCTTGTCCAAAATCTACAACTTTTGTCATAAAATAATTCTCTCCCTTAGTGGAAGGAATCAACTAACCTATGCTACAATGTGTATAGAATATATATTAGGTTGATTCCAACCTGAGTATGAAAAACCGCCTGTCCGCCAAGACATTGGGCGGTTTTTTCGTCTTTCTCTATAATAACATGGAATCCCTTACTAAGGATTCCCATCTGTTGCAAAAACACAACATTCAATCCTCTTTTTCTTCTTCAAACTCATACAATTCAATAATATCCTCTGGATCACCTATCATTCGACCATATTCAAGACCACCATCAACTGCAATTGATCGACACGAACAATACTTAAAATCACGAGTGAATTTTGATTCAATCACATCTCCACATTTTCTACATTGGAGTGCATTTCTTTTTATTTTTTTCATCATCATCACTCCTATCTTTCTAATTCATCCTCACGTTCTCTTCTTTTGGGTTTGCTCTGTTCTTTTAGTATTTCTTTCACTTCTTTTTCAGCTTTATCTATAATTTCATCTGCCGGAGAATAATTAAACTCTCTCCCCATAAATTTTGCGACCTTATCAACAAATTTAGCAATATGTTTTCTTGCCATTTCTATGACCAATATTAACCGAACCGTTTCATCTGTTATTTTTTTATTTTCCTTTTTCAAATCAAGATTTTCTTTCTTTAAATCTTGATTGTTACCAACTAATTCTTTATTTCTAAATTGCTCTTTCGAAAGAGAATCTTTCAAACTATTAATTTCTCTATTTTTTCTTTCCAATTCTTTTTCTTTGTCTTTAATAACAATTGGTAGTTGAGCAACTCGCTTTATCACTTCTTGTTGTCTTTCAAATTCCACTGAATCTACCTTCACATCATTACTAAACATTGTTTTTTTAGTTTCAACTTTAGGAATCTCAATTTCACTATTCTTTATCTCTTCCAAACGTCGTTCAACTTTATTTAATTCATCATGCAAAGTTACTTTTCTTTCATTGAATTGCTTTACTTCTTGTTGCGAATCTTCTAAATCCACCACTAACTCTTTTAATCGCTTTGTTCCAGCAGCCATCAAATTTTTATTTTTATGCATAAGCTTTTCCATGGTTGATGAGGCATCCGCATATTCCTTATACTGACGAACTTTCATGTACTTATGGTACATTAGCTCTTTCAAAATTCGGAATCTGCTCTTTTGCTAAATCCTCAATATATGCTGTCTCTAACGCACGCCAATTAGCAATTAATTCTGTACCTTTCCCTTCAATGCCTTGCTGTTGCAAAGCTCTATCCATTCCGACACGCCTCGTTAATCCTCGACTACTTTCGAAATTCGGTACATAGTTAATATGTAAATGCGGATTTGCTTCATCATCATGTAAAACCATGTTATAAACTACTAGATTTGGATTTCGCTCTTGAAACGCCTCAGCATACTGTTTTAACGCTTCCTTTTTGGCTCCCCTATACTTTGGGTCGTCTTTACCCTCTCCAACCGCTACAACCAATTCTCGTTGCTCATGTGTCTTTTCATTTTTATGTATTTTGTCATAGTAGTCCTGAATCTTACGGTCATTGCGTTTTTGTTTCTCATTATACTTGTCCACCGCTTCTTGAAAGACATCCTTGTATACACTTCGGATGTCCTTTTGAACAAAGTAGATATTCTCCTCTAACCTGGATGGATCGATGCCAGGATTCCCATGAATGTTTTCTCTGTTATTATGGCTTAATGAACTTTGGTGAGATTGATTAAATGAGATAGAGAACAACATAAAGTACCACCACTTCCCTTAGATTAATTGATACAATAAGTCTAGCAAGGAGACGAAATTGTGTCAATTGACGTAACCCTATACGTATTTTGACGCTTTCGCATCAAAATCAATAGGGGTCTGCGACGCTTGTCGGCTTTGCCGAGCCACATTTCACGTGGCAAAAACAAAACCTTGGGCTTTGCCCAAACCCACTGGGGAACTCTTCCCCAGACCCCATCATTCGAACTCCCCAACCCCTCAATCCTTGAGGGGCTCCCTCGCCGGTCGGCAGGAACAAACTATTGTTTGTTCAATGCCAAGAGGGTTCGGGTGTAGTCCAGTTGGTCAAGTCAAATACTCCCTTCGCTTCGCTAGGTCCGTTTTGATTGACCAACACATGCAACCACCTGTTCCAAACCTTTGCTACTCTTAAGTTACATCATTCTACTTTGCGATTCTTACCAATTTTTATAAGCTGTAATAAAAATAGAATTATAGGAGTTGAAATCATGGAGTTTTATAAAAAACTAAAAGAAGAACGCTTAAAACACAACTTATCACAAGAGGAATTAGCACTTAAATTAAACATAAGCAGACAATCGATTTCTAAATGGGAGCTTGAAAAAGGCTATCCAAATATTGAAACACTTATTACATTAAGTGAGCTATTCAACATTAGCATTGATGAATTAATTAAAGGAGATGATTGCTTGAAAGATAAAATCATCAAAGAAGGAAAAATGGGGGAATTAAGAATGACAGATCCATTCAAATGGTTATATGTATTAAGTTCAATTTTAGTAGTATTTTGGCTTTTTGTACTTCCCTGGTCTAATCCATCAGGTCTAACATTAAGCATAATTAATCTCATAGCTGTTATTTACTTTGTAATTGTCGTTAACTACATCAAAAATAACAAGAAGAAATTTTTCAATTAAACTTTAAAAATAAAGAAGACAGCAATCGGATGGCTCAACACTATCTGATCGCTGTCTTCTTTATTAAATTCCCACTTAATCACAATTTTAGATACTCAAACCTTTTTCTTATTCTCAAATGTAAACTTTTGAATAGAGGTTTACTTTCGGTTATTGTTTAAACAATCACCCCAGCATACCATCAAACATTTTGGAATGGCACCAATAAGGAGGCACTCATGAAAACTATTTTAATAATTATTCGTGGAAACTCAGGATCTGGAAAAAGCACAGTAGCCCGACAACTACAGCTACTCCTAAAAAACGCCCTACTAGTTCCACAAGATGTGGTTCGTAGAGACATGCTTCGTGTAAAAGATGATGTCGGAAACTTATCTGTTGAACTTATCAAACAAATAGCACTGTACGGTATGAATAAAGTAAATTATGTAATTGTAGAAGGCATTCTAAGCAATAGTAAGTACAAAACTATGCTTACAGAACTAATTGATACATTTGAAGAAACACATGTTTATTACTATGACATTTCTCTCAAAGAAACAATGGTTAGACATAAAACCAAGCCCAACAAAAACGATTTTGGCCAAGCTGAATTAACCGCTTGGTACATTGCCAAAGATTTTCTAGATATACCAAACGAGAAAACCATTTCCGAAACTATGTCAGTAGATGAAACTATCAAAATGATTATCTCTGATATTGAGACTGTTTCTAAAACATCTGAAGCAAATCCTGACAAATAAGCCTCTATAATTAGGCCAATTACGAAAACATTTTCCTACTTAAAACAAAAAGAGTCCTAAATTAATAGGACTCTTTTTTTGCTTTTATCGAAAGTAAACTTTTGAATAGAAGTTTACTTTCAAAAGGAGTCTGAGAGGTATTGTGTATAGTTTGTTCACCTCAGGTACAACAAAAGAGCCTTACCTCTGTAGGTAAGACTCCACTATTATAGTTATATATATTTACATAACAATTAAGAAACTGTAAACATATAACACCAAGCATATAACAACAAGAAGCAGAACCCTAACATTCCGCCTACAGCTAATACCTGTTTAACCCAACTCTTGAGTTTCAGCTTACTATCAATCACTTGCATTATTTCCATATTGTTTCCTCCTATTAAGGAGAACCCTTAAAGACTCTCACCTTGCTATGGTACCATTTTTGTCTAAACGTATAAATATGTAATATTGCATATAGAAATGTATTGTTATAAATGTAAGCGCTTACTATAATAAAGGTATAAAGATTCACCACATCTTAATACGAAACAAGAGGAGGAAGTAATATGGAAATCGCAATGACAGTTTTAAAATTTATTGGTGGAGCAATCCCATTAATTCAAGACCTTCTAAAAACATTTATGTAAGTTCATTATTTAGCAATTATTTATAAAATTATCATACAAATGATCTGTATATCGAAAATAAATTGATGTGCAGATCATTTGTGTGAGCAAAGTCCCTTTAACATTATTAAGGGACTTTTTTAAATTTCTACATACTTGAGGTTCTATCACATCAACATCAAGTTAAAAGCACTTTTAAAATATTACAAAGTGCTTTTTATTTATTATAAATACGAATGTAAACTTTTAAATATTAGTTTACATTCAAATCACCGGAAATATTGAATTCTTACCAAATTACCTGATATCCTCAAAATACACAACAAAAGTATACATTCGAAACGGCATAACAAAGGAGTTTAATCCCTCATAAAAAAAGATGAGTATCTCATCACCATTGAGATACTCATCCAAAGAAAGCATAAATTAACTATTAGTATTTAGCTCCTTACTGAATTTCTTTATAAAAAACGCCATTATTAACGTACTAATTCCTATACTTAAACCAAGTAATTGATCTAACGAAATTACATCCCGAAAAATCCAACGTATAAAAAATCCCACACCAAATACTAATACAAGTAACAAACCAAAATATTTTAGTCCCCCATATACATCTTCCATACCCAAACCCCTTTTAACTTCATAATCAAATTACACTATATCGTGGTATTTAAATAAGGTACCTACATCAGTTAATCTTGGTTTGTAAAAAAGTTTGATTAAAACTTATATAGAAGTCTAATTTTTATATACATAAAATATTTTATACTTTACGCTCTTTAAAAAAGTTAGACGCAATGAAACAAGCTATTCCAGCAATAAGAACACTAAATGATAATACCTTATTTGTATTTTCAAACTGTATAATATCTGTAATCACATTAAGCATAATTAGTCCCCAAACAAATAAAATCGGCCCAAAAAAAAGTAATATTTTCCCTAATAATGAACGTTTTTTCATAATCTCCCACCTTTCCTATATATAAATTCTATCATAATTTTAACTGGTAATTTCTAGTTTTGGGGGTGATTTTCCAGGTCATGATTAAATTATTTCAGTCCATTTCTGTATAAGCGGTATGACCTTTTTTTAAGTCGATAGTTAACATAACCCCACTTATCGGTATTCAATGTATCTAGAAAAAACCCCTTCAATTTACTTGCTAAAGGGGTTTCGTATTTACATAATTCCCGAAAGTGGAAGTTACTTTTTCTCCTACTTGGGGTCCCGCCAACATTTCGCGGAAAACATACGCTAAGGGATTTTTTCACCATAAACCTTCGTTCTTGGTGATTCTGAATGGTACTTTTATTTCCATTTTCGTATAGCGATTCCGTATATCAAAAACTATAACTAAAAACAAATGACCATAACGGAGATGTTTAAACGTTTTTGGTTACGATTTTTTACAATATTTGTCTTAATGTATATTTACCGCGTTTTGCTGGTACTACCCCATTAATAAATAAGGGTATTTTCCTCGTCTGTTTCTTTGATTATATAGATGGCATTGATATTACATGTATTGAGTAAACAGCGAAGTCATATATCTAGTGTAGAGACATTTAAGGGGGAATATATATGATGAGCCTTTTAGCAATCGTCCATTTCCTTGTTTATATAGGAATTATTGCCTTTGCAATCTGTGCTGTTATTACTGTTCTAAAATTAATCCGTGAAAAGAATGAATATCTCAAAGACATTCGTGATGAGATAAGAAAACAAAACGACGATAAGCCTACTGAATAAAATATATTGGAACGCCACCTCGCTTGGGTGGTGTTTTTAGTTTATGTATACTTATTCATGATCGGTTAACATAACGTCTCATTATCGGTAGCAAGGACAACCGACAAACTCTTGATATTATTGGGTTTGTCCGTTTTCTCTTTCTATCGTGCTATGCATGATCTTATATATGGTAGAGATACTGAGGTTTTTCAGGTTTATGAATGTTCTGTATTAGTACAAAAATCTGTATAGAATTCTGTATAAAAAAGTAGTTAGATTATTGTGTTTTACTCTAGCTAATTTCAAAAGATAATTGAAAATTCATCTTTAAATTTTAAAAAAAGGTGTTACCTTTTTAAAGAAGGAAAACACTACATGGGGTAGCACCAACAAATGGGTTTAATCCACTAGTTTATTTTAGAAACCTTAATAGAAAATAAAAAAACAATAACTGTCAAAAATATTGGAGTTCTAATACAAACCAAGTACATTACACATGTGAAAATTCTTGAAGTTGTCGCGTAAAAGGATATATCATTGCTATAGCGAATATATTTTTGAGGTGAAACGCTATGAAGACGCTTTATAGTCCTGGCGACGTGGCAAAGCAATTAGGTATTCAATCTAGCACATTACGTAAGTATGCTGATGTACTCGAAAAAGAGGGTTATACCTTTATTAAAAACGAACGTGGACATAGGAAGTATAGAGAAAGTGATGTAATGGTGTTCCGTAAGGTTATAAGCCTAAAGAACGACACAGACATGACATTAGAAAATGCTACAAAGCAAATAGTATCATGGCATCAAGGCGTTGAAGTATTGCCATTAGAGCGCCATGAAGTTGAGCGCTATGAAGAACCAGATTTCAACGCTACACCGCTACAAGCGATGATTCAAGATCAAAAAGAAGTCATTGAAAAACAAAATTACTTGCTACAGGAATTAAACAAACGTTTAGCCGAGCAAGATCAGCGATTCGCACAAAGAGAATCAGAGTTGATAAGCGCTATACAAGCGTTACAGGAATCCCAAAGGCTTATAGCGCTAAATAGTAGCGAAGACATAGTGAAGAAACAAGGCCGTGATGAAATGCTCATTCAAACGATCAGAGAAGTTCAGGAAGTTAAAAAGATGATTGCAGCGAGTAAAGATAAGAAATGGTTCGAATTTTGGAAATAAAAAAGAGGTGATTCAATATCACCTCTTTTTACTATATTTACTCCTTGGGATACCGCCAGCATTTCGGAAAAAAACCACGCTAAGAGTATGCAAGATTTTATACAATTTTTCGGCTAATCCAGTAACAAACAAGAACCCTAAAACCGTGCCAGGATAGGAATGTATAAAAAAATGCATGGATCCATAGAACAAAAAAGGAAGGTGCCCTTGTGAGATTAGGGTTCTTTCCTTTTCCTTGCTACCGATAATGATGCGTTATGTTAACCGGACATGTATAGAATATACAACCAAAATCAAACCACATATCCCTTCTTTCAAATGGTAAAATAGGGAAAAAGGGATTCTAAATAATACCTTTAGAAACCACTATTTATTACATAGGAGTTGCCGAAAAAAGAGATGAAAGAGAAAAAAAAGTAAGGGAGGAGCATAAATGAAAAATATTAATGGATTGTACATATCACTTATATTGATGATGTTTGTTAATTTGCTTAATACTACAATATTTGATAATGAATATTCAGGGATAACACTGTATATCTCTTCTGTTATATTCGTAATTGGGAGCGCATTTTTCGGAAATGCAAAACGACTTAAAATTAGTGAGGAAAAATAAAACAAAAAGTAA
>NZ_LDUK01000064.1:0-11175 GCF_001043575.1 Bacillus sp. LK2
TAGTTGCACAAGATGAAGGATATTCCATACAGCTCTAATTAACATAAGATGACATTATCAGTAGTCAACAATGGATAGAATTTTCGTTATGGGGGAATTTTGATTTTCTAGGTTGATGAGTATGTGGCGGTACCACATGCCCATCAACCTAACAAAAATAAACTACCTCAAAATGATAAAACTGAGCAACTCAGGCAAAAACCTTGCTTTGGGGTAATAGGCCCAGATCGTAAAAGGCTATTCCATCACATCTTCAAAGCGTAACTACAATAAGGACAAGCCAGTTTTGGCTTGTCCTTGTTCCATGCCGCCCGGCGAATTCAAACGGCAATCACACCAAGCCGCTATTTGCCCTAGATCTATCATCCCTGCCACAACGCAGGCTTTGTCACCATGAACCATAACATCCCCATTAAAAGAACAATGTAAATCCAAACAGAACGCCGCAACACTTGAATCAAGGCATCCTTGTCTTGGCCCGTTTCGCTGAATTTCCGAATGGTCGGCGAAAAGGCGCGGGCCAGGAAAAATAATGAACTCGCCATGAGAATAAGGGTCATCACTATCCAAGGGGTCTTCCAAGTCCAAGGGCCCGCCAGTACAAGCAGAACCCCGGATGCAACCAGCACATGTCCGGCATGTTTGGCCAGCCTGACCGAAAATCGGAATACATCCAGATAAGCCTGCTGTGTTCGGGCCTCTGAAGCCCGCAGTTTTTTGATGAGCGGAAGCAATACAAAAAACGGACCGATGGATAAGATTACACTGAAAATATGTACATACAGAAGCAGTCGATACAACATGTCCATCCTTATATCACATTAACCTTCAATGGGACGGAACTCATGAACCCAAACTCTCATATTTGGCAGCCACGGCATGCCAGGGTGAAGAGACAGGATAGATTGCTTATATTCCTCCACATTCGCATAGCCTTCTTGACGGGCATGCTCATCAGTCAATTCGCCAAGTGACTGCGAATAGACCTTCTCCACAACATACCGGTGACCTTGAAGCTCCATCACTTCCCCGACATCCGCATATCTCCCGTTGCGGCGAGTAGCCATTTTCTGTCCTGCAAGCACTTTTTCAATGTCCTCCTGAATCGTGATGAGACGTTCAATCGTACATGTTTTTGGTGGTAAAGCGTTCGTTTCATTTTGGTTTGTCATCTGGGGCACTCTCCTTTTTTCATTTAAGTATAAGCCTACTTTATCATATAAAAAAATTATTCTATATAGCAAGTTTCTACTTAATAGGGATAACAAACTTTCATACAATGCATAGTTGTCTACGAAAATTCAGTTCATTTTTTCATTTTGGAGAACAAGAGATTTCTTAAGTTGATGGGCATGGGGTACCGCCAGCATTTTAGAAAAAAACCACGCTAAGCAAAAAATACAATAAGCTGCCCATATGGACAGCTCATTTACATAATTATCGTTAGCGGAAGTCATTTTAAAATTCTACATGTGGGCTTTTTCTTTGTTCTTGCGAATAACCCACCATACCAAAGATACAAGTAGTATGATAAGTGGTATTCCCTGAATAAAGAGAAATCCTTTCCAAAAATCAAGTACAGTACTGTCTGGAGAATCTGTTGCCATCACACCTATAAAAAGTGCCAATGGGCTTGCAAGTATATTTATCCCTAAACCGACCATTACGAATGGCAGATTTTTAGCCTTAATTTTTGGTGACCCAGCCTTAATGAATACAAATATTGCAGTACCAATTATAAGAAACAGTACCCCATAATAAAATACAATATACGCCATAATATCCCTCCATAACTTTAATTATACCATTGTGCCTGTGTGCTATTGTTTGGGTTGGACAAAAGAGAAAATTGAGGAATATGTAAAACAAGACCTTACTCCTAAACCTATTGAATTCATTCGTGAAAATATAAAAGAAAACCGATGTGGGTGCGAGATAAACAATCCTCAAGGAAGTTGCTGTTTGGGGAATGTTAAGAACTATATAAAAAGCCTTTCTTAGCAAAAAAGTGTAACATAAATGTTCGTTTTTGTTACACTTTGTATTTGAAAATATGAAATATCTTAACCGTTGAACTAGCTGTTGTAAAATGACAATAAAGTTATTTAATTATAAAAGATAGATAAAAACCAAGATTTTCGAAATACCTATGGTTATTTCGAAAAATATCCACCTTAATACCTGGATAAAAAACCTAGGTTTTTATTAACCTAATTCACTAAGATTAGTATTCACCTATCCACCTAAAAAATCAAATAAATCCATAAAAATCTATTTTAAATATACCTGTGCTAAATCTAATCTTCCTTTTCCATGCCCAAATTCTTTATGAACTATATTCATTACACCCTGTACTTGCTGATATATAACTTTAAATTCTTGGCCAATCCCATAGTCCGCACATTTTCAATTTGCCTTACAAAAGATACTTTCGAAGATCCTCGCCGTCTTCCCATATTTTCGCCGCGCTTCCCCATACCTTTCGGTCCTCACTCCCTTTTCATATTTTTCAATCCCAAAATACATTGATTCATTTTCATGATCTCAATACAAATAAATAATTATATATAAAAAGAGCCATTTCGGACTCAGAGTCATAGACACAATACAAGTGTCTGAATCTGAACCGCGAAACGGCTCTTGAATGTTTAAACGAAATAAAAAAAAAAAAAGCAAATCTATATCCAATTTAACATAAACTAAATTTATCTTCCAAGGGTTTTCGTTGACTTTTGAAGTAGAGGCTGGTTCGTCGTGTGGGAGCGAAATCCCACGTACTACGTATCTATCCATACGGTAAATGAAATTATTATTCGAGAGCACTAGCGGTTCGGCTCGTATAATAATAAATTCAAGCCGATGAACCTAGATAGTTGCTTTTGTATGTGTTGGCTTGATGCCGCCAAAACTCGAGCCGAAAAAAGTTTTGCAAGGATGTAGCAAAGTGAAGAAAGTCAGTAATAGTCAGGGTTTATAAGATATAGGGTGTACCTAAAAGAGAACACCCAAAAAATGTAAAATAACCAAAAAAAGATGCCAATAAAAAATGACATCTAAAATAGCTGTCATTTTTTATTATTAGAGTAACACCAATATTTCACGGATTCTGTACGCTAAGACTGTAACCTTTGATACAAAAAGGATTTCAACATAAAAACTAAAAATAATCGTTTATGGAACTCTATTTATTTTTACCAAAATAGACTGAGATACTTTTAATAGCGAAGTAAAAGCAAGATTTTCAACTGAAAATTCTCTTATCTCTTAACAGGGTAAATCATTGATAAAATGAAATAAGTGAGTGAAATCTATTTCAATATTACAATACATGCTTAGCCAATAACTCTGGTACAAAAAAATTATCATTATCAAAAATTTAAAAAATAATTAATCATAATTTACCCACATACAACATTATTAATTCAAATAACATATTAAATTTAAATTTATTTACCAAACAAACGAATCCAAAATGATTTCTTCTGTTCTGAAGCTACTATTAAGCGCTTGCTATCTTGTATTTCTTTTAATACCTGCATTAATTGAACATCTCTTTGTTCTTCTTTCATTATTCTTTGATTATTGGTTTCCTGTAAAATTTCACTTTGTCGATCCAACCTTTGAATTAACTCTAAATTAAATTGTTCTAATCGTTCAATACGTTCTCTTAATGCTTTTATGTGTTCTGAATCTGCTACGCTATCCGTAACAGCAGCTGCTACCCCATTTTCTGTAACACTCGTTATTACTAGATTTATAGCCTGTTCTAGCGTTATGTTTTTCTTGTTCGTAGCTGCTACCAACCGTTCTATAGTTGCTATATCTTTATGATAAAAAATTCTAGAATTATTGTTGCCACGCTCAAAAAAATACCCAACTTCCTCCAGGGCAAGGCAATATTTACGCAAAGTACTTGAGCCAATCCCTAATTTCTTGGCTACCTCAGATCCCCAATAAGTTTGAGCCATATTTTATCCTCCCTCTGTTCTAAGCTGTTCTTCAAATGCCATATAGTCTTTTAAGAGTACGATACATATTATTTTGCTTTGCTTTGTTGCTTCATTGATATTAACAACAAATGGTTCTAATCCATTATGACACCAACTTTCAAATAAAATTGTTTTAAAATAGAGAGGTCTTCATATGATTATATGAAAACAATAAATTGTGGTGAAAAATAGCCCTTCAACTGAAATCAAAAAAACTTCGTTATTTCGACGAAGTTTTTTTGATGCATCAATACAATAAAAAAACTTACCTAGTTATATACACACTTTAATAAACTGCATACACTAAACTATATAACAGCCTACTAGATAAGATTTCTCAAAATATAATCATGAAAGGAGACATCATGATTTATTCATTTAATAAATCTGATAGATTAATCCCTTTTAAAAAAATTACGATTGCTCAAAAACAGCCTGTAGAGATCTTTATTTATAAAATATACAACATGAAAAATCACAAAACATTATTATTCTAACTTTGCGACCATTTGGCGAACGTAATAAGTTAACATAGTATTTCTCCATTGTTTTTTGATGTTGGTATGCTCCTTACTTTTAGGTCTCTCGACTTGACAATAAAAGCAAATCGAGCCGGTAGACAGGGTCAAACCGTATCCGTTTGACAACCTACAAGGGTCTGGGATAGATAAATCGGTCAACTCTTTAATGCTCACTTCGTTCCGCTTACCGTTGACTGACACTTAATACATATGTTCTAACAAAAAATTGTTAGTTTATATAAAAAGGACATCTACAATCGTAAATGCCCAAACGTGTGATAAGGATTTAATTTCCAGAAACGTTGAATAAGATATAAACGACTAAACTTATATCTTATTCTCCAATTATATGGTTGTCTTTTTCAAAAGGTGCAAACTAAAGAGAGTACTCCCCGTTTAAGTACTCTCTTGTAAATCGTCTAAGGTAACATGTGAGATAGGACCTTTCACTACTATTATATGAAGTTCAACCCCAAATATGCCTAAAACGGTTCTGGTGCAAAATTCCTAACGGAATCGTATCTTATGTTGCAAGTCCAAACAATTGATGGATGAATTCTTTTTGATTTTGGACAGACTGGTTCCATAAAGTAATCTGTTCCTTTTTTATCATATGCATGGCTTCTACTCTAGAAAGAATGGATGTAGCTGTTTCAAAAGATTTAAGACCTAGCATAGAACGGATTCGCTTCTTTATAATCCGATGATCTTGTTCTACTATGTTATTCAAGTACTTTTGTTGTCTAAGTCGCATACCATTAATAAGATAATATCAGGCTGATAGTGCTTCCATTTGAACCAATTTTTCTTTTCCATACCGATCACACACCTTTTTAGAGTAATAGTATCCGTATGTCCAAGTTTTAGAGATTATTTGTAATTATCTTGAAATTTTTGTACCAGAACCGTTACTTCACTAAAGAACCCGTTCGTTGAATAAGGAATATGATACCATCTCAAGAAAAAGAAGCTAGCAATAAATTGTTAACTTCTCAGCTTAAGGCAAAATAGTATCTTTCCTTATCTTCTACTATCTAGATTGTGATTTAATATTTGTAAGATGAGCATCAAACATATCAATTATTTCAAGAAATCTATCAGCTTCACGAAAAACATGGTCTGCTAATAGTGGATGAATGATACTCTTTATTTTACATTGCTCAATTAAATCACGTGCCGTTTTCTTAAAGTCCCGAAGAGATGTGACTGACACACGATTTTGATCTAAAAATTGATCTAAAAGAGGAACTGTTTGAGATTGTGGCTTCATAGATTCTAAGTCAATCGCTTGATACATCAATTCATCAAAATCATTGCTAAAATTCCGGGCTGTATCTACAAGTTTTCTTTCCGATGGATCAAGAAGATGACCAATAAATTTAGCATGGTCTGCCATAATCCTTAAAAAGGAAACATTTTCTTTAATAATAGCATCAGGAAGAGCATTCAATTTACCTTCATTTAATTCAATTAAACGTTTTCTAAAATAATCAGCTTCCCTACTTGTATGATCAATTAACAGTGGAAAATTATTTTGCCCTGGCAATTTACATGTAAGAATTAACCCTAGAAGTTTTCGTTTAAATCCGAAAATATTAGTTGCAGCTTGTTGTACTTCTGAATTAAATCTTTTTATTTGTTCAGGATCTGTTTGATTTGTATAGGAATGTGCAATTTGTTCGATGTGTTCAAACAATCGGTAAAATTGATTAGCCTCTTGGATTAGTTGAGTATCCTCACATCTAAACCCCAATCGAAGAAATAAAGAATGCTCTTTCATGATTCTAGACCAAAAACGGATTTCATTTAATGATCGTTCAACAAACATTCCAGATGTAACACCCGTATCAAGATGTAATGAGGCTTCGTTCCTATTCATTTTCAATCCCTCCAGTAAATACTATGCTAGTTCTATTCTTATGAATAGATATAAATTAAAATACCATCAATAAAAGTTCAGTCTGGCTATAAAAATAGGGGTCCCACCACATCGCCATCAACCTAAAAAATCAAAATCCCCATATAACGAAATTACTATTCATTATTGACTACTGATAATGCTGGATTTTAATCCAGCATCAGATAATAGACGATAAAAAGTTAAAAACGTTTATACAACAAGCCCCGCATTTCATCTATATTTTTTCTTTATTGATAAAAAACGTTATAAAAGGAAAAGTATGTGGGCAAAACAACAAATACAACAAAAGAGCATAGCGTGTATATATCGTGCGCCAGCACTTTATATACCGTCCACCTGATACACCCAGGTAAACACTTACCATACTCTCAGGAATTATTGTACATCATGTAGGATTTCTTAAGTAACGTTTACCACATTGGTGACGTTGCTTTTTGTTTTACCAAAGCAGCCGAATAATGAAAACTCGTATCGATGTTATCGCAAGTAAAGAATCTTATTGCAACCTTTCTACGTTTGAAGAAGTAGAAGAATTAAATAAAACTGTGCGCACATACAGAGACACTATCCATATGTCTATTAAGCGTACCGATATACAATCTAAACTAATTGCATTACTTGAAATTTTAAAACTCCACAGCTGTAAATATGTAGGTGTTAGTTTCCTATGCAAAAATAGAATTGCTGCAAAGATGGAAGTTTCATATAAAACTGTGCAACGTTTAATGAAAAAACTTGTGGATCTAGAGATGATTAAACAAGTTGCTTTGAAGAGAACAAAAGATATGCTCCAAACTTTAAAAATATGCTATATTATCAGCTGCTTGTCCTATACGAAAAATCTCCGTAAGCATATATTAATATAGGTAAAAGCTAGTTTTTTACTTGAAATATGTTTTTAAAAGGGTGATAAAATGCATAATCAAAAAGATCAGGACAGATGCTTCCAGTGCGACTTTCTCTACATTGGTGATAGCTTCAACGACACCGTTAAGACTTTCGACCCGAAAACAGGGAAGTTCCTTGGCACTTTTGTCGCACCAAATAGTGGCAACTTGCATGGTCCTCGGGGACTTATCTTTAACCATATGGGCAATCTTCTTGTCACTAACCAGAACGTCGGACAACCCGTGAATGGCGACGTATTGAAGTTTAATGGGCAAACCGGGGCGTTTCTGGGCGAACTCGTCCGTTCAGCCGAACCAGGCGCTCCGTTGGCACCGCGCGGTATCGTACTCTCCAAACATAATGTCCTGTTTGTGGCAGATGTTGGTGACTTCGACTTTAACACGGGCATAGAAGTGCCTGGAGAAGTGCGGATGTACAATGGTTCCACTGGGATGTTTCTAGGCAACGTCGACCACCACTGCTTCAACCCTTTCCACCCCCGCGGATTGGTCTTCGGTCCTGACGGCTTGCTGTATGTCTCCGCCATTGACTTTTTAGATCCAAATAAAGGCTGGGTGCTGCGCTTCAACCTGAAATCAGGGGGATTCGATGTGTTTATTGTGAGTGATAACAAGAACAACCTCCATCGTCCCGAAGGTTTAGTCTTCGGTCCTGACGGCAACCTCTACGTCACTAGTTTCAAAAATCTTGATGATCCTAATGACACCGACAAAATTCTGATCTTCGATGGTGATACGGGCAAGTTTATCGGCAAGATTGACCTCTATGCCCCGGGAAAACCCCGTGCTTTCGCACAGGCACTCCTTTTTGGACCGGATGGAAAATTGTTTGTCCCTATTACGGGCCCGTTTGACAATGCTACGGGGGCTCCTACAGGCGAATTTACCGGTTCAGTACGGCGTTATAATGTCCATAGCAAGAAGTTCAAAGAGGTGGTCCCCCCTTATAAAAAGGGCGGACCATTGGGAGTACCGTGGTACCTGACATTTGGCAATACGAATCCCGCAACACTAGCTTACCGGTGTGACCGGGAAGAGAGCTGCGACCATCATCATCATCCACCTCATGGGGAATGTAGTGACGAGAGCAGTAGTTAACATTTGAATATATAAGGAAAGACCGCTTCTAGAGTTTAGAACGGTCTTTTTAAACCTTCTAAAAGGTTAGATTCACAATATCCTATGATTTGTTAAACGATATTCCATATTCAGCGAACGGGTGCTTATCTTGAATAAGATTTAAGCAATGATTTTCAACAATCGGGCGCGATTGTTGAGCAAACACAGGTAGAAAAATAATTAAACCTTTTTATGAAAAAAAATTCACTAGCAACAAATAACTCAAGCATTTTGATCAAACTTTATTACAAACCAACAGCATTCACGGCAAGCTTATGGGTTAATAATTAATCCACGGCAAAGATATGCTTCCTTTAGCGGCAACTTTATGGGTAAAGTCACAGAATAAGCCAAATGCTCTAGGAACAATACAAGGTTCCAAAGCCGTTCATAACTGTTGATTATGTTGACTAAGTATGTATATGATATATATCCAATAATGTTATTATATATGAAATTAAATACAATGAAGAGAAGAGTAAATAAAGTGAATTCTATACAGAGAACCCTCGTAGCCGAAAAAGGGTTAGAATTTCTTTATTGAAGTAAGGCTCAGATCAGCACATTGGAACCTGCTATAGGGGGATAGTGTGACGGGTGCTCCCGTTATAGAGCTAGGGTATAAGTATTTTTGTTATACCTGATAAGGTTAATATGGTGACGTATTAATAACCTGGGGTGGTACCGCGATCTAAAATCTCGCCCCAAGACAATTAAGTCTCGGGGTGGGATTTTTTTATTTTGTTTTAAGTGCTGCATTATATTTTAAGAGGAATTCAATTGAGTGTGAACTACTCGCCACTTAGCAAAGCTTGAAGGGGGAGCTTCTCAGTTCCACGACGAAAGCAACCCTTCATCTCCCTGAGCGTTACTTCGGAGTGTTCCAACCCTAGATGTCCAACGCTTGGACGCTCTTTTGGTACGGTTGATATTTTACGCAGGAACCGAATGGCTTGGTTTTCGCACTCTATTTTCTTCCTGCAACCTCATATATCAAGTTATCAAAGAACTTCATATAGCTAGTTTATCAAAAGTTTTTGGCTATGCCAAACCGAAATTCATCTCCCACCTACCGTTGGGCTAGCGCCCTTCACATGCTTGAGGAAGGAGAATTCTTTCGGTAAATTCGTTAAAAAAGCATTGGAAACTTGGCGGTATTCATCTATCTTATTGTTTAGCATTGGTGTTTCAAGTGTTGGAAGTTGGGTTTACTTTATTACTCTAAACCTTATCGTTCTTAACATAACAGAGTCGGCCATTGCTGTATCTGGTTTATATATTATTAGGGCTTTATCAACGCTGGTTACTAATATTTGGTCAGGAAATCTTGTAGATCGTTTACATCTAGTATCTTTTCTGTCTTCTATTCTTTTTAATGCATTCATAAATTTTATCCATGACAAACGCTTCATGTTCTGTCCAAATGGCTTCAGCTTCTTCTAATGTAACTACTCTAACTAGTTCCTCAATTGCTGTATCTTTAACTAAAAATGTAGCTACAGCTCCTGTAGATGTTGAATATTTACTGATAACTAAATTAATAATGTTATCAATCCCTAATACACTATTATTATGAGACTTATTTTCAATTTGGCTACTTGGGTTTGGTATTTCTTTATCGGACAGTTCTTTTAATCGGGAATTTAGAGTGAATTCTACATAACCGATTGGGGAATCAATATCTGAACGAAAACGTATATCCTCAATTATTTCTAATACAGTTTCTTTATGAGCCTCCCATTTTTTAAACACTTTAGGAAACACTTTTTCTTTACAGCGTTCTTCAAACCTTTTAATTTTTTGTTCAAATGTATTGGGCTGTTGAAATTTATCTAATTTCTTTTCAAAATGAACTAAATTGTGATCTTTCTTTTTCTGGCTACGGATAATAAATTTAATTTTTTGTACTTTCCTACCTAATTTAATTTCTTCATATTCAAAAGAAATATCTGTTTTTTGGTCCAATTCTTTTTGAGAAGGTTTCAATACACGTTGCTTAAAATTTGCATAGTTGGGGTATATATCCATCGCATCTAAGTAATACCTTAAATTTTCGAGACTAATTGTACGCTCCTTTAAATCTTCATATTGTTTAAGTAGTTCATAAATACGTATAGCGTATGTACTTTTCAATTTAATAACATTAGCTAGTCTATAGCTTGTAAACTTGCTGCTTAATTCTAATAAAAATGGCTTTAATAACGGATCGAAACGCATATCAATTGTTCCTTTATTCCTGTTATAAATTGCTGAAGAAAGCCAGGATACCTGTATCAGCTCTTCCCCAGCCCGAATTTCAATTACTTTTGATAATAATTCCTTTGTAATTTTACTTAACTCCGAATATTTAGTAGATCCATTTAGACCAAGTAGATCATGAAAATGTTTAATGGGGAATGTGTAAGTTTTAAAATCCCAATCATTGGGTTCAATATTACTAGCCAAACAAAGTAACATTTTTTGTTCCACTAAATTCAAACGTGAATTTGCTTCAATCAAAGTATTTGATTTTGAAACAATATTATTCTCTTTAATCTGTAAATCTTGATTTTTAGACATACCTACATACGTCCCTTCTTTCCTACCTCTACTGCTCTACTAACTATAACAAGTATATAACCAAATTTGCTATCTTTAGAACCATTTTCGCTATAGTTAAGCAACCAAATTTGCTATCTTTAGAGCCATTTTTACTTTAGTTAAGCAACCAAATTTGC
>NZ_LDUK01000065.1:0-41150 GCF_001043575.1 Bacillus sp. LK2
CTTGGTGTTTTTTTATTATGACTCTAATTTTTTCGCGCGTTTTAATAATAAAATAAAGACAATGATAATGAACCCAAGTATAAGGAAGAAGCCATATTGTTTTACATAATCAATTACATCATCCGTAGTGGTTGGCTTGTCGACGTGAATGCCGTCTTTATTAGTAGTAATATGAATATCTTTCATTTTTACTTCATTCGTTTCTTTTTGTAAATTAATCCACTCTACGTTTGGAATGCTTTCAAGTTCCTTTAATACTTCTTTTAATGGTTGAACGCCTAAGTAAGGATGATAGAATGCACCGATAATTCCATTAGATAGTTTTGTGATAGATAAAGCGCGTTCTTTCATTTTGGCAATATCTTGTGGCTTACCTTCTTCAATAAAACCAACCGTTTCAGGCATTAATTTCATCCCATGTAAAAACGATGGTGTACTCGTATAAGCTGGTGAATGCATAGATTTCCAAGTTGCATCGTTTAGTTGTAGTTGTCCTACATAAGTAGAGAAATATTGAGAAAGTACTTCGTATCCTTTTTGAGACATTGTATAGTGTGGAGCTTCAAAAGCAACTGGATACAGTTTAGCTTTTACAAGCTCTGTAATCCCTTTTTCAATATGTTCTTTAATATACTTTTCTTCAAAAGCCTTTCCGTTTTCTACGTATTTATTATAGTCCTCTGTAGATTGAAAATCGTCTTTTGTTTTTGGCTTTTCATGGTTCGGTTGGCGAATTGGTTGATCAGTTTTTACATCCCAAAATTCAAAACCTTCTCCAGTTTCACTATCATAAAATTGATGGGTGTAACCATGCATAACGATAGAGCCGCCATTATCTTGCATAAATTGTAAAACATCAATTAATTCAGAGTTATCATTTAAATGTACTGTTTTTCCTGTGTCTGGATCTTTGTAAACAGGGATAACAGTAATCATATAAGGAAGCTCTTTCTCTTTTAGTAATTCAGCGATTTCTTTTAATTGCTTTACATCTGCAGCTGGATGAACGTCTTCAAGACGTAAATAAGCTGAAGTTTTATTTGTTTTAGGTTTTTGTCCGAAATAAGAAAATAACATTTCACCGACGTAATGAGACATCCAATCAAAAAGGTTTGGAGTTGCAACATAATAAGATGTTCCTTGCTGAATGATTAATGGGTGGGTTCCATTTGAACTGAAAGCATTAGCAAGAACTGTTCCATTTGTATCAAGCGTTTGAATTAACCGTTCTTCTTCTAATATGTTTTTCAGCTTATATGCTGGATATTCAATTTTATTAACTCGTACATCATCATTTCTCAATGTAATGAAAGAAAAACGATTAGATAATTGTTCAACATTTTGTCCTAAAACTAATACTGGACCTGAGAAGTTTTCTAGAAATTGTTTTGCTGCAATAGAAAAATCTTCTTTTTTCTCTCCGATATAAACAATATGTGTATAAGGTGATGATTCGGTATCTTCCTTTACTTCCTTCAAACTTTTTACTGTTATATCATTTGTAAAATGTCCTAACTGAGTATTAAGGATTTGTATATTATTTGTAATTTTATCGTCTTCTGTACTATACAAAATAAGTACTTTTGGTTTTGATGACGTTTGTGCAGAGGTGTGTATAGGGATGAGTAGTAAAATGCTGAACAAGAATATTAGGCATTTTTTCATGTTGTATGCTCCTATTCTATATATGTAATTCAATTTACAATTATATACAAAAAAATAATTATAGTCTATGTAAGTTACATTTTTGCACGTATTTATCATATGTTTTTTCACAAAATCGGTCTAAAGCATGATGATAATAGGTACAATTATTTGCTATGATTAAAGAGTAAGAGAGTGATAGAGTGTGGGTAATTGTAAAGGGAAGGCTGAAAGGGGACAAATTTCAGCGGAGAAAGAGGTAGAGGTAGTGAAGAAATTCTTTGTAGGATTTTTAGTTGTTCTTGGAGTATATTTATATTTCCAAGGTAAGTCTGAAGGAATGGGTAAGCTAATGAATGAGACAAGCTATGTTGATTCAGAGGAAGCAAAACAGATGAAACAGATCATTATAGAGGAAGCAAAGAAAGTAAATCTTCCGGAATGGATACCTCTTACAATTGCCGAACATGAAAGTAGGTTAAATCCAAGAAGCGTTGGAGATAACGGGACTTCATTTGGATTGTTTCAATTACATCGCGGTGGTGGGCTTGCGCCAGATCATTTAACGGATGAAGAGTTGAAAGATCCACGTACAAATGCACAAATTGCAATGCCGCATTTAATGAAAGGGTACAAACGTGGGGTGCAAAAAGGTTTGACTGATTTTGCATTACTAA
Source organism: Bacillus sp. LK2 (assembly GCF_001043575.1). Classification (NCBI taxonomy): domain Bacteria; kingdom Bacillati; phylum Bacillota; class Bacilli; order Caryophanales; family Bacillaceae; genus Bacillus; species Bacillus sp. LK2. Next base: position 2,322 of record NZ_LDUK01000065.1, read on the forward strand.
AATATATAGCGAATACATCTGGATGGCCAGGAAATTTAGGACCAGAGTGGACGGATAACAATATGAAGTATAACGTCGGATTAGAGGATGTATACTATCGAAATAAAGGCGTAATAAAAGAGTAGGTTTTCTATACCTACTCTGTTTTTTTGAATAGTTTAATCCTTTTGTCTTGTGAAATACTGCGATAGTTGTATTTTCACATTTTCAAGTTTTGTAGAAACTTGCGGTATTTTATATCCTACATACAATGGTGAAACTACAAACCTGGGAACAACTTTACAAATGATTTTTCCGTTCAGGTGATAGAAGAATAAATTATAACTACTACACCCTTTATGGAAATCCGTTAATATGTAACATACAGTTTGCTGAATGTAATTTGCCATTTCATCTATAAATGAAATATCTTCAATGATGATGTTAAATTCAGTAAAACCGATAATGGGACGCTCTGAAATATTAAGTTCAATGCGCTCGTTTTTTTGTACAATTACCCCTTGGAAATTTTCCTTCTCTACGTTTTCTAGATAGTCTACATATTTCATTCCGATGATTTGCATATGTGCATGATGCAAACTTCCGCCTGAAAATGGGCCGTGATTTTTATATAAAATAACGGATGTGAATTCATTACTTTCCTGTAAGTCTAACCAATGTTTAATGGAGAAACGAATTAGTGATCTCATATGTTCTTCTGTATATGTTGCGATATGATCATCACAATTATCGGTTTCGATTAGCACAGTTTGAAATGTATCTTTTAATGTAGGGAATTTATTTTTTAACCAAATAATAGAGCCCTCGGTTGCTAAAATATCAGTTAAATTTTCTCTGTCGCAAAAAGGACAAGCAGCGCTTCTGTTACGAATGCTTTCTGGTTTTTGTTTGCCGATATCATTCAAAAAATAAAGTTGTTGTGTATCCATTTCTCTATACCCCTTTAAAATGTGTGTAAAACTGCCGTCTAATACATTCGGGAAAGGGAGGGGGAAATCCTTTAAAGGAAACAGAGCAAAAAATAAAAGACAAGATATCCTCATTACAATAGGGTACCTTGTCTTTTATTTTTTCTTTAATAATGTGTATGGATAATATAGAGTATTTTCATTTTGTTTCTTTTTTCTATTTTTCATTGTGTATAAAGCAATTGCTGTACTTGCGATTACAATAATGGCTTTCTTCATATTCATATACCCCTTTTTATTGTTCATTTAATTCTTGGCTAACTGCTTTCGCATCAACTAAAGCATGCAAGATCATTTTTACCATGTTCATCATATCTCTTCACTCCTTTTTATAGTTCGTTTAGTTCTTTTACAACTGCTTGTCCGTTCACTAATACCTCAAAGATTGCTTTTACGATTTCTTTCATCATGATTGTTTCCTCCTTTATTTGTCTCTCTTGTTTACATCTTTATTGTATAGGGAGGCATCTTTTCGTACTATCGCTTTCCATTACGTGAACATAACAGTTTTGTAAGATTTGATGTCACTTATTGAAATGTTTAGTCTATCTTCATTATTTTCAGAAAAATGACTATTCAAACATGAAATGGGAAAGTATAATAAAGAAGTAAGTATTAAATTCCGTACGAAAGGAGTGAATGAGATGAAATGTTCTTTAGCTACGCGCGCAAAATTTTTAGATTATATCTATATTTGTCGTGCGATTTTTCATGATGTAGTTGTTAACGGGATACGTATGCCCTTTTTTAACAATTGCATAGTAGCTATTGAACGATAGAAATCTCTTCACCCATTTTTGATAAAACGTGTGAAAAGGGAGCTATTTAGCTTCCTTTTTCTATGCCAAAAACCATGGGGAACGTTTCTTTCCCATGGTTTTTTATATTGAAAGGAGTACGGAAAATGACAATTTGTAGCGTGAACAATATAACGAAATCCTTTGGTGGAAACATCATATTTGAAAATATATCGCTTGAAATAAAAAATGGTGAACGTGTTGGTTTAGTTGGTCGTAACGGAAGTGGGAAGACGACGATCTTTCAGCTTCTAACAGGGATGGAGAATGTGGATGTAGGAGCTATCCATATGAAGAAAGGAACACGTATTGGTCATGTGGCACAAATTCCAAAGTTTGATGATGGAATAACCGTATATGATGTATTAAGTTCTGCTTTTAAAGCAGAAAAGGAATTAGAAAGGGAAATGCATGCTTTAGAAAAGAATATGGCGGAAGAGATGGAAGCATTTGCTTTAGAAAAATTAATGGAGAGATACGGAGTAATTCAAGAAAGGTTTGCATTTCTCGGTGGTTACGAAATAGAAGCAAATATTATGAAGGTAGCAAATGGCCTACAAGTGACGGAACTATGCTCTCGATTATTTACGGAATTAAGCGGTGGTGAACAGACAAAGGTAAGCCTTGCGTATATGCTATTGCAGAAACCAGATTTACTTTTATTAGATGAACCAACAAATCATCTAGATTTATTTGCAGTTGAATGGTTAGAGCAGTTTTTAAAAGAATATGTTGGGACGGTCATGGTCATTTCGCATGATCGGTATTTTCTTGATGAAGTTGTAACGAAAATTTTAGATTTAGAGGATGGAGAAATTCACGTATATCATACGAACTATTCACAGTTTATTGAGGAAAAAGAAGAAAGGTTGCTTCAGGAATTTCAAGCTTATCAAGAACAACAAAAGAAAATAAAGAAAATGAAAGAAGCAATTAAGCGTCTACGTGAATGGGCAAATCAAGCGAATCCTCCGAATGAAGGATTGCATAAGAGAGCGAGAAATATGGAACGTGCATTAGAGCGTATAGAGAAATTAAAGAGACCGATTTTAGAACGAAAACAGATGGGACTTCAGTTTGAAGGGCAAGAGAGAAGCGGAAAAGATGTCGTTGTAATGAAAGAAGTTAGTAAAGGATTTGCTGACAGAGCTTTATTCGAGAAAGTAAATTTGCATATTCGTTTTCAGGAGCGCGCAGCTATCGTTGGACGTAATGGTACAGGAAAGACTACGTTATTAAAATTACTACTAGAAGAAATCCAGCAAGATGCTGGAGAAATTCGGATTGGTAGTAGTGTGAAAATCGGTTATTTATCGCAGCATGCGTATGGGAATATGAAGAACAATGTACTGGAAGCTTTCAGAGAATGTGTAGCTGTAACAGAGGGAGAAGCAAGACACATATTAGCTCGATTTTTATTTTATGGTCCAGCTGTTTTTAAGAAAGTCACGCAACTTAGTGGTGGAGAAAAAATGAGGTTAAGGCTCGCGCAACTTATGTATCAAGACATCAATTTTTTAATTTTAGATGAGCCGACAAACCATCTTGATATTGAATCAAGGGAAGTTTTAGAGGAAGCACTTGAACAATATAATGGGACGATTTTAACTGTTTCACATGATCGTTATTTCTTAAATAAATTATTTGAAAAGACATATTGGATTGATGAGCACAAATTATTTGAGTTTGCAGGGAATTATGCATGGGCTCGTCAAAAGTGGGAAGAAAGAATTGAGAAACAAGTAGTGAAACAGAAGCAGCAAGGGAGTAAAGCGTTAGAAGTGATACCTATAAAAAAGCAGGAGTCTAGAAATTTAGAGAAAGTTGAAAACGAGTTAATGCATATAGAAGAAGATATATATGCACTTGAATGTAGAATGGAAAATGTAGTCGATGTTGAAATGCTTGAACAATTGTATGAAGAAAAAACGAAAAAAGAGTTGTTACGAGCAGATTTATATAATGAGTTAGAGAATATTGTGGAGTAAGGAAATTAGAATGAAAAAGAGCAAGTTGTTTTCTCATATTTTGAGGGAGGGCTTGCTCCTTTTTTGTATAATGAAGAGATAAAAATTGGTATAATTTTCTTATTGTGATGATAAGAAAATGAGCTTTATGCTACGGAAACGTGAGGGGAATTTTATGCTAGGATACGCGCGGATTGCTACAATCGTCATGATTTGTTTAGTTTACGCAAATCATGTTTCACGTGAAACAGCAAATTTACAAATTTTTGTCGGCATTGCACTTTTCATTTATATTGTGAATCATATTTTACTTGTAAAAGAAAAAGGGGGTAGGAAACTCGTTTTTTATACCTTGATCGCAAACGGTATTGTCACAGCATTATTAGGATTTTTATTTCCCGAGACATGTTTGTATTTAATTATATTTGGAATTGATGCGATAGGATTATTTATTCATGGTTGGCGTAAAAGTACGACTTATTTTTTTATCGCTTTTTTCTTTCTTTGTTGGTTTATAAATATAATGCATACGTACCAACATACAGGGAGTCTGGAATTGGAGAGTAATGCAATTAACTTTATGTTCATCGTTTTCAGTGCTTTAGCTGGAAACTTAATAAAAAAACTTACAGCTGCTCGGCAAATGGTAGATGAGCAATATGGGAAATTAGCATTATCTCATACAGCTTTAAAAGAAGCACATGAACAATTACGGCTATATGCTAAAGAGGTGGAAGAATTGACTGCCGTTCGGGAGCGGAATGATATTGCCCGAGAAATTCATGATACAGTTGGTCATAATATGACAGCTTTACTTGTTCAGTTACAACTAGCGGAGACTTTATGGAAACAAAAATCGGACGCTACGGAAGAGGTTTTACATACATGTCATGGGTTAGCTAGAAAATCACTTCAAGAAGTGAGAACTTCTGTGCATGCCTTAAAAGAGGAAAGTAAACTAGGGAACATAATAGAGAATATGCGTGAAATGTTACATGGATATTCTAAAGCGACGAAAGTACAAGTATCTTTTCAATTACAAGGGGATCCGGTTGTGATTCCGTTGTCACTACAGCCTACGTTACTTCGTATTATGCAAGAGTCTTTAACGAATGCAAAACGTCACGGGAAAGCTAGTTTATGTGAAGTAAGTTTAGTTTGTTCAGTGGAACAAGTTAAGTTATGTATTTCGGATAATGGTATGGGAGTCAATGAAGTAAGCCCTGGGTTTGGGTTACTTAATATGAAAGAACGTGTAGAGGAGCATGGTGGAATCATTCAATTTGAGAGTGAAATAGAAAAAGGTTTTCGCCTAAAAATCGAATTCCCGCTCCGAGAAAAAACATGGATAATAGGGGGAGCGTTATGATTCGAATTATGATTGTTGATGATCAATCACTGATTCGTGATGGATTGGCAATGATATTAAATTTACGTCCGGAACTGGAAGTGGTGGGGACGGCTAGTGATGGGGATGAAGTCGTACAAAAGGTGAAACAATTACAGCCTGAAATTATTTTGATGGATATTCGGATGCCTCGTATGAATGGTGTTGAAGGAACTCGTTTAGTTAGAGAAAAGTTTCCTCATATAAAGGTTCTTATGTTAACGACTTTTAGTGATAGTGAGCTTATTTTTGAAGCATTAGAGCAAGGAGCGAGCGGATATTTATTGAAGGACATGGAGACGGATGCAATCGTTCAAGCTATTTTAACGGTACACGGTGGAGGCGCTGTGCTTCCTCAAGATATAACAGCGCAAATTGTAAAGGAATTAAAAAAGACAAAAGTAGCAGTAGAGTGCCCCCCACCAGAACAACTAGAACAATTAACTGAGCGTGAAGTAGATGTTTTAAGGGAAATTGGGCTTGGCTTAAATAATAAAGAGATTGCTGAAAAGTTATTCATTACAGAGGGAACTGTAAAAAATCACGTTTCTAATTTAATTAGTAAGCTCGAACTGAGAGATCGAACACAAGCAGCAATATACGCAGTAAGATATGGTGTTACGACATACACATGACTTTTGGCATATATAAGTGTGAAAAAGCAGCAAAATTTGCTGCTTTTTTTATTTTGTATTTCTATCTCAAGACTGATGGAGAGAAGAAGAAATTTTTCTACAATGAAAGTGTAGATGAATGCAAAGGGGCTGAATCAATATGTTAGTCATTGATCATATTACGAAATCATTTGGCAAGAAGGAAGTTGTAAAGAGTGTTTCTTTTGAAGTGAAAAAGGGTGAAACATTTGGATTACTTGGTCCAAATGGAGCGGGGAAGTCAACGACGATATCAATGATTTGCGGGTTAATTCCATACGATAGTGGTGATATAAAAGTTGGTGGGAAATCTGTAAAAGAGTATCCATTAGAAGCAAAAAAGAAAATCGGTATTGTCCCGCAAGACATTGCGCTGTATCCGACACTTTCAGCAAAGGAAAATTTGATTTTTTGGGGAAAGATGTACGGTTTAAATGGAAAAGCTGCAAAGGAGCGGGCAGAGGAAGTGTTAGCTTACGTCGGTTTACAGGATCGGGGAAAAGATAAAATTGAAACATTTTCAGGTGGAATGAAAAGGCGTATTAATATTGGTGCAGCACTTATGCACGAACCAGAGTTATTAATTATGGATGAACCGACAGTCGGGATTGATCCGCAATCGAGAAATCATATTTTAGAGACGGTTAAAAAATTAAATGAAAAAGGTATGACGGTCATTTATACGAGTCATTACATGGAAGAAGTTGAGTATTTATGTGAGCGAATTGCCATCGTTGATCACGGAAAGGTAATTGCACTAGGAACGAAAAGAGAGTTATGCAATCGTCTGACAGACGGGTTTATAGTGAAATTACAATTAAATCGTTATAGTACGGAACTGCTACAAAAGTTGAAAGCACTACCTGTTGTTGAGCGTATTATTTTTGACGAAGATAATAGCACGATTGACATTGGACTAAATGGTGGCGAGGCAATTGGCACAGTTGTGTCAGTAGTTGTTGAGAACAACGCTCAAATTTTAAAACTTGAAGTGCAAGAACCGAATTTAGAGGCACTCTTTTTACAATTAACAGGACGTTCACTGCGTGATTAAGGAGGTTAGTGCGAGATGAAAAGTTTCATTATTGCATGGAAAGATTTAAAAATCCGTTTAATTGATCGCCGCGGATTTATGATGATGATACTTATGCCGCTTTTATTAACAGCGATTTTAGGTTCAGCGTTAAGTAATGTATTTGATAGTGGTGGACTACCGAAAACAGTAATTGGCTATTATCAAGGGGGAGCGGATGAGTTTGCAGATGTCTTTCAAAAAGATGTATTGCAGTCTAAGGAAATAAAAGATGATGTGAAAGTAAAGGTAGTTAACTCCCAGGTAGAGCTTGAAGATATGTTAAAGGAAAAGAAAATCGATGTAGGAATTGTCATCCCAAATAAATGGAGCGAACAAGTACAAGATGGAAAATTAAAAGAACCAAAGGTGCTTATAGACCCATCAAAAGATATACAAGCAAAAATTGCCGAGTCAATAATCCACTCTTTTTCAGAACGTGTTCAAACAGTCGCAGTATCTACTAAAAGTGTTGTAACAGAATTAGCAAAATCTCAGCAGGGTGATGTAGCACAAGTTGCAAAAGAGGTAAGTGGAAGTCTACAGACGATAGCAACTACAAGTGCGGATAACATTGAAAGAGGAACGATAGGTAAAAAAACAGTTGCGGCGATGCAATATTATGCAGCAGCGATGTTAGTCATGTTTTTACTATATAACATAACAGTAGGTGCAAAGTCAGTTGTAACAGAACAACGAACTGAAACGTTGGCGCGTTTGTTTAGTACACCGACGAGCTCATTTTCAATTTTATTCGGGAAGTTTTTAGGTACATTACTATTTGCCTGTATACAATTTGGAATATTTATAGTTGCTACACACTTTATGTTTCATGTGGAATGGGGCGAAGACGTGTCTCAACTAGTAGTGTTGGGAATTTCTTATGCAATTTGTGTTTCTGGTTTATCTATGTTAATTGCGGCCTTTATTCGTGAGGAAAAAACGGCAGATTTAATGGGGGGAATGGGTATTCAAATACTGGCTATATTAGGGGGATCAATGTTACCGATTTACGTATTTCCCGATACACTTCAAACAGTTGCGAACATTGCTCCGAATAAATGGGCACTTACGAGCTTCTTAAATATTATGTCGGGAACATCTTGGGATGTGCTGCTTCCTGTTATTTTAAGTTTATGTAGTGCAGGAATTATCTCCGTTATGATTGGAACGTTACGTTTACGTACGAGATAGGAGGGGAAATGATGAAGAAGGTTTGGGCGCTTTGTTGGCTAGAATTAAAACAAATTTTAATTAAGCCACAAAGTTATATACTCATGTTTGGAATGCCTATTATTTTTACACTCATTTTCGGCGGGCTTTTAGGTGGAAGTGGGAGTGCGAAAGTAAATATTAGTTTAGTAGATAAAGATGGTTCTGTATTATCTAGCAAGTATTACGAGGAAATAAAGAAAAGTGATTTAATTTCTATAGAGAAGGTAACGTATGAGGAAGGGAAACAGAGGATTGAAAACAAGAAATCATCTGGTATAATCATCATCCCGAAGGATTTTCAAAAGAGTATGCTAGATAGAAAGGTAGAAAATATTCAATTTCAAGCTAGTGCTGATTTTACTGGTGGAACTTCTGTAGAGCAAGTATTAGCAAGTGCATTAAAAAAGATGGAGATAGAAGTTAGTGCAGCAAGAGATTTTGAGAAGAAAAGTAACACTTCGTGGGAAACGATGTATGAAACAATTTATACAAAAGTAGATCCTGTTTCGATTCAAAAAGAATCGATTTTACATGATGATCAAAAGTTAAATAACGTTACAGGGCGAGCTGCAGGTTTTTCAATTCTATTCGTCATGATTGTCATGTTAAGTGCGACGGGAACTATTTTGAAAGCTAGACAACTTGGTGTTTGGTCTCGTTTATTAGGAGCGCCAGTTTCAAAAGTTCAAATACTAGCAGGATATATCCTTTCCTTCTTTTTAATAGGGTGGATTCAATTTGGTGTTTTAATGATATTAACGCATTCATTATTTGATGTGCAGTGGGGAAATTTATTAGGGGTTATTACACTCGTTTCAGTATTGTTATTAGCCGTCATTGGTCTAGCTTTATTATTGGCAAGTATCGTAAAAACAACAGAACAGCAGTCCGCACTAGGTAATATCGTTGTAATTTCAACATGTATGATTAGTGGTCTTTATTGGCCAATCGAAATTGAGCCGGCATGGATGCAAGTGGCGGCAAATTTTGTTCCGCAAACGTGGGCGATGCGTGGCTTTACGGAGTTAATTGTAAGGGGAGGCACATTAGCAGATATAGGAGGATATATTGGTATACTCAGTTTATTTGCAGGAGTATTTTTCATAATTGGTTTAACAAGAATACGTTACGACTGAAAAAAAGAAAGCAGAGTTACAGCTTTAAGCGCTGAACTCTGCTTTCTTTTTGTGTATCGTCTTCTTTCATAGAGATAATAATTGCGATCCCTAACATAACGAAAAAAGCTAAAAAGAGGACGAACTTTGGGAAGAATGGGAATAGTAATAATGCCCCGACTATCATGATTGTTAATAACACATAGTGCAGGACATATTGGAATAGGTTGTCTATATTTTCGCCCCCTTTTTGGTAGTTAATTGTTATTATTCTATGCTGGGCTATTAGATAATAGAATAAATTTTTTGCTAAGTTTACCTAAATTAAAGATTAATCAATAATTTTTAAAAAATTCTTAAAAATATTTATATAGAAAGAATTGACAAAATATAGTGAACGATATAAGCTAATAACCATAAAGTCTACCGGAAAGGTCGGAATAAGATTGTTACCCCTCAAAAACATCTATTTTTTTGTGTTTAAAACCGACTTTTCCGATTGGCTATAAAATGTTGCTGTGGGAGGCATACATAAGGCAAGCAGTTCATAAAGTGTAATTATTAAAAAAAGTTAGGGTGGGGACAATGAAGACAAAGACAAAAAAATGGGCTGGTGTATTTTCAGTATTACTGAGTAGTTCGTTTGTGTTATCTGCTTGTGGGGGACAGGAAGATACGGCTTCTACAGAACCAGTTAAACAGCAAGATTTAAAGAATATAAAAATCGAAAAGATTGCTGCTACAGATAAGACGAAAGTACCTGATAAAGCAAAAAATCGAAAAGACACGTTAGTTGTTGGAATTAATAAACCAGGTGGTGTCTTTTTACCATACTTCCAGCAAAATGGTTGGGATGGAAACGTAACGTCTGTTATTTTTGCATCTCTTGTATCAACAGATAAACAAGGAAAACCAATTCCAGAATTAGCTGAGAAGTGGGATGTTTCCTCTGATCAGTTAACATATACATTCCATTTACGTAAGGATTTAAAATTTAGTGATGGTTCGCCATTAACAGCAGATGATGTAGCGTTCACATTGACGCTTTTACATGATAAGGCATATGAAGGTGAAATAGACATTTCTCAATATGCGGTTAAAGGTGGTAAAGAATATAAAGAAGGAAAAGCAACTTCTATTGAAGGCCTTCAAGTTATAGATCCACAGACAATTAAAATTACGACTGAAAAAGTTAACTCTCAAACACTAACTGCTTTAGGTGGTCCAGTGTTAGCAAAAGCTTATTATGGAAAAGACTATAAACAAAATACAAGTTTAGACTATTTAAAAGAGTTATATGGAAAACCGATAGCTGCGGGCCCATATAAATTCGAAAAGTATATTCCAGGCCAAGAAGTTCGATTTGTAGCAAATGAAAATTATTATGCAGGTAAACCGAAAATTCCAAACTTCATTTATAAAATTACTGCTGGTGATACGAAACTACAATTGTTCCAAACAGGCGAAGTTGACTACACTGGCCTAGGTACTGGTGATGAAATTCTTGAGCAGGCGAAAGGTTTACAATTCGCGAACATTCAAATCGAAACGGCGGCATCATTTAGTTATATTTATATGAATAATAATAAGCCGTATTTAAAGGATAAAAAGGTTCGCCAAGCACTTATTTACGGATTAGATCGTAAAAAGTATGTTGATACAGCATTAAAAGGATACGGTACGGTAGCTAATGTACCAATTCATCCAACTTCTTGGGCCTATACGGAAGAAGGGGTTAATAAATATGAATACGACAAAGAAAAAGCGAAAAAATTATTAGATGAAGCAGGATGGAAAGTTGGTTCGGATGGAGTGCGTGAAAAAGATGGTCAAAAATTAAAGCTTTCTTATTTCGGTCCAAGTTCGGCTAAAGATAGTGATTTATTAATTCCAATTGCGAAAGAGAATTATAAAGAGATAGGTGTAGAGTTTAATCCTGAATTTATGGACTTTAATACTATGCTTTCGAAGGTAAACAAAGGTGATTATGATTTGGCTTCTGTTTCGACACCGATTACAAGTGATCCAAGTGAAACAGCTGGTGAATATTTATCTGGTGTCAATGAGAAGAGTCTTGGTTATAAAAATGCGAAAGTAGATGAGCTAATTAAAAAAGGTATTGAGACAGTTGATATTGAAAAACGTAAACCGATTTATAAAGAATTATATAAAGAGTTAAGTGATGATCCACCAGTAATTCTATTAAACTATCGTAGAACAATTACTGGATACAACGGGAATATAAAAGGAATTGACCCTGAAAAATACAATAGTATTAGTGCAAACTTACCAGTATTATCTATTGAAAAATAACGATAAGAATGTATAAGTAGAAGACATTTTTTCATTCGGTTAGTAATGTACCGCTTTGAAAAAATGTTCTTCTATTTTAGGCATAAGATTGGAGAGAAAAAGGGTGAAAACATATATCGTTCGTAGGTTGTTACAAATGATTCCTACACTGTTGGGTACGTCAGTTATTATCTTTTTTTTGTTCGCGCTTCTTCCAGGGGATTATATTGATTCAAATCCAAAGATTACACCAGAAAGGGCAGCTGAACTTAGGGAATTATATGGATTAAATAAGCCAATCGTTGAGCGTTATTTTCATTGGTTAGGTAATGCATTGCAAGGGGATTTTGGTTTTTCGCTTCAATATCAAGAACCTGTAACGTCATTATTAAATAAATTTATTTGGAATTCTTTTATTGTAGCGGCTATTGCATTGTTCTTTATTTGGCTAATTGCACTTATTATCGGTGTATTTTCCGCGACAAAGCAACATTCCTTATTTGATAAGCTTGTAACAATTGGTGTCTTTGCAGCGATGTCATTCCCTTCATTCTTTATCGGTTTGTTTTTAATTAAAGTGTTCGCGGTTGACTTTAAGTTATTACCGATAGGCGGAATGATTGATGTTGGGAGTAACTCAACTGGGATTACTTACATAATAGAAGTTGCAAAGCATATGGTTTTACCAGTGTTTATTTTAACTCTTCTTGGAGTAGGTTCATTAACTCGTTATTTTAGAACGAGTATGTTAGAGGTTGTGAGACAAGATTACATTCGAACGGCTAGAGCAAAAGGTTTAAAAGAGAAGACCGTTATTTATAAACATGCATTAAAAAATGCAATTTTACCGGCTATTACATTGCTTGCATTTGAGTTACCAGGATTGTTTTCAGGGGCAATTATTATTGAACAAATTTTCAACTGGCCAGGTATCGGTAATATTCAATTGGAAGCACTTAATTTCCGTGATTATACAGTATTAATGGCATTTACGATGTTTCTTTCTTGTTTGACAATTGTTTCAAACTTTTTAGCGGATGTTGTATATGCCGTTGTTGATCCACGTATTCGGTTGAAGTAAGGGGGGAGAGAGATGGAAACTGTTACAGCAATTACAGAGAAAAAAGCAAAAAAGAAAAGACGGAATGAATCATCGCCGTGGAGACAAGCTTTTAAAAGGATAAAGAAAAATAAAATGGCACTTATAGGGTTTTATGCATTAATTTTTATGTTTTTATTTTGTTTTATCGGTCCATTCTTTTCACCGTATGCATCAGGAAAAATACAAGTTACGCTAATTAACAAACCACCTAGCTTTTCTCATTGGCTTGGTACGGATCAATTAGGAAGAGATATTTTAACGAGGCTTATGCAGGCGGGACGGATTTCGTTAACAATTGGCTTAGCTTCAATGGTTTTATCAGTTATACTAGGTGCTTTATTAGGAGCTATTGCAGGTTTTTACCGTGGTATCGTCGACAATATTATAATGCGTCTTGCCGATATTTTAATGTCGATGCCAGGATTACCGTTACTTATTATAATGGGGGCTATTTTATCAGAATGGAAAGTACCATCTGATTATCGTCTTTATGTCATTATGATTATTTTAAGTTTAGTAGGTTGGCCAGGACTTGCTCGTCTCGTACGGGGTCAAATTTTATCGCTTCGAGAACAATCGTTTATGCAAGCTGCTGACGTGCTTGGGATAAAAGATTACCGGAAAATCGTATATCATTTAATCCCAAATGTTTTGCCAATATTAATTGTTGTATCAACATTAGGTGTTGCGGGTTCTATTTTAGGGGAGTCTGCACTAAGCTACCTAGGTCTTGGTGTCGTTCCACCTACACCATCGTGGGGGAATATGATTAGTGCAGCAAACTCATTAATCGATTTCCAAAAACGTCCGTGGTTATGGATTCCACCTGGTTTTGCAATCTTTATAACAGTCGTATCAATTAATTTACTTGGCGATGCACTTCGTGATGCATTAGATCCAAAGATGAAGCGGTAGGTGAGGAAGCATGAGTAAAGCAGTAGTAGAGCTAAAGGATTTACAAACACACTTTCAGACGGAAGAAGGTACAGTAAAGGCTGTCAATCATGTTAGCTTTTCAGTTCGAGAAGGTGAAACAGTTTGTGTAGTAGGCGAATCAGGTTGCGGAAAAAGTGTAACGGCCTTATCTATTATGGGACTTATTGCTGAATCTGGCGGCATCGTTGGTGGCGATATTCTTTATGAAGGAAAGAGCCTTTTAGGAATGAATGAGAAAGAACTTCGTAGTTTAAGAGGAAATGATATCGCGATGATTTTCCAAGAACCGATGACATCGCTTAATCCAGTCTTCACTGTTGGAGAGCAAATTGTTGAGACGTTAAGGGAGCATGAACTACTTAGCAAAAACGAAGCATACAAAAAAGCAATTGAATTAATTCGTAAAGTCGGTATAGCTCGTGCTGATGAAATTGTACATTCTTATCCTCACGAACTGAGCGGTGGAATGTTACAACGTATTATGATTGCTGTTGCGCTTAGTTGTAATCCAAAGTTATTAATTGCAGATGAACCGACAACAGCTCTTGATGTTACGATTCAAGCACAAATATTAGACTTATTAAGACAAGTAAAAGAGGAATTTAAAACGTCTATCTTATTAATTACACATGATCTAGGTGTTGTAGCGGAAATGGCCGATTACGTTGTTGTTATGTATGGTGGTAAAGTCATTGAAGAAGCGCCAGTAGTAGAGCTATTTCAAAATCCTAAACATCCATATACGAAAGGGTTGCTAAAATCAAAACCAGTAATGGGGAAACGAACAGATAAACTTTATTCTATTCCAGGGCAAGTTCCGAATTTAGTTGGCTTAGATGAGTTTTGTTACTTTAGCGGTCGTTGTGAGCATTGCATGGAAATATGCAAAAATGAAGCACCAAATCTGAATGTACATGATGAGAATCATAAAGTGGCTTGCTGGTTATATGAGGAGCGTGCGGAATAATGAGTGAACCATTATTAGAAGTGAAAAATTTAAAGACATATTTTCCGATTAAAGGCGGCGTATTTAGTAGAACGATTGGACATGTGAAAGCGGTAGATGGAGTAAGCTTTACAATCGATAAAGGAGAAGTGTTTGGCCTCGTAGGGGAATCTGGAAGTGGGAAAACGACGATAGGGAAAACAATTCTCCGTCTCGTTCAAAAAACAGAAGGTGAAGTGAAATTTAAAGGTCAAGATGTTCATAGTTTATCAAAAGAGGAACTAAGAAAGCATCGTCCTAATATGCAACTTGTCTTCCAAGACCCATTTAGTTCATTAAATCCAAGAATGAGAATTGGAGAAGCACTTGGGGAACCGATGTTGGCCCACGGACTAGCAACGAAAGAAAATGTCCGTGAAAAGGTGATAGAGGTACTGGAGTTATGTGGTTTAGCTCCGTATCATATTGACCGATATCCACACGAATTTTCTGGAGGACAACGTCAACGTATCGTTATTGCAAGGGCAATGGTATTAAATCCAGAATTTATTGTAGCTGATGAACCTGTTGCGGCATTAGATGTATCTATTCAAGCACAAATCATTAATTTGTTTAGTGAATTACAGGAGAAAAAGGGATTATCCTATTTATTCATTTCGCATGATTTAAGTGTTGTGGAGCATTTATGTACGAAAATTGGGATTATGTATTTAGGAACGATTGTGGAAACGGCGCCTCGTGATGAATTATTTGCAAATCCACTTCATCCGTATACAAAAGCATTGTTATCAGCTGTACCAATACCAGATCCAACGGTGAAACGAGAGCGAATTATTTTAGAGGGAGATATTCCAAGTCCAGCGAATCCACCTTCAGGTTGCCGTTTTCATACACGCTGCCCATTTGCAACAGAGGTTTGTAGAAAAGCTGTACCGGAATTTCGTAATGTTGGTGAAAATCATTTTGTTGCTTGTCATCATGTGTAAAAGAAAAGGACTCTTTCAAAATGTGAAAGAGCCCTTTTTTTATTTACTTGATGAAGTTTGTTTCAATACAAATTGCTCAATTGCGTGAGCAACACCGTTTTCATTATTCGTTAATGTAACAACGTCACATAATTTTTTTACGTCCTCTTCAGCATTACCCATTGCAACTGATAAGCCAGCTACTTGTAACATTGGCACATCATTAAAGTTATCACCGATTGCAACAGTATCTTCAATTGGTATATTGAAATAAGCTGCCATTTCTTGTAGTCCATTTCCTTTATGACCATGCTTATCCATAATTTCTACATTAGTAGGGGCTGATGCTGTAACTGAAATATCCGTATCTTCTTGTAAAGTTTGCAATAGCTGCGAACGATGGGCAGCATTAAATGTTAAAATGAAGAATTTAGATATTTCTAATTCTGGATTATTTATGACATCTTCTATTTTTTGGAAGTCGGTAATTAGGTTTGATTTCTTTTGTTTTTCTGTAATTCTTTCGAGATCCTCAAGTGTAACATCTAGTGTATGCTTGTTTTCTTCGAACGCTTGCATTACTTGGCCTTGCCATGTATAAGGAGAATAAACCCCTTTATTTGTGTACAACTTATATGGAAATCCTTCAGATTCTAGTAACTTTGCAAGCTTGTACACTTTATCGTTTTGTAAACAACGCGAGTTAATTACCTTTCCATCCACATAAATAATTGCCCCATTGCTTGCCCCAACTGGAAGAGAGAGTTGATATTCTTCCAATAGTTTTAAAGCATCCTCTTTTGCACGACCAGAACAAATCATTACAATATGACCGGCTTCTTTTGCAGTTTGGATAGCTTGTAAGTTCTCTTTGGAGATTTCAAGATTAGATGATAATAGTGTACCATCCATATCTAGTGCGATTAATTTCAAAATGACCACCTCTTTGTTTTCATTATACATAGTTATGAAAAGGAAACATATATACACGGCTTGAGTAAATTTTCCTATTTATATAGTTAAGAATGATTTTGTAACAAAACTAAGTAGATATAATGCTATATTTCTATTTGTAACTGTAATATTACATTAATATTACAAACATGTAAGTGTTGAAAAACGCTATAAATAAAGGTTTTTAGGATGTTCTGATAAAAAACGTAAAAAAAATGTAATAAAAATCACGTAATTATATTGCAACGTAATAATAGTTATGTTACATTAATGTTACAAACGTTACGTAATTAATTTTAATGTAACGTTAACATAAAAACTATGAACTAATCATTTCTTAGAAATTACATATAGATAACTTATAAAAAAGGAGAATGAATAATATGAACAACGAGCAAGTATTAAATGTAACAAAAGGTGACTTCTTAGGATCAGCAAGCGGAGCGGTAGTATTAACAGCATTAATCGTATTTCTATCAAGCGTATTAGTATAATAGAAGTTTTATAACGAAATAAGAGAAGGGAGAATGAAAATTATGAACAACGAGCAAGTATTAAATGTAACAAAAGGTGACTTCTTAGGATCAGCAAGCGGAGCAGTAGTATTAACAGCATTAATCGTATTTCTATCAAGCGTATTAGTATAATAGAAGTTTTGTAATAAAAATAAGAGAAGGGAGAATGAAAATTATGAACAACGAGCAAGTATTAAACGTAACAAAAGGTGACTTCTTAGGATCGGCAAGCGGAGCAGTAGTATTAACAGCATTAATCGTATTTCTATCAAGCGTATTAGTATAATAGAAGTTTTGTAATAAAAATAAGAGAAGGGAGAATGAAAATTATGAACAACGAGCAAGTATTAAACGTAACAAAAGGTGACTTCTTAGGATCGGCAAGCGGAGCGGTAGTATTAACAGCATTAATCGTATTTCTATCAAGCGTATTAGTATAATAAAAGTTTTGTAACAAAAACAAGAGAAGGGAGAATGAGGAATATGAACAAGGAACAAGTATTACAGGTAACAAAAAGGGATGTTTTAGGATCAGCAAGTGGAGCAGCCGTATTGACAGCGTTTATTGTATTCCTTACAAATGTATTAGTATGATGAATATTGATAACAATAAGTTTTTATACACCTTACGTACCATTATTCTAAAAAAATAAAGACTCTAGCATATTAGTAAATAGTTAATATGTTGGGGTCTTTTTATTTTCCTCCCATATATCCTCTCAAGTATTGATATTATCCCCTTATCCCGCATTAACTGCCCGTAAAAGCCCGATTGGTGTGGGCTAATAATCAGTGGGGGATGAACAAAACCCCGACTGACTAAAGTTTCATTTTATTTTAAAGAGAAAAAAGTCGAATTTTATATGTAAGAAAAAAAGAGGAATTTGACAGAAAAGATAGAAAATTTTAAAAGTCAGAATTCGTTAGCTTGCTAACTAATTTCTATCAATTAATGTTGGAAGCGTTTTCGGTTAGGTTTAAGTATGGACCATTTAATCTATTTACAGGGGGATGAGGAATTTATGAAACAAAAATCTATGGATACGCTAGCTGCACAAATGGAGGATTTTTTTCCGGTACGTGATGTAGATCATATTGAATTTTACGTAGGAAATGCAAAGCAATCGAGCTATTATCTTGCGAGAGCATTTGGATTCAAAATTGTAGCTTATTCGGGATTAGAAACAGGAAACCGTGAAAAGGTATCTTATGTTCTTGTGCAAAAAAATATGCGTTTTGTTGTGTCTGGAGCTTTAAGTAGCGATAATCGCATTGCAGAGTTTGTAAAGACCCACGGTGATGGAGTAAAGGATGTGGCCCTTCTTGTTGATGATGTTGATAAAGCGTACTCTGAAGCGGTAAAACGTGGTGCTGTTGCAATTGCTCCTCCTGAAGAGTTAACAGATGAGGAAGGTACATTGAAAAAAGCAGTTATTGGTACGTATGGTGATACAATTCATACGCTTGTAGAGCGTAAAAATTATAAAGGAACATTTATGCCGGGATTTCAAAAGGTAGAGTTTAATCTTCCATTTGAAGAGTCAGGTTTAATTGCTGTAGATCATGTCGTTGGTAATGTTGAAAAAATGGAAGAATGGGTTAGCTATTACGAGAACGTCATGGGATTTAAACAAATGATTCACTTTGATGATGACGATATTAGCACAGAGTATTCGGCATTAATGTCAAAAGTTATGACGAATGGAAGCCGTATTAAGTTTCCGATTAATGAACCAGCAGACGGAAAAAGAAAATCACAAATTCAAGAATATCTAGAGTTCTATAACGGAGCGGGTGTACAGCATCTTGCTTTATTAACAAGTGACATTGTAAAAACAATTGAAGTGCTTCGTGCAAATGGCGTGGAGTTTTTAGATACGCCAGATACGTATTACGATGAGTTAACAGCACGTGTTGGGAAAATTGATGAAGAAATTGATAAATTAAAAGAATTGAAGATTTTAGTAGACCGTGATGAAGAAGGTTATTTATTACAAATCTTTACGAAACCAATTGTAGATCGTCCAACTTTATTTATTGAAATCATCCAACGTAAAGGTTCTCGTGGATTTGGTGAAGGGAACTTTAAAGCTTTATTCGAATCAATTGAAAGAGAACAAGAGCGTCGCGGGAATTTATAAAATTTATATCCACCAGCAAGAATTCCTTTGTTGGTGGAAATTTCATTTTTCATAGGGAGGAATCATGATGAAATTTGTTACATTTCGTCTCCCTTCGAAAGAAATGCGAGCTGGCTGGCTTGAAGGTGACAAAGTAATCGATATGAATCTTGCTAGTGATGGGAAATTACCTTCCTCTATGCTCGCCTTTTTAGAGAAAGCGGATGAGTATGTAGAAGTAGTGCGTAATATTAAAAATCCAGAAAAGGGTATATATCCTTTAGAGGAAGTACAACTGGCAGCGGTGATTCCTAATCCGAGTAGCATTCGAGATTTTTATGCCTTTGAACAGCATGTAAAAACAGCCCGCGGGAGAAGAGGGTTAGATGTTATACCTGAATGGTATGATATCCCGGTTTTTTATTTTACTAACCACCGTGCTGTTATTGGACCAGATGATTTTGTTACTGGTCCAAAGAAGTCTCAAAAGCTTGATTACGAGTTAGAGATTGCTTGTGTAATTGGAAAAGAAGGACGCAATATTTCTCGTGAGAAAGCGGAGGAATATATTTTTGGTTATTGTATTATGAACGACTGGAGTGCAAGAGACTTACAAGCGACAGAGATGAAAGTGGGGCTCGGTCCAGCGAAAGGGAAAGACTTTGCAACTTCATTAGGAGCGTATCTCGTTACGAAAGAGGAATTAGACGTTTATCGTAACGGTGATCGTTATGATTTAGAGATGACTGCTCATGTAAATGGGCGATTGTTATCAAAGGGGAATTTCCAAGATATTTACTATACATTTGCTGAAATGATTGAACGTGCTTCGGAAGATGTTACGTTATATCCAGGAGATGTTATCGGGTCTGGAACAGTAGGAACAGGCTGTATTTTAGAGCTTGGTACGGAAGAGTGGTTGCAAGATGGTGATGTTGTAGAACTTACGATTACTGGTTTAGGTACATTACGTAATACGGTAAAAAAAGAAATGGAAGCAGGTGATGGGCATGTATTATCGTCACATGGGGGAGCTACCTCATAAACGACATGTACAATTTCGTAAAAAAGATGGATCACTTTATCGTGAGCAGGTAATGGGGACAAAAGGTTTTTCTGGTACGCAGTCTATTTTGTATCATCATTATATGCCAACAGAAGTAGGACATGCAGCATTATCCCATTCTTGTCAGTTACAGTATGAAGAGGATGTTGCTCTTGCTCATCGTCATTTTCGCACGAAAGAAAATAAAAAAACTGGCGATGCAATAAGTGGGAGGAATTTCATACTTGGGAATGAAGACTTGTTAATTGGAGTAGTAAGTCCAACGGAAAAAATGGATTATTTCTACCGTAATGGTGATGGCGATGAAATGTTATTCGTTCATTATGGAACAGGGAAAATTGAGACGATGTTTGGAACGATTCACTATAGAAAAGGTGATTATGTAACGATTCCAATTGGAACAATTTATCGTGTCATTCCAGATGAAGGAGAGACTAAGTTTCTTGTTGTAGAGGCAAATAGCCAAATTACAACACCACATCGCTACCGCAATGAATATGGGCAATTGTTAGAACATAGTCCGTTTTGTGAAAGAGATATTCGTGGTCCGGAGAAATTGGAGACATATGATGAAAAAGGTGAGTTTGTCGTAATGACAAAGTCCAGAGGATATATGCATAAGCATGTTTTAGGGCACCACCCGTTAGATGTTGTTGGATGGGATGGATATTTATATCCGTGGGTCTTTAATGTAGAGGATTTTGAACCAATTACAGGTCGTATTCATCAACCGCCGCCAGTACATCAAACGTTCGAAGGACATAATTTTGTTATTTGCTCTTTCGTACCACGTTTATATGATTATCATCCAGAATCAATTCCGGCACCATATTATCATAGTAATGTGAATAGTGATGAAGTACTTTATTATGTAGAAGGTAACTTTATGAGCCGAAAAGGTGTAGAGGAAGGTTCTATTACGCTTCATCCAAGCGGGATTCCGCATGGGCCACATCCAGGGAAAACAGAAGCGAGTATAGGGAAGAAAGAGACACTTGAACTGGCTGTTATGATAGATACATTCCGTCCGCTTCGTATTGTAAAACAAGCACATGAGACGGAAGATGAAAAGTACATGTATAGCTGGATTGAAGAAGGTTCATATACTGTGAAATAAGTAAAAAGAGGCATGCTCAATAAAGGAGCATGCCTCTTTTTTGGAATCGACATGTATAATAATACCAAAAAAAATTATGAAAAGATATATAGATGTGATCTCGTGTTTTTTTTTTATATTTGTCGAATTTTTCTTTGTAATAGACGATAGTCTTCTATTTAGAAAGAATGACAAAAATAATTAATTGTATATTCTGAAATATTTCGGCTTATTTCGACAAAAGTATTGACTGTAAAAAGCGTTATGAGTAAAATGAAAATGCGAATTAAAAATTTTCAGAAAATTTAAAACTTGGAGGAGCATGCTATGAAGCAAATTTTTCAAAAGAAGCCTATTGCAAAGCTAATGCAAGAAAGTAAGCAAAAGACATTAGCAAGAACATTGGGCGCATTGGATTTAACGATGCTTGGCATTGGGGCAATTGTTGGAACTGGTATTTTTGTTCTAACAGGCGTGGTAGCAGCAAAACATTCTGGACCAGCTATTATATTATCATTTGCGATAGCCGCGCTAGCTTGTGCATTTGCTGCATTTTGTTATGCTGAATTTGCTTCTTCAGTTCCTGTCTCGGGCAGTGTGTATACGTATACGTACGCGACGATGGGGGAAGTATTCGCATTTTTAATTGGATGGGATTTAATGCTTGAGTATTTACTAGCTACCTCTGCTGTAGCAAATGGGTGGTCCGCCTATTTTCAATCTTTATTAAAAGGATTTGGGATTCACATTCCAACTATTCTCTCCTCCGCACCTGGTACAGGAAAGGGTGGAATAATTGATCTACCCGCAGTTCTAATTATTCTAATCATGACAGCTCTTTTATCTAGAGGTGTTCGTGAGAGTGCACGAGTAAATAACATTATGGTATTTATTAAAATAGCAGTTGTTCTTATCTTTATCTTTGCTGGTTTTAATTATGTAAAACCTGAAAATTGGACACCTTTTATGCCGTTTGGTTTAGATGGTGTAATGGCTGGAGCTGCTACAGTATTCTTCGCATTCATAGGATTTGATGCAGTTTCAACAGCTGCAGAAGAAGTGAAACGGCCACAACGTGATTTACCAATCGGCATTATCGCATCGTTATTAATTTGTACAGTTCTTTATATCGTTGTTTCGCTTATTCTGACAGGGATTGTTCCATACGGACAGCTAAATATATCAGATCCAGTTGCCTTTGCACTTCAATTTATTGGACAAGATAGTTTAGCGGGAGTAATTTCAGTAGGAGCAATCACAGGAATTACAACTGTAATGCTAGTTATGATGTATGGGCAAGTTCGTGTTTCCTATGCGATGAGCCGAGATGGGCTGTTGCCAAAGCGCCTTGCTAAAGTCCATCCGAAATTTAAAACACCATTTTTAAATACATGGACAACTGGAATTATTGCAGCACTTATTTCAGGATTAATAGATTTAAATGTTTTAGCACACCTTGTAAATATGGGGACATTGTCAGCCTTTGCACTTGTAGCAGTTGCAGTTATTGTCATGAGAAGAACTCACCCTGATTTACCAAGGGCATTTAAGGCGCCGCTCGTACCATTTTTACCAGCATTAACGGTAATTTTTTGTTTATACTTAATGCTTCAGTTATCCGGAACAGCATGGATTAGTTTTGGAGTATGGATGGTTATTGGTATAGCAGTTTACTTTTTATATAGCCGAAAGCATAGCGCTTTAAATAATGATAATAAAGAAGAAGATGTAGCAAATTTATAAGTGGAAAAATCCATTCTAATTCTATTAGAATGGATTTTTTGTTTTGAAAATTTACATTTTTCTGAATATGTTATAAGATAATTGTTGGCAAATTAAAGGGGTGGAAATATGAAAAACACATGGCGTGAGCTAAGGGAGATGGATCGTAACGTATGGATTCGATTTATCGGTGAGACATTGAATGGAATTGCGATGATGATGTTGATGCCGTTTTTTGCATTATATTTAAAAGATAAGGTAGATTCTTTACTGCAAGTTGGTGTTATTATGGCGCTTTCTCCAATTGCCGCAAGCTTTGGCTCGCTTATAGGAGGAAGAATTGCGGATATATATGGAAGAAAGCCGATTATGATATTTTCGATGGCAAGTAATGCATTATTAATGCTCGGTTTTTTATTTATAGAAGGATTTATCCCGTACGCCATTTTATCTATTTTTTTAGGGTTAAGTAATTCTCTATTTCATCCAGCGGCATCAGCAATGGTTGCGGATGTAACTGCGCCAGAAAAAAGAACAGAAGCATATGGTTTATTACGAATGGGACACAATATTGGAGCTGCAATTGGGCCGATAATGGGAGCATCGGTAGTTGTTTTATCGAAGAACCTCGTGTTTATTATTGCTTCGTCTGCTATGCTGTTTTATGCACTACTTATGTTAGTACTTATTAAAGAAACAATGCCGAAAATTACGGAAGTAACGGAAAGAAATAAAGAGAAGGAATCCGGAGCAGTTTGGAAAATTTTAATGAGAGATAAGGCGTTAATGATTTATTTGTTAGCGGGTATTATTATTTCTATGGGATTTTCTCAAACAGAAGGCATGTTACCGCTTCACTTTGATAACGAAATGAAGAATATTTTTGGAGCTAACAATCCATACCCATATTTAATGGCATTAAATGGTCTATTAGTTGTGTTGTTTCAGTTCCAAATATCGAAATGGGCGACAGATAAACCTGTCGGAAAGACGATGTTATATGGTGCGTGTTTGTTCGGGATTGGTTTGTTTTTTATAGGGTGGTTACCGAAGTGGTTTGGGGAATTTGATACAAATACTACAATTATTTTAATGACGTTAATGTTCGTTTATGCAATATATACGTTAGGTGAGATGATTATGTCGCCTGTACAGATGACATTTGTAGCGAATTTAGCACCCGAGCATTTGAGAGGAACTTATATGGGAGCGGCGAGTTTGCAGTGGATTACAGGAAGTGCATTCGGTCCACTTCTTGGAGGTTTTTTATTAGATCGATTACTTGGTCATTTTTTATTTACAATTTTAGGTGTAGGATGTGTAGTTGCAGGTATTGTATATGTTTCTTTAGACCGTCTTGTTGAGCAGAGGCAAAAAGAAACATTTACAAAACAGTCTTCTTAATAAAATGAAACTGTAATCAGTGTTTTTTCATTCTCCACAAATGGTGGGATAATATAGATGACATACACAAAAAGTGGATTTCTACATATTTTAGGTACATAACTAGATCAAATTGCAATCTTACTTTAAAGTTTAATTTTGTTTAGTCATGTAGAAAATTAGGTAGGAAAAGTGTAGAAAACCAATAAGTGGTGTCTTTTAATTATTTGTGGAAGTTACATTTTATTTCAAATAGGAACTACCTATTTTTATAAAAAGTGCTAAAATAGAAAAATGAAAACAATTGGTTAGGGTGATTTCATTGACAAAAATTAAATTAGGTTTATTATATGGTGGAAAATCAGCTGAGCATCAAGTTTCGTTACAAACGGCTCTTGCTGCTATTAAAGCATTAAATCAAGATAAATTCGAGATTCATCCAATTTATATTACAGAGCAAGGTCAGTGGATGCGCGGTGAGCGTATTGAAGGTGAAGTAACGACGGTTGAAGCATTACAAATGAGTGGAGAAGAAAATGCAATTTCTCCTGTATCATTAAGTGCAGAAATTATCCCAACTGCAAATTCTAAGCAAGAAGATGCAATTGATGTTATTTTCCCATTATTACATGGACCAAATGGTGAAGATGGAACAGTACAAGGATTATTAGAATTAATGAACATTCCATATGTAGGTAACGGTGTATTAGCATCAGCTGCTGGTATGGATAAAGTTGTTATGAAAAATATCTTTGCAGAAGCTGGATTGAAACAAGCGAAATATGCATCTTTCATTCGTAGTGCATGGGAAAAAGATCGTGAAACAGCGTATGAAAAAGTAGAAGAAGTGTTAGGCTATCCTTGCTTCGTAAAACCAGCAAACCTTGGTTCAAGTGTTGGTATTAATAAGTGTAAAGATCGTGAAGAGCTTGAGAATGCATTCGAAGAGGCGTTCCAATTTGACCGTAAAATTATTGTTGAAGAAAATATTGTAGGTCGTGAAGTAGAAGTTGGTGTATTAGGTAATGATGAGCCGAAATGTTCAGTTGTAGGCGAAATTGTACCGAAAAAAGATTTTTATGATTACAAATCGAAATACATCGATGGTGATACAGCGTTAATTATTCCAGCTGAAATGACAGAAGAAGAGTCTAATGTAATTAAGCGAGATGCAATTATTGCATTCCAATCATTAGATGGTTCTGGCTTAACACGAGCTGATTTCTTCTTAACGAAAGATGGAGAAGTGTATATTAACGAAGTAAACACAATGCCAGGATTCACGCCGTTTAGTATGTTCCCTCTACTATGGCAACATACTGGATTACCGTATCCAGAATTAATCGAAGAGCTAATTAACTTAGCGATTGAGCGTCACGAAGAAAAACAAAAAATTAAATATACAATCTAACAAAAAAGGAGGAAGCACTATTCGAAGGAATAGTGCTTCCTCTATGTAAGGAGTGTTTTCATGATAAAGCGAACGTTAAAACAAGTAGAACAGATGATAAATGGTACGGGACTAGCAGAGCAGTATGAGGGAATTACTATACAAGGAGTGTCTATTGATACGAGAAAAATTGAAAAAGGAAATTTATATGTTCCGATTCAAGGTGAACGTTTTGATGGACATGCTTTTGTAGATAAAGCTGTTGAAAATGGGGCTATTGCCACACTATGGATGAAAGATGTAGCAAATCCACCCGAGAATCTTCCTGTTATTTTTGTAGAAGATACGCTAGCAACTTTACAAATGTTAGCGAAAAGCTATCGTGATCAATTGGATGTAAAAGTTGTTGGTGTAACGGGTAGTAATGGTAAAACATCTACGAAAGATATTGTAACAAGTATTCTTGCGACTAAATTTAAAGTTCAAAAAACAGAAGGTAATTTCAACAATCATATCGGTTTACCTCTTACTATTTTAAACCTAGAAGAAAATACAGAAGTAGCTGTATTGGAAATGGGTATGTCTAGCCAGGGAGAAATTGAATTTCTATCTAAGTTAGCTCGTCCTGATGCGGCTATTATCACGAACATTGGTGAGGCGCACTTAATGGATTTAGGCTCTCGTGAGGCGATTGCTGAAGCGAAGCTAGAAATTGTTACTGGTTTACAAGAAGGTGGAGTATTCGTCTATAATGGGGATGAGCCGCTATTAACAAATCGCGTTCCGGAAATGAATTTAGCAGCTGAAACAGTTACATTTGGTGATGCGAGAGCAAATGATTATTATCCAACTACTGTAACATTACAGGCAACTGGGACACACTTTAAGATGAACAGAGATGAAACTTTGTCATTCTATCTGCCGGTACTAGGAAAGCACAATGTTTATAATACGCTTGCTTCAATGGCGATTGCGAAACATTTCGGTGTAACGTGGGAAGAAATGAAAGAAGGTTTAGTAACGCTTCAAATGACAGGCATGCGTATGGAAATTGTAAAAACAGATAGTGGTTTAACAATTATCAATGATGCTTACAATGCAAGTCCAACAGCGATGGAAGCTGCGTTCCACTTAATGAACGGTTTAGATGGATTTGCAAAAAAGATTGTTGTGCTTGGCGATATGTTAGAACTTGGAAATCAAGAAGTGCAATTTCATTATGAAGTAGGTAAATTAATTGATCCAGCAAAAATTGCATATGTATTCACATATGGTAGATTAGGGGCTCAAATTGCTGAAGGAGCAAAAATTAATTTCCCTAAAGACCGTGTTAAAGCGTATGATAATAAAGAAGAGTTAGTAAAAGAGTTGCAAGCAGTAGTTGATGTGAAAGATGTTGTGTTAGTGAAAGCGTCTCGCGGTATGAAATTAGAAGAAGTTATTACGATGTTGAAATAATTGGTGTATATAAATAGGGATGATAGCCACGAAAATAGTGGAAACTTATAATAAGCGCTTACAGTAAATGATAAAAAAATAAAAGTAAAGAAAAAAGCTCTGAATATGAAATAAGGTAACAGTTGGGGTTTGCTTTTTACACATACAAAACTTATAATTGATAAAGTGTAATAACGTTTAGAAGTATTTTCGTGAAGAATATACGCCCGGTTATATACGTGAGCATTCAGGAAAAGGGCTTTTCCGCAAATTCGGGAAACGCCTTTTTTTAAATGATAAGTATAGGATAGAAAAGGAGAAGTAACATTGACAACATTTCGAGAATTAGGATTAAGTGAGTCTTTACTGCAATCTGTTGAAAGTATGGGCTTTGAAGAGGCTACGCCGATTCAAGCTGAAACAATTCCACATGCACTGCAAGGTAAGGACATTATTGGGCAAGCGCAAACAGGTACAGGGAAAACAGCAGCATTCGGATTACCACTATTAGATAAAGTGGATACAAATAAAGAAGCAGTTCAAGGTATTGTTATCGCGCCAACGCGTGAATTAGCAATTCAAGTTGGAGAAGAACTATACAAAATTGGTAAACATAAACGCGTTCGTATTCTACCAATTTATGGTGGTCAAGATATTAACCGCCAAATTCGTGCTCTAAAAAAACACCCACACATTATTGTTGGTACGCCGGGTCGTATTTTAGATCATATTAACCGTAAAACACTTCGCTTACAAAACGTAGAGACGGTTGTTCTTGACGAAGCGGATGAAATGTTAAACATGGGCTTCATTGAAGATATTGAAGCGATTTTAACAGATGTGCCAGAAACACATCAAACATTATTATTCTCAGCGACTATGCCAGATCCAATCCGTCGTATTGCTGAGCGTTTCATGACTGAGCCTCAACACATTAAAGTAAAAGCAAAAGAAGTAACAATGCCAAACATTCAGCAGTTCTATTTAGAAGTGCAAGAAAAGAAAAAGTTTGACGTGTTAACACGCTTATTAGATATTCAATCTCCAGAGCTTGCGATTGTATTCGGTCGTACAAAGCGTCGTGTTGATGAACTATCAGAAGCATTAAACTTACGTGGTTATGCAGCAGAAGGTATTCATGGTGACTTAACACAAGCGAAGCGTATGTCTGTATTACGTAAATTTAAAGAAGGTGCTATTGAAGTTCTTGTTGCAACAGACGTTGCTGCACGTGGTCTTGATATTTCAGGCGTAACACACGTATACAACTTCGATATCCCACAAGATCCAGAATCATACGTTCACCGTATCGGTCGTACTGGCCGTGCAGGTAAAAAAGGTATTGCAATGTTATTTGTAACGCCACGTGAATCAGGACAATTAAAAAATATCGAGCGTACAACAAAACGTAAAGTTGATCGTATGGAAGCACCGACACTTGACGAGGCATTAGAAGGTCAACAACGTTTAATCGCAGAAAAGCTTCAAAACACAATCAAAAATGAAAACTTATCATACTACAAGCGTATTGCAGAAGAAATGTTAGAAGAGAATGACTCTGTAACAGTAGTAGCTGCTGCTTTAAAAATGATGACAAAAGAGCCAGATACAACTCCAATCGCTTTAACATCAGAACCACCAGTTGTTTCAAGAGGTGGCGGTTCTAAAAAACGCGGCGGTAACGGAGGCGGATACCGTGATGGTAACCGTAATCGTAGTCGTGATGGACGCGGTGGCGGCGATGGTCGTAACCGTAACCGTGATGGCCGTAATCGTGACGGTAACCGTGATCGTAATCGTGATGGTGGTAGCCGTGATGGTAACCGTGGTCGTAGAGGTGAAGGTCAAGGTCGCCCAGGATCTTCAAACGGACGCGGCGAAAGAAAACATCATAGCCGTCCACAAGCTTAATAAAAAAAGAGAATGCCCTTTGTGGGCATTCTCTTTTTTTATTTCTGTAATTGTGCATACTACATAATAACTTGTATAGAAAAGAGGTGCTATATGCTTGTAAGACTTGGGTATGTTGCGATGAGCGTACATTTGAAGAATGCATCTCCATCTCAAACGATGACATATGCACAGTTTCAGCGAATTGATGATCGAGAGGCTGCGATTCGTAAACTCGAGAGAATTGCTAATTCGAATTTGGAAAATTGCTTACGGTTATTAAAGCATAATAAAGGGCATGATATATCTTTCTTTCGGCTTAGTTCCAAGCTTATTCCTTTAGCGAATCATGAGGAGTTGTTAGAGTGGAACTATATTCGCCCGTTAAAAGAAAATTTAAAAGTGTTAGGTGAGTATGCAATTCGTATGAATATGCGAATTGATTTCCATCCAGATCACTTTGTTGTACTAAATTCACCTGAAGAGAGTATTTTTAAACAATCTGTAAAGACATTGCAGATGCATAAAAAGTTGTTAAAGGGTATGGGGATTGAACATAAGCAACGGTGTGTACTACATGTGGGCGGGGGATATAAAGATAAAGAGCTCGCATTAGAGCGTTTTATCGAAAATTGGTCAAGTGTTCCAAGGGGTATTCAAGAGATGATTATATTAGAAAATGATGACACGACCTTTTCTTTAGAAGAAACATTGTATTTAGGTGAGAAATTAGACATTCCCGTCGTGTTTGATTTGCATCATCATATGATGAATAATGATCGAGAAGATTGGCATGAAGATTGGGCACGTGTTGTCCATACGTGGGAATCGTCTTTGTTACCAGTTAAAATGCACATCTCTAGTCCTAGAGATGGAAAAGACCCGAGAGCGCATGCAGATTTTATTGATGTAGATATCTTCTTATCTTTTTTGAAAAAGATAAAGGGGAGTGTTCCGCAAATTGATTGTATGATTGAGGCGAAGAAGAAGGATGAGTCTTTATTTCAACTAATGAGAGATTTAAGTAAACAAACAGATGTGGAAATTGTCGATGGTGCGAGCTTCTATATTAAATAAGCTCTGCACCATCGAATTTTTTTGTTAAAAGAGGTGTGCAAATGCCGCCAATTATCAATCCTGTTAAATGGCTTATAGGATTGGCAGAGGGATTAAAGAAAGTAAATAGTAGTAATATAAGTATCATTATTGAAAAAATAGCAATGTCTCTTGGTTTTGAAGAACGATATCGACTATACAATAAAAATAATTGGGCACCTAGTAATCCGAAAATACCGCCAGATGATCCGGCGTGAATATATTCAAGGGGCATAATAATATAAGAAGAAATATTTCCGAGAATGCCAGAAAGGAAAAAAATAATAATGAAAGGAAAGTGCCCTAGTTGTTTTTCAATAGAAGAACCAAGCACAAATAAACAAATACTATTAGAAAGAAAATGTTGTAAATCTACGTGTACAAGTAGGGAAGTTATGACACGCCACCATTCTCCTTTAGCGATATATTCATTAGAGGCTGCCATGGGAAAGAGAGAAAAGTCGCCTAACATAATCATGACTAATTGTATAAGAAGTAAAGAGATGATGATCGGTTGTAAGGAAATGCGAGTGGATGGTATTAGCATGTTGTTAGTATCACTCCTTTTGCATCAGAAAGATTCTCTGTTATTCTTACAATATGAATGAAGAAAGCTAAATAGAAGAAGGGGATTTTGAAATGATTGTAGGGATTGGAATCGATATTATTGAGTTAAATCGAATTGAAAAAATGCTAGATGGAAAGCTTAAATTTATGGACCGTATTTTAACTGAAAGAGAACGTGGTGTTGCCGAGGGGCTGAAAGGAAGTCGTCTTACAGAATTCGTAGCTGGAAGATTTGCAGCAAAAGAGGCGTATTCTAAAGCAGTAGGGACCGGTATCGGGAAAGAAGTGAGTTTTTTAGATATTGAAGTAAGGAATGATGATAGAGGTAAGCCGATTATCATTACAAATACAGAGCATATTGTTCATTTATCAATTAGTCATAGTAAAGAATTTGCCGTTGCTCAAGTTGTTTTGGAAAGCTCGTCACGCTAGTCTGCATATTTTATATCTTTGTCTCATATATTTGAGGTAGCGATAAGGAAGGCATATCTTCCATTCATTTATAGGGGCAAAGGGGCTGAAGTGATGAAAAGGCGTCTGTTTTTAGTTCTTATCGGTTTATTGACCGTTTTTGTGTTGGCGGGTTGTATGGAAAAGAAACAGGAAGATGTTGTGAGAGATTTAGAATCGAAAGTTAAAAGCATGAAGAGTTATCAAGCTGAAGCGAAATTATCTATTAAAACAGGAAATGAGCCTCAGGAGTACAACGTAGAGATTTGGCATAAAGAACCTTCGTATTATCGTGTGAATTTGCAGAATGCGAAAAAGGATCAGAGTCAAATTATTTTAAGAAATGATGAAGGTGTATTTGTATTAACACCGGCGCTTAATAAGAGTTTCCGTTTTCAAAGCGATTGGCCGCAAAATAGTAGCCAGGCTTATTTATATGAATCACTTGTAAGGGATATTTTGCAAGACAAGAAAAATCTCTCTTTCGAGAAAACAGATAAGTATTATGTATTTAAAACAAAAACAAATTATCAACATCAAAATATGTTGCCGAAACAAGAAATTAAGCTGAATAAAAGTGATTTAACACCAGTTTCTGTGAAACTGATGGATAATGATCAAAATGTCCTTGTAAAAGTAGATTTCACTAAAGTAAAGTTCGATGCAAAGTTTGATAAAGGTGCATTTGATACGAAACAAAATATGTCTAGAGCACAAGTGGATGTTCAGACGGCAGCGAAAGAAGACAAACCGTTTGCTATTTTGTATCCAAGTGATACGCCGCAAGGTATGACTTTGAAAGACGAAAAGGAGTTGAAGACAGACAGTGGCAAGCGTGCGATACTCACATACACTGGAAGTAAGAAATCCTTTACTTTAATACAAGAAAAGGCGAAAGTTGCAGAGGCTTCGTCAGCGGTAAGTGTAAGTGGTGAGTTAGTTGATCTCGGTTTCACGATTGGTGCATTGACGAAAGACTCTTTAACGTGGTCGCATAACGGAGTAGAGTATATGCTCGTGTCTAAAGGTTTAGAGCCGAATGAGTTGTTAATGGTCGCTCGTTCAGTTACAGCGAAGCAAGTAAAGTAAACTTCTTAGACGTGGTGGTATATGTGCACCACGTCTTTTCTTAGTTTGAGGGGTAGATTTCATAAAAGAAGCATATAAAAGAATAAGCTTCGCATATCGTTTATAAGGAAGTGTATTTATGGAAGAAGCACCATTTTACCGTGACACTTGGGTGGAAGTGGATTTAGACGCGATCTATAATAATATTACGCATATTAAAGAGTCCATTCCAAGTGATGTAGAGATTTTTGCTGTAGTTAAAGCGAATGCATATGGGCACGATTATGTACCGGTGGCTAAAACTGCATTAGAAGCAGGAGCAACAAGATTAGCAGTTGCTTTTTTAGATGAAGCTTTAGTACTTCGAAGGTCTGGTATTACTGTGCCGATTTTAGTATTGGGTCCGTCCCCGCCCCGTGATGTAAATGTTGCTGCTGAAAATGATGTAGCATTAACCGTTTTTCAAAAGGAATGGGTGGACGAAGCGATAAAACTCTGGGATGGTTCGTCTATAATGAAATTCCATATTAATTTTGATAGTGGTATGGGGAGGATTGGAATACGCGAACGTAAAGAATTAAAAGGATTCTTAAAGAGTTTAGAAGGTGCGCCATTTTTAGAACTTGAAGGGGTGTATACACATTTTGCGACAGCAGATGAGGTTGAGACTTCTTACTTTGATAAGCAATACAACACGTTTTTGCAGCAGTTAAGTTGGTTGAAAGAGTTTGGAGTGAACCCTAAATTTGTCCATACAGCCAATAGTGCTGCAACGTTAAGGTTTCAAGGGATTACATTTAATGCAGTACGAATTGGTATTGCGATGTATGGATTAACGCCGTCTGTAGAAATACGGCCGTTTTTACCGTTTAAATTGGAACCAGCGTTGTCGCTTCATACGAAGGTTGCTCATATTAAGCAAGTGATTAAAGGGGATGGGATTAGTTATAATGTCACTTACCGAACGAGAACTGAAGAATGGATTGCAACAGTTGCGATTGGATATGCAGATGGTTGGCTTAGAAGATTGCAAGGATTTAAAGTGCTTGTAAATGGAGAGAGGGTACCGATTGTAGGGCGAGTAACGATGGATCAATTCATGATACTTCTTCCTTGTGAAGTGCCACTTGGTACGAAAGTTACACTCATTGGGAGACAAGGTGATGAGTGTATTAGCGCTACTGAGGTTGCTGAATATTCCGGAACTATTAATTATGAAATTATCGCAACGATAAGCTTCCGTGTGCCGAGAATATTTATACGACACGGTAAAGTTGTAGAAGTAATAAATTATTTAAACAATATATAGAAGGTATTATTATTCGCTTCTTGTCATTTGAGGGGACTTTTCCCTGGTGGAGAATAAGCTCTTTTCTCGATGAGAAGCATCTTTTTATAATCGTTTTTAACATAAGTTACAATTACATGTTGCGGGAAAAATTCCGTTATTTCTTGTTTGAAAGAGACGAAAAGTAAAAGAAGATGAATGTTTTGTTTATGAATTGGAAAACATAAGCATGGAATAAGGAAGTCTTTGCAACGGGCTCCATACAGTGGTATTATTACAATAGGTGTCATATATATATTTGGGTGTGTAGTTGACGGTGGAGGTGTATTTTTGTGTCCGAATCAAGTGTAACTACTGAAATCGTGGTTCGGTTGCCAAAGCAAATGGTAACGGAATTGGACGGAATTGGAAAACAAGAGAATAAGAATCGCCATGAACTAATTTGCCAGGCAACACAACTGTTATTGCGTCAACATAAGACGAAGAAACGCTACCAACATGAATCAATGCGACGTGGGTACATTGAAATGGGAAAAATTAATCTTGGTATTGCATCTGAAGCTTTCTTAGCAGAGTATGAAGCAGCTCATACAGTAGAACGCTTAGTTAGCGGGGGGTAATATTTTGATTGTAAAACGCGGCGACGTGTATTTTGCAGACCTTTCCCCAGTTGTTGGTTCTGAGCAAGGAGGCGTTCGTCCGGTTCTTGTCATTCAAAATGACATCGGAAATCGTTTTAGTCCGACTGTGATTGTAGCGGCTATTACTGCACAGATTCAAAAAGCGAAATTACCCACTCATGTGGAAATTGATGCGAAAAAGTACGGTTTTGAGAGAGATTCTGTTATTTTACTTGAGCAGATTCGAACAATCGATAAGCAACGCTTAACGGACAAAATCACTCATTTGGATGAAGTGATGATGAGTCGTGTAGATGAAGCGTTACAAATTAGTTTAGGACTAATAGATTTTTAAATCGGCAGTTTAAGTTGCTCTCTTTAAAGGGCAACTTTTTTTTATTATAGAGGAGGTTACGGTTGGATATGGAAATGGTAGATAATCGACAAGCGTTAATGAAAATGTTAGTGAAAGAATTAGGCTTTACCGAAAAGCAAGTTCGTCATGTGATTCAATTAACAGAAGAAGGTAACACAGTTCCATTTATTGCTCGTTACCGAAAAGAATGGACAGGCTCTTTAGATGAGGTGCAAATTCGTGCAATCTTAGAAAGATGGCAATATATGATGCAACTTGAAGATAGGAAAGAAGAGGTTCTTCGTCTTATTGGTGAAAAGGGCAAACTAACCGAAGAGTTGTGTCGTCATATTGTTGCTGCAACCAAACTACAGGAAGTAGAAGATTTATATCGTCCTTACAAAGAAAAAAGAAGAACGAAAGCGACAATCGCTAAAGAAAAAGGATTGGAACCGTTAGCTGAGTGGCTATTATTATATAAAAAAGAAGATCCAACAGAGAAGGCCATGGAATTTGTTAGTGTGGAAAAAGAAGTAGCATCTGCAGAAGATGCGTTGCAAGGTGCACAAGATATTATTGCGGAACTTGTTTCGGATAATGCGGCATATCGTAGCTGGATTCGTAATACTACTTTCCGAAAAGGGATTATGTCTTCATCTGTAAAAGATAAAGAAAAAGATGAAAAGAATATATACGAAATGTATTATGGCTATGAAGAACCGTTGCGAAAAGTAGTGCCACATCGTGTACTAGCAATGAACCGTGGTGAAAAGGAAGATGTATTAAGAGTTTCTATTATCACACCAATTGAAGAAATTCTTCAGTTTTTACATAAAAAAATGATTCTTGATGAAGCTTCTAAAAGTGCGCATTATGTACAATTAGCGATGGAAGATGGATATAAGCGATTAATTCAACCTTCAATAGAAAGAGAAATTCGTAAAGAGTTAATGGAAACAGCCGAAGAACAAGCGATTCATATTTTCTCTGAGAATTTACGTAATTTATTATTACAACCTCCGATGAAAGGGAAAGTTGTGTTAGCGGTAGACCCAGCATATAGAACTGGTTGTAAATTAGCAGTAGTAGATGATACAGGAAAAGTTCTTCACATAGATGTTATTTATCCGCATCCCCCTGTTCGTAAATATGAGGATGCAAAAACGAAAATCCTTTCAATTATAGATAAATATGAAGTTGAAAGGATAGCGATTGGAAATGGTACAGCTTCGAGGGAAACGGAAGAATTTATAGTAGATGTATTACAAAATGTAGAACGAGATGTATTTTATATTATTGTAAATGAAGCGGGTGCTAGTGTGTACTCCGCATCGGATGTAGCTCGCGAGGAGTTTCCGAATTTACAGGTTGAAGAAAGAAGTGCTGTTTCAATTGGGAGACGTCTACAGGATCCACTTGCAGAGCTTGTGAAAATTGACCCTAAATCTGTTGGGGTTGGACAATATCAACATGATGTATCTCAAAAGAGATTAAATGAATCATTAACATTTGTGGTAGAGACAGCAGTTAACCGAGTTGGTGTTAATGTAAATACAGCTTCAGTTGCGTTGCTGCAATATGTTTCGGGGTTATCGAAAACAGTTGCGAAAAATATTGTAGCTAAGCGTGAGGAAGATGGAAAATTCACGAAGCGAACTGAGTTAAAGAAAATCCCACGTTTAGGTGCAAAAACATATGAACAATGTATCGGATTCTTACGTATATTAGAAGGAGCGAATCCGTTAGATCGCACAGGGATTCATCCAGAACAATATAAAAATGTTGAATTGCTATTAAAGAGCTTAGGGTTATCGAAGAGTGATGTGGGGAAACCAAACTTGCAAAACAGTTTAGAAGGAGTAGATATTTCTAAATTATCTCAAGAGACGGAGATTGGTGAGCCGACATTAGTTGATATTATGGATGCTTTAATTAGCCCAGAACGAGATTTGAGGGATGAATTGCCAAAGCCACTTTTGAAAAAGGGGATTTTAAAATTAGAAGATTTAAAGCGTGGTATGGAATTAGAGGGGACGATTCGCAATGTTGTTGATTTCGGTGCCTTTGTTGATATTGGTGTGAAGCAAGATGGTTTAGTACATATTTCTAAACTAAGCAAACAATTTGTAAAGCATCCATTAGATATCGTATCCGTGGGACAAATTGTAAAGGTATGGGTAGATGATATTGATACAAAAAAAGGTCGTGTTGCATTATCAATGTTATCGATTGAATAGTAAGAAAAGAGAGCAGATGAAACTGCTCTTTTTTTATAAACTGGAAAGTTTAATTGATTATGAGCTTTGATGTATTTTGCTATAATAAAACCAGCATTCATTTAGCAATTTGATTTGATACCGGTTTTTCTCAAAATATGCACGTTTCATTTGCTTTTTTAGCCACGTGGGCATAGGAATCCCTCCTTGTTTAATCCTGCTCTCAAAAAAAGTAGTTCCTTTTAGTTAAGGTAACTTTGATGAGAGGTTGGTGAGTGGATTTCTATCAATGCTGCATTTTTAGAAATCACGCTTCTTGAATGAGGATGGGTATATGTACTATTTACTATATGTATAAGAAGGGAGAAAAGTGTAAAATTATTTTTTAGTTTAGGAGGAATGAGAATGGATGAGCGAGAAATTCAACGGTTAGTTGAAGAAGTGTCGTTACAATACTTTGGGACGTCCTTCTTACATAAAGCGATGTTTAATAATAGATTGCGTACAACCGGTGGACGCTATCTATTGAAGAGTCATAATATAGAACTGAATTATCGATATTATGAAATGTATGGTAAAGAAGAGTTAGTAGGGATTATTAAGCATGAGCTTTGCCATTATCATTTGCATATCAAAGGAAGGGGATATAAGCACCGAGATAGAGATTTTCGTGAGTTGCTAAAGAAGGTAGGTGCACCGCGTTTTTGTAAACGAATGATTAATGGAGGGAAGGAAACAAAAGTTTATACGTATGAATGTATGGAGTGTTCACTTCGATATGTAAGAAGACGTCAAATAAATACAAAAAGATATGTCTGTGGAAAGTGTAAAGGGAAACTAAAACCGATAACGAAAACATCTTGACAGTAAAAACGCAATCCAGTATATTATAAACATGTCACGTTTGCGCAAGGTGTTGTGAAAAAACTTCTTGACTTACGATGAGAAATTTTATAAGATACAAATTGTCTTTATTATTCCGCAGTAGCTCAGTGGTAGAGCTATCGGCTGTTAACCGATCGGTCGTAGGTTCGAGTCCTACCTGCGGAGCCATACAGAGAAGTACCCAAGTGGCTCAAGGGGCTCCCCTGCTAAGGGAGTAGATCGCTAACGCGGTGCGAGGGTTCGAATCCCTTCTTCTCTGCCATACATATTGGCCCGTTGGTCAAGTGGTTAAGACACCGCCCTTTCACGGCGGTAACACGGGTTCGAATCCCGTACGGGTCACCACTTCGGAGGATTAGCTCAGCTGGGAGAGCACCTGCCTTACAAGCAGGGGGTCGGCGGTTCGATCCCGTCATCCTCCACCATATAAATTATATGAATAATATTGTCGCGGGGTGGAGCAGTACGGTAGCTCGTCGGGCTCATAACCCGAAGGTCGCAGGTTCAAATCCTGTCCCCGCAACCAAATGGTCCCGTGGTGTAGTGGTTAACATGCCTGCCTGTCACGCAGGAGATCGCCGGTTCGACCCCGGTCGGGACCGCCATTTTAACTTCTGCTATATAGCAGTTGTTTTTTATTGGTCATTATGGTACAATAACATTTGTCTTTGAAAAGAAGATAACTATTTCGATGGGCTATAGCCAAGCGGTAAGGCAACGGACTTTGACTCCGTCATGCGCTGGTTCGAATCCAGCTAGCCCAGCCATTTACGAGCCATTAGCTCAGTTGGTAGAGCATCTGACTTTTAATCAGAGGGTCGAAGGTTCGAATCCTTCATGGCTCACTCTTTGTTTTTTCCGCGCGGTCGTGGCGGAACGGCAGACGCGCTAGGTTGAGGGCCTAGTGGGGGAAACCCCGTGGAGGTTCAAGTCCTCTCGGCCGCATCAAAAAAATCTTTTAAAAAATACTTGCATTTGAAAATGTAGTATGATAAGATAATTGAGTCGCCAAGATACAACGACGAAAAAACATCATGAATAAGCGCCCGTAGCTCAATTGGATAGAGCGTTTGACTACGGATCAAGAGGTTAGGGGTTCGACTCCTCTCGGGCGCGCCATAACGGGAAGTGGCTCAGCTTGGTAGAGCACCTGGTTTGGGACCAGGGGGTCGCAGGTTCAAATCCTGTCTTCCCGACCACGCGGGTGTAGTTTAGTGGTAAAACAAGAGCCTTCCAAGCTCTGGTCGAGAGTTCGATTCTCTTCACCCGCTTTTAGTTCTTTGAAAACTGAACGAAA
>NZ_LDUK01000066.1:0-54342 GCF_001043575.1 Bacillus sp. LK2
GATACTAAGTGGTGGGTAGTTCACATGTAGTATAGCTATTTAGAAAGTAAGCAAATATTATTTGATATGAGAAACCCTGTTTTGATAAACAGGGTTTTATCTTTTTAAAGAGGTCCCGCCCTATCTCTATAAACTTCAAATTTTTTTGCAGCCCAAAACGAAGAATTTTATGGCTTTTATAGTAATAAGATTCATTTTCATCGTTTTGGGGATAACTTGTTTCCCTAAGTTGATGTGCATGGACGCTACCCCTAAAACTAGTAAAAAAGTGTTAAATTAACGCTTTTTTATTCTTTCTTTAATTACAGATTGTTTTTATCATTGTTTAAAATGTGTTATAAACCTGTTCACAAGTTGCGGCTGTTGGTTGAAAAAAACAGTGCTTTTTAAAACGCCCCACAAGAGGCTGATTATACCATTGTTGAGGACAATCACCTGGTGGCCTAAAATACCACAAACTAAATTTCCCAGGCCAGAACCTCTCTCCATTGATTACTCGACGAGCTAAGCTTTTTTCACTTTCTCTTGCTCTTTGATAGAAATAACCGTGAGTAACAGCTTCAAACGCGTGTTCTTGGAAAATCATTTGTCTAATGGTACGAAGGTTTTTAAAATCGGAACAATTGGCTCTTATTCGGTTAATTCCTACATTTCCGACGAGCAACATACCCTGGGTTCCTTCTCCTTCGGCTTCTGCTCTCAGTAATCTTGCTAAAAGTGCAATATCTGCATCTGTAGCGTTAACAACTCCCATGACTTCACCTCCATTATATTTTCTTCTTATAGTATTGTTTATTAGTCAGGATAATGACTTTTTTACATAATATAGGTTTTTATGTTTACGGAGTATGAAAGAGAATTACTCTTATATATAAGGGGGATGATAAAATTGTTATGCAAAATATTTTTTCGTACAATTGGAAAGAAAAGCTAACAAATCTTTTATTATCTGTGTTTTGAGGATATTAGGAGATTTGTTGTGCAGTCAATGAATTTGGGGTATTGAATGTGAACTAATATTTTAAAGGTTTACTTTCAAATTAAACCGAACAGACCAAAAATAAGGAAGTTCTTTTACACTACAAAATGAATTTATTTTAAAAGCGCAGATGCATTTTTATGAATTTTATTGGAAATTAAATGTAAAAATGGGTTATCATCGTACAATAAAGTTGTATAGGTGTATTATAATGAAAAACTTTCTTTCGTTTTAGTAGTACTTTTAACTTGTATACTAGTATTTAATGTTTATGCTAGTGAAGTAGATACAACTAAAAGTGCTACAGAATTACGTGAAGAACGTATTGCAACAGCAATTGAAAACGTTTGGTACAAATATGATTTAGCTAGTTTTCAAATTGGTATCACTGATCCAATAATTTGGATTGAAACAGAAAAAATGGACTATAAGAAGGAATGGTTGACATACTTAGAAAAGAATGTAAGTAACTCTGATTTAGAACACTATAATATTGAAATTTCGGAGAGGAAATAATACGTAATTTCATTAGACAAGAAATAAAAGACATTAACCAATACAGTGTAAAGGTTAATGCCTTTTATTTTAATTTAAATGTAATAATTTAGTTGAAAACATGTCCATCAGATAAAGAAGCACTAGATGTACTATTATTTTGTAATTGTAGTTTGAATGCTGTTCCTGATTTAGTTAAAATCCTGTATTAAAATAAAAACAGACTACTGGTCGGGTTAAATGTTCCAGGTTATAATGGTTAGGGTT
Organism: Bacillus sp. LK2; assembly: GCF_001043575.1. Classification (NCBI taxonomy): domain Bacteria; kingdom Bacillati; phylum Bacillota; class Bacilli; order Caryophanales; family Bacillaceae; genus Bacillus; species Bacillus sp. LK2. Next base: position 1,742 of record NZ_LDUK01000066.1, read on the forward strand.
TATGCCTGAGTAAATATTTTTATAAGAAGTGAGGTAGTGTATGAAAAAAAGAACCATAGACATTATTTTTATTATTATTGGTGCATTCCTTTTTGCGTTAGGTGTGAATTTGTTTGTTATCCCGAACGAGTTCGGTGAAGGAGGGGTAACGGGTATCACGATTATTACCTACTATTTATTTGAGTGGTCACCAGGCTTAGTCAACTTAATTTTAAATGCAATTTTGTTAATAGTTGGCTACAAATTTTTGAATAAGGTAACAACGATTTATACGATTATTGCTGTAGTTACCAACTCGCTTTTTCTTCATCTGACAGAAGGCTGGAATATTGCTTCGAATGAAATGCTGGTAAATGCCATTTTTGGAGGAGTATTTATAGGATGCGGGATTGGTCTAATCATTCGTGTTGGCGGAACAACAGCGGGTACTACCATCTTAGCAAGGATGACGCATAAGTATTTAGGATGGAGCATTAGCTATGGTCTGTTGTTTTTCGATTTAATAGTTGCTTTTTCATCGTATTTCATCATTGGTGCAGAAAAGCTGATGCTGACAATTATTATGTTATATGTAGGAACAAAAGTGATGGAATTTGTAATCGAAGGTTTGAATCCGAAAAAGGCCATTACGATTATTTCTGATAAACCGAATGAAATTGCCGAACAGGTGACTACCTTAATGGACAGAGGGGTTACCGTATACTCAGGTCATGGTTATTACACAAAAACCCCGAAGGACATTCTTTATATTGTTATTAATAAGCAAGAAGTAATGAAGTTAAAACGGATTGTTCAATCTACTGATACGAGTGCTTTCATCGCTATACACGATGTTCGTGATGTGTTTGGGGAAGGATTTGTTGATATTTCTAAGGCTTAATAAGAGGTTATTTTAAAAGAGTTAGAATTTGTAGAGTTGGTATTAGCTAGATGCCTACCTGTTTTAATTAATCGTTCGTTATCGTCAATATAAACGACACAATTTAAAATTTTGTTTTTTACAATACGTTTATGAACTAAGTGTAAATTGAATTATATAGCGAATAAGATATAATTTTATTATAAGCAACATGTTTTCGTTATAAACGATTCTGGTGTAAAAACGATAAAACTTGTGCAATGAATCTTCAAATTTTGGACATATTGATAATACCACTCTATAAAAGGTGTACGATCAGTATGTCCAAGTTTAGGAGATTACTTGCAAGAACTTTAGAGTTTTTGCAGCAGTACCTAAAGGAGCTATAACTATTGGAGATAATAATTGAAATTAGGAAGAGACCAAATTTCAATTATTAAGCATAAAATCATTAACCGGCACCTTAACTTTTAAGGTACCGGTTAACTTGAGTGCAATTTGTGTCAATACGTACGAATTTCCTGGAATGATAGGATGATTCTTCACAGTACAGTTGCTTTTTCTAGACCTCGTGAAAAAAAAGTAAAACCCAATGTACAAAAGGGGCCTTTAGTAAAAAGCTTCGCTGCTTGTTCTGCAGTATATTTAGGTGAATATTTTATGTCATTTTGAAGCCACCAAATTGCTATCCCAATAATAGAGGAAGTGATGAAGTGCAATACCATATCTTTCGGAATATCTAAGTCATGTTCTGCAAGTGTATGCTTAATGGAATTTTGTTCAAGGTTATCCATGATAGCCTGCTGCATTTGTAGCTTAAAATCATGAATGCCATGAGGCCCAAGCATGGATTTATAAAAGTCTGCATGTTTTGTGATACATTCAAATATGGATTGTAAAATTTCCTCGAATTTCGAAAGTTCTATTTGATTTTCCTGTACATGGATATAAAGGACCATCTTACTTGTGAATTCTCCTAGAGTATTTTCGGTAAGCTTTGTTAACAAAGCTTGTTTATCCCTGTAATGCGAGTAAAATGTTGCCCGATTAATGAGTGCCTCATCTGTGAGGTCTTGAATGGTAATAGCGTTGTATCCCTTTTCCCCTATCAGCTTGATAAAAGCATCATATATAAATACCTTTGTCTGAATAATCCGTAGATTCGATTTTTTCAATACCATATACCTCCGTTTTCGTTATTATCATTGGAAACAACAGATCGCCTCTTTTTGTTTCTTATCTTGCATCTATGTATTAAATGTAAATTAAACTGTCTTGAAAAAATGAGTCTTTGAAACTCCATAATTTATTAATCCATTACATTTTATCTATATGAGGGACTAGAATAGCAACCCTGTGATACTGCTCCAAAAGGTGTACCTTGTGTAGTTCAAGGGATTCTTGCAAATACTGCTGTGAGATAGGAGCTTTTTATGTACTATTAAAAAGAATTTGTAATTAAAGTATTGAGATACATTTTGCTTTACACTAACACAAAGAAATTGTACAGTTAACTTAACTTAATTATATACAAAAGCGAAATAACATCGTACGGTGCAATAACAAAATGAGTGGAGGAAGAATCATATGACTAGTTCTTATAAAGGAGTAATTACCGAAATGAACCGGGCCTACAATGAATTAAACATTTTAATATCTCAGGAGTTAAAGACTGAGTTCGGTCTAACAGGACAGCAAGAGAACATGATATTCTATATCAATTTAAATAAAAATACTACAGCAAACAACATTGCGAGCACTTTTAATATATCCAAAAGTGCTGTCAGTCAAGTTTTATCTAAATTGGAAAAACATAAGATGATTTCGAAACAAGTAAATCCGAACAATAAACGTGAATATTTCCTTACACTTGGTCCTAACGGTAGCAAGTTTATAGAACGGTTGTCTGAGCTAGATGATTTACTTATTGAGAAATACTTCTCTAAAATTGATATCGAATCCTTGCAGCAAATGACCGATACCTTAATTAAAATAAATCAAATTATACGGGAAGAAAAAAAGAATACCCTTGAGACCAAATAGTAATAGAGTCTTTATGGAGTGGCTTTTATTAGAGAAGTTGCATAGGGTTATTTGATTAGGCGCATATTTACATAATGTACATAAACTAAAAATGTACAATTGCCTACTTTATGGATTTTTTATAATGAGATACAGATGTGGCTTTAAAATAAAGTTTGATAATTTATAAAAAAGTCTGATCGTTTAAAATAAAGATTGATAATATGTAAAAAAGTTTGATCAAAATCCTATGTTGATGTGCAGGATTTTTTCTTATTCAGCAATCGAGCCATATAATGTAGTAACTGATTGTACAAATACAATCATAATATTCGTAAAATTTTTATTGGATTTAATAATAATAAATTATAAAATGAAACAATATATAAAACTATACGTAATTCAAAAAGATTTCTGTTATCCCTCATAATGAAAGGAGTTATTACAATCAAAAACAATAATGATCGTCATCCTCTGGACAAAATCGAGAAGTGGTTGGTTTTTACTGGTTATGCAGCTTTTGTTTGGTCGACTCTATTCGGGTTAATCCACATTTACTGGGCTACAGGAGGCACTTTAGGATTTGAAGGCAGGACGATGGGCGAAGTGTTATTCATCATTAATCTGGTTGCAATTGCCCTATGTATAATTTCTGCATTTACTGCACTTGCACTTGTTCAAGCATGGGGTCGAAGGTTTCCATCCTGGTTTTTGCTCACTTCAGCATGGGGAGCGTGTGTGGTTTTGGGTTTACGCGGTGGTGTAGGGATAATTCAAAGCTTGTTGGAAGCAGAATCACTTTCTTTACTATTAGTAATTGTTGAACCGTTTTTCTTGTTAGGAGGAATCTTATATGGACTTCTTGCTTTTCTTTATATTTATACCTCCAATAATGGGAAAAAAATAAAACAGAACGGGATAAATATGCGGTAAACCTATAGTTATTCAAGAAACGGGCGCTTTAATGGAGGGAAGATCACAAAAATGATCAAACTTTTTTATGAAAGATAAATAGTCAATCTCAAAAGTGGAATCCATTTTGATCAAACTTTTTTCAAACTGGTTTCTTTTTCTTTACCGTAAACTATGGGTTTGGGAGGTATTTTTAATCAAACTTTATTTCAAAGCTACAACAGAACAGGGGGACATCATGAATCAGACGTTCAATAAAGCTGATACATTAATCCCTTTCAAGAATGGTTATGATTGCTTGGAGATACCATAGGTATTTCGTCTAAAAAAAACAGGTCACAGATTACACTTTGTGACCTGTTTTTTAGAATTTTGAAGCGAGTTGAGTTTGTTTATCCGTGTTTCTTGGCTGTAAGAGTAGGAAAAAGTCCTTTTTAAATTAAAACTCTAAATTCATCATTTTGTATGAGAAAGGAATGAAATTTATGCACAACTTTAATTTCATTTGTGATCAATTTGCTACAATTCTTAAAGGGAAAAGTGAAATAAGTCAAGGTGGTTGTTCGGTATCTTTTCATCGTGATTTTAGGGTGCTTGTTCAAGGGAAGCCAAGTGCCTATGTAGTACCCGTAGGAGTAAGTTTTGAATCGTTGGATCAAAATGGTAATGCATTAAATTTAGGAGAAATTGCTGTTCTGCAAGAAGAGATCCCTTCATTTATGAGATCAATTGTACAACAAGGAATTATTGTTAGTGCTTTACATAATCACTGGTTGTACATGAACCCATTAATTATGTATATTCATATCCAATCAGTAGAGCCCCCGTTACATTTTGCAAAAAAATTGGCAAATTCTTTTTTGTTCTTAAGTAGCTATCCTGTTGCTAATAACGAGGCTCAATAATCAGTGATTTGGATGTATTTATTTTTTGTTAATAGTTTGGAGAAAAGTTTTCTTTGCACATCTACATTTTAGCAGTCATATTGTGAGTATTTTTAGAGGTACACCCATGCTACTTACTTCATTTATACTTGAGAAGATCATAAACTTTAACAAATTGAAATCCTTTTTCCTGATTCTTAGGAAGAATGATTTTTAGAGCTACTACAGTTGTCTTCTGTTCCCTCCACCATCATGAAGAAGAACAATATCTCCGTTACGAGCATTTTTTATACGTGATTAGCAATGGCAGTTACCTCATGATTCGGCCAATCACGTGAATCTTGATGCCAAGACCAAAGTACAATTTGTTCCCGTTGTTGCTTGACTGTTGTAAATACAGTGTAATTTATATAACCACCAGGTGGTCTGAAAAGTACGGAATCTTTATTCCATTTTTCTATATATTTCTGCCTTTCTAAAATGTCATTTTGGATTATTTTTAATGGTGTATTTTGAGCGAAAACATGATTCATTGTATGATTGCCAATTTCATGCCCTTTATTTAAAACCGTTTTTACTAATTGAGGATCCTGTTGTATACGAAAGTCAATTATCTTTTGTTGGTAGGTACGTCCCAAGTGGTTATCCCCGTTGGTTCTAGATCTTCTCTCATTAACATGCGAGCTGCTACTTTATTTGAAGTCCTTGTACCAATAGTACATAAGATACCGACTATAATTATACACTTTAATTTATGAACCATTATTACCTACCCTTTATGACTATTAAGTGAAGTGGAATTTAGTTTCTTACAAATGGCGTAAGCATTTCATAGTATTGGTAGCAAATACATACATTTATTAGTGTGTTTATTTGGAAATTTTGGAGACATTAAATATGCATAACTTGGTAGTTTACATATATTTTTTTGTATTTTGGGAACAAGTGTTAGGAGGGTATTTATGATGAAAAGCTGTACAGCACTTCTTATTATTGATGTACAAGTAGGTTCATTTGAAGAGAGAAAAGTTCTATATAATGAAATGGAATTATTAAGAGTTATTCGATTATTGATTTCTAAAGCCCGTTCTGCTTCAGCCCCCATTTTTTACATGAAATTTAATGGGAAGTCTGGTTCCACACTTAAACAAGGGACAGCTGGGTGGGAAATTCATAAATCTATTGCTCCAGCAATAGAAGATGTCGTTCTTGAGAAGAATCACCCAGATTCTTTTCATAAAACGGGTCTTCAACAAGCTCTGGAAATGAGGAATATAAAACGAATTGTTATAGCAGGAATTCAATCTGAAATTTGTGTAGATGCAACATGCAGGCGTGCGTACAGCTTAGGATATGACGTTACTCTTGTAGGGAATGGACATAGTACATATAATTCTACAGTATTATCAGCGTCTCAAATCATTAAGCATCATAACGAGATAATCGGTCAATGGTTTGCTTGTGTAAAAAATGCGGAAAATATAGAATTTTAATTACTTTCTTACAACTGATTTTGTTTTATAATAAAATATGCTTCCCGACTATGCTTTTTAGTGATTAGTATATTGATTTATAACTGCTAAATAAATACTGGAATATCACCATCAAGCTAATATTTTATAATATCTCCAGAACGGAAAAAGTATCTCTTCATAAAAAATTCTTTTGGATGCAAGAGGATTTTTTTATTGGGAATAGTAAGGGTGAGGGGAGGTGCATTACATATGGGAAAAGGTAGAAGTAATAATGCTGGTAAAAAGCAACCGAATTTCGATGATTCATCTAATTTTGCTAAACAAAGCCAACCGACAGAAAAGAAGAAGAAATAAGAAATAAGAGAAGGAGCTCTCTTGATAAAGGGAGCTCCTTTTTAAGATATATTGACGTTTCAGAACAACATATCGATGGCTCAACCGAATAGTCATAAGTGCAAGGCTTAATTCCAGAGCCTAATCGTACCGAAAAAGGATACCGAATGTATTCCCTACAAATGGTCGATCGTTTGAATTTCATAAAACGGACGCAGGAATTGGGGTTTACCTTAAATGAAATTGACAAATTGCTAGGGGTTGTCGATCGCAATGAAGCAAAGTGCTGTGACATATATGATTTCACTGTTCGTGAACTACCCGCCACTTAACGTCCTAACGGACTGTTTGAAGTGGGGGCTTCTCGGTTAGTCGTTACTTTTGATAGCTAACGAATTAGTCCTAAGACAGCCGAGCTAACTCCCTTGTTCCAAAGGCTATTTCATTGCTATTTACGCTAACGCTAATAGGCGTATTGCCTCATTTTTGATATTGATAGCTGAGTTATAATCTCTATCGAGATTTACACCGCATACACAAGAATATACTCGTTCAGACAATGACATACTTTTTACATTTCCACAACCGCTACATGTTTTTGTGGAAGGAAACCATTTGTCTATTTTCACAAGTAGTTTTCCTTGTTCGTTTAGTTTATAAACTAAGAAAGAAGTGAACATACCCCAACCATTATCAGCGACACTTTTTCCAAAATGAAGTACTTGCGACATTCCTTTCATGTTTAGGTCTTCAATAGCTACAACATCGAAAATAGTAGCTAACTCTTTAGACTTATGATGTAGAAAATCCTTACGTTGGTTCGCTACTTTTTCATGTAATTTCGCTACACGAATACGTTGTTTGTTCCAACGTTCTGAGCCTTTAGCACGTCTTGCTAATACTCGTTGTGCCTTTGCTAATTGGTCTAACATTTTACGATAAAACTTAGGATAATTGGCTTTCTCATCCTCAGAACTAACGTATAATCCATCCATTGCAAAGTCTAATCCAACAACTATTTCTGTTTCTTTTTGTACAATCTCTTTTTCGTATTCAGTCAAGATGGACACATAGTATTTACCAGTAGGTGTCATAGAAATTGTACATGATTTGATAATATGGTCTTGTGGTATTTCTCTATGCTGTTTGATACGTACCATTTTCAGTTTTGGCAATTTGATATGACCATTAAGCAACATAATATTTCCGTTTACTACATTCGTTGTATACGATTTTCTATCTTTTTTGCTTTTGAATGTAGGAAAGTCATTTTGACCACTAAAAAAATTCTTATAGGCAGTTTGCAAGTTTAATTGAGCATTTGCCAAAGCTAATGAATCAACTTCTTTTAACCACTCAAATTCTGCTTTGTATTTCGCAGGAGTGGGAAACTTTTGTTTCTTTAGTTGTTCTTTATCATCTTTGTATTTCTCATATACTTCTTTACGTTCAGCCAACATTCTGTTATACACGAAACGTACACAGCCGAAGGTTTTACGCATAAGATGTGCTTGGTCTTCTGTTGGGTACAAACGGAATTTATATGCTTTATTATGCTTTGTCATATCATTTCACCTCACTTTTCACCTTGATTTTCAATATATTTTTTTACTGCGTCTATTGGCGAACCACCAGTAGTTAGTAAGCAAAAACTTCTTGACCAAAACATCTCTTTCCAAAGTTTCTTTTTTACATGTGGAAAATCTCTTTTAATGAGTCGAGAACTGGCACTTTTATAAGCATTAATGAATTTTGTCATTTCTGTATTAGGATGTGCCTTGAACAAAATATGAACATGGTCTACATCATGATTCCATTCAACTAATGTGATGTTATAGTTTTCAGATAGTCGAACAAACATATCTTTTGCATAGTCTGACATATCATCATCAAACACATTTCTTCTGTATTTTACGACCAACAAAAGGTGATAATACAACATGAATACTGAATGGTTATTATTATCTAATTTCATTGATATAACAACCTTTATACTTTATAAGACTGATTATATCAGAGGCAAAATATAAATCAAAACCTTTTGGCTACGCCAAACCGAAATTCATCTCCCACCTACCGTTGGGCTACGCCCTTCACACGCTTGAGGAAGGAGAATTCTTTCGGGGAATTCGTTAAATTAGAGAACATCCAACGTAAAATTCAAGACCTTAAAAAAATTAAACAAATGTTGATAGACCTTAAAGAAAGATGTCCCGAAAACAAGGATATTTACGAATGTCCTATTATCGAAACTTTAATGGACTCAGAAAAGAAAGCAGAAGAATATTTATAATAATAATAAATTGTAAAGGTGGAAGAATAATGGAAGATTGTTGTAGTAACCTTAAAGGAATAAAAATTGAAAATAATGGTCATTGTCCAACATGTAAAAATAAAGTTAAGAATGTAAAGTTGATTACACTAAAATCATTGCTTAAACCATCTGCATTAGAAACATTAAATACTAAAGAAAATCACTATTTTTGTTCAAACGAAGATTGTGATGTAGTCTATTTTGATACGAATAATAAAAAATACTTTGTATCTGACATAAAGGTAGCTGTACATCAAAAAGATGACTCAGCAACTACACCAATTTGTTATTGTTTTGATTGGACAAAAGAAAAAATTAAACAATATGTGGAAAATGGACTTACTCCTAATCCAGTAGAACATATTCGCGAAAACATAAAAGAAAACCGATGTGGTTGTGAAGTAAACAATCCACAAGGTAGTTGTTGTTTAGGCAATATTACAACTTATATTAGAAAAATGTCATAAGGAACCTAAATGTTGCTTTTTTTCACCAAAATAAATCAATATTCCTCCGCAAAAGGGTGCTATTCTTTTATAGAGAAGCGTCTTTTTCTTGTATTTCAAGTGTTCTCATGGTTAAGTAATTTCTTGGTTTTCTACGATTGTTGAATGACTAGCGTATAAAAGAGACTCTCCTTGAACATAATACTAGATTAATTGATTTATAGAATGGGAGCGTGAAGAATAATGTTATTATCTGAGTCCTGAGAACAGTAGCAATTAGATAAAAATTGAGGGATATTCACCTCTGACTTTAAAAACATATTATTTTCAATATAATTTTTTATTACGTTATTTTGGTGACATTAACATGAGTGAATTTACTACAGAAAAACTAAAGGTTTACATAATTGAAGCAGGAGAACACTTAAAGCCATCTAGTTTAGGACACCGAGTTCGTTGCATCAAATCACTTTTTAGATGGACACATGATGAAGGCTTTATTCTTAAAAAACCTGCTACTAAATTAAAAGAGCGGAAGTTAGGCAAAACATCGGCTCTTTTAATTTAGCAGAGCCGAAAACAAAAATAGCCACTTTCTGTTAAAGAGTGGCTTTGTATGAGTACGATTACTACATGTTACAGGGCTAGTATGTAAGTAATTACTTAAATGCATATAGCCTTATTTACCGAAAGGAGGACCCCTGTTCTATTGTTTTCTAATCAGTCTCGTTAAAGCCATCCCAAGAAATCCAACACCCATTCCTATCAGCCATCCAATTTGGGAACTTCCTAACAAAGATCCCACTCCTCCACCAAGAAACATGCAGCCAACGAATACTAACGCTCCAATGCCCCATTTCGGCCGATCCATAATTCAATCACACCCTTTCAATAAAACATATGCTATTAGCTAATTAAACTTTCTTGAATATGATATGTTAATTAATTTGCTAGAGGTGGTATATTTGTTTGGCTTAGGTATAGCAATGGTCAGGGAATTTAAAAGACGGAGATTGACGGCTTTAAAGGGATTGTAGGAGGAAAATTTAATGTTTAAGTATCATCACTTAAGAGTTGTGGAACAAATTCTTTTTCAACTCACTAGATAATAGACGCTTGGTGATTTTCCACAATCGGGCGCTTTAATGGAATAAAAGGAGAGCATATATTAGTCATGTATAATATGTGATTTTCTTTATTTTTAGGGATTTTTATAATTTAGGTCTTGATAAGAAGTACTGAAGGGACTTTTAAAGGTCTTTCGATATTTTGGTTTTATGTTAGCAAAAAGTGCTTTCATGTAAAGAAAACATCAAATCAGTCTACAACTATTTTTTAATGTAGTGTAGTGCTATCCTAAAGAGAAGTAAAAAATCCCTCTTGGAAATAGCACTATTTTTGTGCTGAAAATAGCTGTTTTTTACCTTTTAAAACACTTACTGTTTAAATAATAAAGCGGTTAAATCTTAATGCACAATAATAAAGGGAAACTCTATTAATCAATGGTTTCCCCATTTTGTTAAACTAACGCATCCGTAGTTTAAACAATGACACAATCTAAAAAACGAACTTAGTTAGGTTCAAATCCCATAATGTATCATATATTTCTTTTCTTCTGTTGCTTGTATAATTTTTGAAGCCAGTTCACTAAGCTCGGTAGAATTTTTAAAATACCTTGATGATGTGACTACATCATAAAACAATGATAATGATTCAGGTGGAATAATCGTTATTCCGTAATAGGCTAATCCATATTCAGGACGATTAAATGAATGAAAGTATGTTTTCATTATAGATAAATTTCCAATTAAACTATTGATAATATCATCATCAACAGAAATACAATTGTATTTCTGAGGGGTATAATCATTGTATTTTTTTTGAATGTCAAAATCATCAAATATCCCAAATTCGTGTACGCAAGTTATAATAATCACCCTCTTAATAAGAAATAAACTGACACTCTTATTCTTCCTCTGTTTCAATTAATTCAACATCGTCAGATGTTGAATCTCCCGCAAGCTTTAATGCCTTTTGATAAAACTTCTCCGAGTTGACATTTTTTGTTCTTTTGTCATAAACAGAATCCCAAGGAATACCTGTTGCTTGTGCGTGTTTTACAGGGTCATATTTTTGCCCCGTTTTAAGCATCATATAAAGGATTTTGGCAATCTTTCCACACATATGCCCAATTGCTGTTTTTCCATTCATTTTACGCTCTACTAGACGATGATAATAGGAGCTGAATACAGACGGTTGCTTTTTCATCGCAATGATAATCATTGCCATTTGAAAGAGAACTCGCCGTGCATCTCGAACACCACTAAAAGTCATTCTCGTACCCTTTACTGATGTCCCAGATTGTTTATTTTCAGCCGAAACACCAAGATATTTTTTGAACTCTTTATATGTATTAAATCGTTCAACATCACCAATGGCTCCGATAAGGGTACAAGCCCAAGTATCACTCATAAAAGGGAAAGAGTATAATAACTCCGTATAAGGGTGAGGTTTAATACCTTTGCTTGAATTTCCGTGAAGTAGTTCTTGGATGTGATTGTCAATCCCTTTAATACTTTCTTCAATACGTAACGCTTCTTCAATTACCCAATTTTGTCTTCCAACTAAATGAGGGACATCAATTGTTATAGACTTTGCAGTAACTTCTGCTAGTGCCTCAGACGCCTTCGTAGCTATTTGCTTTGCCCCAGATTCAATCATTGTTTGTCGTAGTTCTTCCTGTGTGGCTAGCTTTAGATCTTTACCAGTAGGATACTTCAATACGAACTTCATCACAGAAGTGGTACCAAGCTTCTTAAATGCTACTTTGAGGTCTGGGTGCGTCACAGCTAAAAGTTGCTGCACCTGATTTTTACGCCGTGTTAACTGAGTATTTAATAACCATCGGTCACGGGTTAACGAACGAAAGATAGATTGAGTTACCGAAACTGGTTTAAGTAGGCTAACTCCTTTCATATGAGGGTGTAAAGTCTTGTGCCATCCCATATAGGACATTACCCTTGCGTCTACCGCATCTGATTTTTCAGTAATTCCTAAATGCTTTTCGCGGAAGTCTTTTACTGCGGAATTTTCCACTAGGTATACATCAAAATTTTCGTTCAAAAGGACTTGTTGAAGCAGGTAAGAGTAGTGACCACCTGTTGGTTCTAATAAAACTAGGAAATCTGATCTATGAATTCCTAGTTGTTTTTCCATTTGTCCTAATGCTTGTAAGAACTGTGTTATTCCTAGGCTGTCCGCATTAAATTTCATTGTTTTTGCCCGTTTCCATTCACGTCCCTTTGGGTCTAAAAAAGCTTGGAAGGGGATACAACTAGCAACGTGAAAAGAGGCACCAATGTCAATTCCCACAAATAACTGGTACATCATCCTCTTAGTTTCTTTCTCTTTTTCTTTGGATTCCTCTATAAAACTAAAGGGTACTACTATGTTTTCACTCATACGTAAATCCTCCTAGCGATATATACATCTGACTGTCCAATTTTCCGTTAGAGCTTAATGCCCAATGTAGTATGTCAGGACTATAACGCCAGATGGTAAATCTCACATTAAGTAAAGAGGTCTAGCCAAGAACCAGCCCCAAATAACCAAAGAGTTTCAATCGCTAATTTCATTAAAGACTATATATGTTTTTGAATTTCACTTACATATAGTCTTTTAAATTTCTAAAAGAAAAGTTCTTTATCTAGTATCCTATTCCCTGCCTAATTTACAGGAGTTTTTATCTTTTTTGTTTAATTTGTTATAATGAGTGTGTGCAGTGACCTTTTAAGGTGTTTCCGACCATAACTGGATTGGGGCTAGTATTATATATCCTAGACCTCTTATATGCAATTGGGGCACTCCACTACTTGTGGGTACAAGGCTCTGCACACCTTAGATAATCCCCTTATCTTTTTAACTAATTTACCGGGATAATGGCTTGCTGCCAATAAAAACCTTTGTCTATATTCATAGTAAACGAACCTATTTTTTTATGATAAGCAAGAAACATAAAAAAGACCCCTTTTTGTAGGAGTCTTTTTTTCTATGTACGCCAATGCTCCAAAACAGTCTAAAGAGTTACTGCTCGAAAGCGTACCCACATTAAAAAAAGAGATGCATTGGCATTATTATTATATTTCATATTGTATTTTATCGTCTAATAGTTTTCTAGATAGTTGATTATTCTTATTTTCAAGGTCCTCGATGCTTTACATCTACGGATACGCCTCCCGCTATGGGCTATGTCCTCCTCCAAAACCAGTTAACCCCTTCTATAATTCCTCTGTTTTATACTCTTTCGCGAATAGTATGTAGTCTTTTATTTTTAACTAATTTATTCTGAAAAGACTACGGAAACAGTCTAATACTTTTTCTATAGTCTAAAACATTTTTTTAATGAAACACTTGATGGTAATAGGAAAAAGTATTTGTTTCTTGATGAAGGCAGAATATAAGATGATACAATTAGAGAAAAATATGGAGGGGCTCATAGTGGAGATAAGAAAATATAATTCTGATGACATCAAACAATTAACAGATTTAATGCCAGATTTAGGTTATCCTAGTTCATTAGATGAAATGAAAGTAAGAATGGAACGTATCGAATCCAATCCAAATTACTACACCTTTGTTGCAATAAATGATAATAACTTAGTAGGGATGATAGGAATAACAATTCATACAACGTACACAAACAACGATGAAAAGATTCAAATAACATCGCTAGTTACAAAGAAAGAATATCGCGGTCAAGGTATTGCGAAAGCATTGATTAAATATGTGGAAGAATGGTCTTTGAAAAGAGGATCTGATTTTATTTATCTTCTAAGTGGAAAAAGTGAAAAGAGGGTAAAGGCACACGAACTATATAAATTCCTTGGTTACGAAATAACTGGTTATAGGTTTGTAAAACGTTTGCGAAAAATGGATGTGCTTTAACAATTGGATGCAATTGTTGAATAATTAAATCCCAATTTCTCATTTATATCACTGAGAGATTGGGATTTTTAATAATGGAATAAGCTATGCTACACATATGATTAACAACGGTGCGCCACTTGAAGTAATACAAAGCTTACTTGGTCATGAGAAGAGTGAAACCACGAGAATATATGCTCAGCTGAGCGGAAAGTTGAGACACGATTTTTATATTAAATATTTTTGAAAGCTACAGAAATTAATCTTTAATCAAAATCGAGGCGTGCATGTATAAAGACGTATCTATTTGAATTGGGCCAGATTGTAAAGTAAAGAATTATTAGAAAGTAAATCAAACCTCTACTTTTTTTTCCATTAAATGATCCAATACAAAAGAAAGAGCACAATTCTTATTAGAGAATTGCGCCCAATTGTTGAAGATCAATTAATTCATTTTTTTTTAAACTTTCCCCTTATTAAATTTCAATAAGTATAGGAACAATCATTGGCTTTTTCTTAGTATGTGTATATACATATTGTCGTATTGATTTTTTTATTTGTTTTTTCATTACATTCCATTGGTTTCTATTTGCTTCTTGTAGCTCGTTAACAGTTTTTATAGTAAGTCGATTAACCTCTCTTCGGAGTTCCGAGAAATCTCTATCCACAAATCCACGAGAAATGGTATCGGGTTCAGAAATCAGTTTTCCTTCCGCTTTGCTCATAGTTAAAACAATCATGAGCATCCCATCCTCTGAAAGTTGCTTGCGGTCTCGTAACACAAATTCCCCAATATTATCGATATCTCCCCCGTCTACGTAGGTATTCCCAACCGGTATTTTCCGGGTCTGACGGGCAATGGTATGTTCAATATCGACGACATCTCCATTATTGATGATAAACGTGTTTCCTTGTTCTACTCCAACGGATTCACCTAACAAACGGTGATGGTGTAGCATTCTAAATTCACCGTGAATGGGAATAAAATATTTTGGTTTCATTAATGTAAGCATTAGTTTTAAATCTTCTTGATAACCATGGCCAGAAACATGCATTCCGGATGTACTTCCTGATCCATAAATCACGTTGGCTCCAAGTGCAAATAAATTGTCTACGATACTCGTGATATTTCGTTCATTCCCGGGTATTGGACCAGCTGCAAAGATAACCGTATCTTCAGGTAAAATGTCGACACCGCGAAAGTTTCCAGTGGACAGGCGAGCAAGAGCAGCCAATGGTTCTCCTTGACTCCCCGTGCATAAAATAGCCACCCTTTCAGGAGCCATTTCATTTATTTCATGTGGGTCAATTAACATTCCATCTGGAACTGTTAAATAACCACGATTCATAGCAACCGCTACGACATTAACCATACTTCGTCCAAGCAACGCAATTTTTCGATTTGTTTTTTGTGCTGCATTCACGACTTGCTGAACGCGACTAATATTTGAAGCAAAGGTAGAAAGAATAACTTTGCGTTCGGCTTTCATGAAAGCTGCTTCCACATGTTCACCTACCATTTGTTCCGATGGGGTCAAACCAGGGCGTTCTGCATTGGTACTCTCAGACAATAGAAGCAAGACCCCTTCTTTGCCGATTGCAGCCATTTTATGAATATCTGAATTCTCATTATTCGCAGGGGTTAAATCGAACTTGAAGTCCCCCGTATGTACAATATTACCCTCTGGTGTGTGAAAGACTATTCCCAAGCAATCAGGAATACTATGGGTCACTTTGAAAAAGCTTACACTCATTTCTCCGATTGTCAAGTTTGAGTTTGAGTTGATTTCAATAAGTTCACTTTCTCCTAAAAGTTTATGTTCTTTTAATTTGATTTCAATTAATCCTAGTGTGAAGCGTGTGGCATAAACGGGTACATTCAATTTTTTTAAGAAGAACGGGATCCCCCCGATATGATCTTCATGTCCATGTGTGACAAGTAAAGCCCTGACTTTATCTTTATTTTCTACTAAGTAAGCTATATCAGGGATAATCAAATCAACTCCTAAAAAACTTTCATCTGGAAACTTATTGCCACAGTCGATAATCACGATATCGTTTGAATATTCGATTGCATACATATTTTTCCCGATTTCATTCAAGCCGCCTAAGGCGAAGATAGATAATGCATTCTCTATTGTACTCAAATTTAGATCCTCCCATTTTAAATATAATCTTAGTATGCCCTTTTGGTTTCCATTTATCAGTGGGTTGAATGCTCGAGATTCCAATAAAAAAGGGAACTCTAGACTTGTTTTTTCCTAAAAATAATGACTACAACATTGATGTCTTAGTTTCCCACATCGTTATCGAAGCCTATCCTCTCATGGAGATAGCTGCTATTGAAATCACTCATGGCTTTCGATTCTTAATAAAGACGCAATTCTTTTTTAAGAAATGCGCCCGATAATGGAAGATCGTTATGCAGAGGTGATGCTGCACTTATATTGTAGAATAGCCCCCTAAAACAGAAGAAGCTCTCCTTATACTAATTGCTTAGCTTAGGGTGAGAACAAATTCATCTAAATCTTAACTACGTGCATTGGAAAAAACGCTGTCTTCATCTGTAACACTGAATCCACATCTCATCAGAACATTAAGGGATCCAAATAGATGTGATTTTTGTTAACACAAATCTTTTAAGGGATGAGATATTGATGTTTAATAGATTGGGTCCAAAAATTGGATATTCTTAAACTCGGAATCCGCAGTAGCAAAATCCATTAATTTAGCTCCCTCAATAGGGGGAGTGACACATACCCATCAATTTAAGAAAAATAAAGGCCAAAAAAAAGAAAAAATGAGCCGAACTCTTATGAATAACTGTGAAAAGGTAAAATTTTTGTTATGGGAGGTTTCTCAAAATCTTAGCTTGATGGTGATGGGGGGTATCCCTTAACGCACAGGTAATTGATTAAATGTGTCTAATGTTAAATGATAATATAGCTATTTAATTTCTAAGCTATAAACGCAGTAAACACCGTCCGAATAATCGAAGGGTGTTTACAATAGTTATTTAATTTTTTTCTATGTCTACTAACTCCCTCAAAATCAGTCACAATAAAGATGTTTAAAAATAGCCCTTATGCAACTAGAGGTATCGGCTAGGTGCAAAACAATAGATAAAAGAAATAGATTTCAATTTCCTTACTACCTAGTTAACAGTTTTTATTATGACTTTATCAGCGCCTTTAAAGCACTCGTATTATTGCTTGTCAAAACGGGAATGAATTCAGTTATTTTTTCAATATCCCAGTCCCACTACTTAATGATATTGAGAATATCAATTGTTTCCTCGTCAAATCTATAACGTATTAATTTAGCTGGATTCCCTCCTACAATTGAATAAGGCGGAACATCTTTATTTTAATTATCATAAATTATGGATTTATGAGGTGTTTTTAATTAAATCTTATTTCAAACCAACAAATGTTTTGATGTGGGATTAATTGCCTAATGCATATTATAATGTTATTAATATGTATTGGTGGTGTGATGAATGAACAAATTAGAAAAATGTTCTAAAGTCTTTGTAATATTTTTTATTTTGCATGTTATATTTCTTATGTTTTCTCCAAATAGAATAGTAGGTAGGTCAGCTATCCAAAAAGATGACATAAAATTGCACGTATACGCACAAGCCACTACGGGAGCACCTCAAAAAATAAGTAAGAGTGATTTAGCTATATTAAAAGAAAAAATTAAAGATACATACCCTAATGTAAAATCTACGGATATTGAGCTTGAAGGTGACACACCGTTCCATCATGTTGATGATCCAGCTTCTATCGGAGAGTTTACTGTATACGGAAAAGTTATAGGTACAACACTAAATGAAACATCGAGAGAAAATACAGTTGCGGTTTTAAAAGTTTCATACTGGGATATGCCAATGATTCAATACTGGCTTTATGAAAGCTCTATCCCAAGTCTATCACTTGCAATTTTGTCTCCATTTTTATTCATTGCACTTAGTACCCTTTATGCAAGACCTAAGAAAACTGACCAACGGTAATAGGCGGTCTTTTTACGTTTACGTATATTCACTTTCTAGTCTAATACTTTATTTTATGGATAGCGGAACAATGCGCAATAGTGGGGTGGGGGCTATGTTAATGCACACTGTTCCTTTATTCAGTAGTTAAATAATAAAATTTCACGTACCTTATATAATGTTAAAATTACAAATTCAGAAATAGGGGGATTCCAACTTAGAAAGGCAATTAACTTTATTACCAGCTATCGATGATAAGAAAGTACAAAAGGAAGTAATAAGCGTATTAAAGGAATATAGAGCACTCAAGATGCGATTCAGTAATGAAGTGGAGCAAGAAGGAATCAGTTTGTTTCCTGAGTTACGTGATTCAAGGAATACGAGTAAATGGAAGGTGCAGCAGGTAGAGAAGGCGCTTAATAACTTATTAATAGAAATTACACATTAAACCAGTGAACATTCTAAAAAAACAAACATATGATAAAATCGTGGGACAAGTTATCATATGAGGTGAAACTTGGAGCGCCATACTTATTCTTGAAGAGTACCTAATGGAGGGTACTCTTATTTACTTAATAAAATGGACATTTGACTTGATATAACCCTAAGTTGACCAACGATTGTGACCCCTTACATAAATTAAATTCTAGAGATATATTTAATATGGGCATATAAATTTTCATTTAAAGGGGTATAAGTGAAGAGGCGAGAAAAAGAACGCTTAAAGCAATGGAGAACAGATCTACAACAAGTTATTTTGGAAAATCCTAAAGAGAAAAGAGAGAAAAATAAAAAATATAGTATTCCTGGTAGTTCGTTTCAATTCATGACTAGCAAGGATATCTATCACAAAAAGAATGGGGTATGGAAACAAGGAAATAAGTAAAAATGATTTTATTAAATTTATAACTACTATTATAGGCGCTGTCGTAATCTGGGGGGCGTCTTGTCTGTTGTTAATGGATGATAAGCGAGTGAAATAGATTTGCAATTTGAAGATTCAAAATGAATATTATTACTTTAAAATGCAGAACATAGACTAGTAAACAAGCTGTTTTTAACTTTTAATCATAGAATATGATGAATTCTATTGTTAAGAGGAGGTAAGCATATTTATGGGATGTAATGATAATTTCAGACATTCTCGAGAGTGTAATAGATTTTGGGATGATTTAATGTTTTGCAGACACAGACAAAGAGATTGTGATGACCGTCGTCGTCGACATAACCATCATCATGACTGTGATTGTGATGAATGTCGTCGTAGACGTAACCATCATCATAACTGTGATTGTGATGACCGTCGAGATTGGTAAATTCATATTGGAGAGTGCTTTGAAGAAAAGCGCTCTTTTTTTGTACATGGATTTTCTGGTCTTATTTGTTGTTAAGGGATGATAAGGGTAAAATACTTTGAGAATTTTTTAAAAATAAAGACTATTATTTTAATAAATGGTATAATTTTCATATTAATGGAATTAAAATGAAAATATAGATAAAAGAAGGAGATAAGGTGATTTGAATGGGGGATTCTGATCATAGAGAAACAAAGGCTATATTAAAGATATGGTTTATCTATATACCACTCGCATTGGGGGACTTCATTTTTTCAAGCATTATAGGTTACTTCAAAAAAATAAAAAATTAAGATTTTGCATAGAAAAAACAATTAATCTATTTAATTGTTTTTTTTCTCTAACAAAACAAACGAATACAACGAACGAAAATAGAGATAGTTAACAATATGAAGTTTATGCAGGAAATAACGGTGTCTTAAGGTGAAAATAGCGTAAAATCAACGATGTATAAAAGTTGTTGTAAGTGTAAGTTTTCGAAAGTGTCGAAAACGTTGATATGACGGCGTATTTCCCAAAAACCTTGTTTACATAAGAAATCTTATGTAATTGAGATGAAAATGGGAATTTGCTCATTTTCAGATCTGTGTTATGGGTAGCATCATGCAGTAAATCGATCTAGGATGGCCACAGAGTCTTTTATTAAAAAAATTTATTAAGGTTTATATTATGAAATTAATATATTGATAGATAGCAAGTTTTAATTCTAAACTAAAAATGTCTCATATCTCAAAACAAAGAGTATACTTAATTTTCGAGATGTGTGAGGGGAAAATGCCCGTAAAGCATATACACTTTACGGGGAGAACCTGTTTTCTATCCTATTATATATGTACAGCCGTACCACTTACAGTAACTATTAAAATACCATCACGGACGGCTTGGGTGCAAAAACCTCAAAGTATCTGCAAGTAATCTCCCAGACTTGGACATACTGATACTAGTACTCTAAAAAAAAGGACGTGATCAGTATGGAAAAGCAAAATTTATTCAAGTGGAAACATTATCAACCTACTATTATTTTATTAACCGTAAGATGGTACCTACGGTACAACCTCAGTTTTCCTGATTTAGTCGAAATGATGGAAGAACGCGGACTATCTATTGCTCATACAACCATCATGCGATGGGTTCACCAGTATGGTTCTGAATTAGATGAGCGAGTACGGCATCATCTTAAGCCAACCAATGATTCTTGGCGAGTCGATGAGACATATGTGAAAGTCAAAGGTCAATGGATGTACCTATATCGTGGAGTTGATTCAGAAGGAAATACGATTGATTTTTATTTAAGCAACACAAGAGATCATAAGGCTGCAAAGCGCTTTTTCGAGAAAGCTTTGCAGTTTTTTCATGTTTCAAAGCCCCATGTTATCACAGTAGATAAGAACCCATCCTATTGCGATTGGAAAGTTGAAGAAAGAGAAAAGGATGCCCATAGGCACCCAAATAAGGCAGGTAAAATATCTTAATAACATTGTGGAACAAGATCATCGTTTTATTAAAAAGAGAGTTCGTTCAATGTTAGGATTGAAATCTTTTCGTACAGCTAAATCTATTCTTTCAGGAATAGAAGCGATGCATAGCACTAAAAAAGGGCAACTTGCTTTACGGGACAAGTCTGTCCAAAATCAAGTGAAGTTCATCCATCAACTATTTGGAATGGCTGCATAAGAATAGATTCCATTAGGAATCTATACATCTCTTTCAATAAATGCAGTCTTTGCACTAAAACCATTTTAACTTTAATATTCACATAAAATCATACCTATAATTTCACTTGCCCTATTTTAAAACTGCTTAATAAAAAAACAGAATATTAAAGTAAAATTTACTTTTTTGTTTAATAGGATTGATGGTTTCCGTAAACTATTATGTTAATAAAATTAAATAAAACTCACTGTTTGACATTCCGATGACTAAAGCCATGTATTGAATGACGATATAACTAAATTGTAATTGACTGATTTGGTTTGTGGATTTGATTTTTTTATCCGAATTTTCTGATTTGATTATTTCAACTTTATGAATATAGTAGATGAAAAAGTTGTGTGATAGTATTTTAGATAGAAAAAAAGACAATTTTGAAAAGGGGTGTGAATTGAATGTAAAAACAACTGTAAATGGTTAAACTAAGGTAATGTTTAGCTGTTATCAGTGTAAGATAAAGGTATATTTTTTAGAATTTGAAATAAAAAATGAAGAGATAGATATGCTTTTATTTATCTGATTATTTCCATTATACACAATATTATAATTGGTTGGATTTTTTGAAAACGTTAAATTCTACGTGAAATATTTAGAATGATTAATTAGGTTTAATAAAGGGGTACCTTATATGCAAAAGCGTCTATATTAGTAACCTAAGGAGCTTATTTTTATGAAAACTACTGACTCAAAAAGCCTATGGGGAAATACAATTTATTTACAAGTTTTCTCTGCCTATTCACTACTTATGCTTGGTGTGTTTATTGATATGTTAGCTATTATGACTATTGTTGGGTTTGAATGGGAAGTAGACCCTACCATGATTGGATTGATTCCTGTTGCATATGCACTTCCCGGAATTATCTTTGGTTCATGGGCAGGTGTTATTGCAGATCGCTTTAGAAAAATTCCAATTATGATGTTTTGTAATCTTATGGTTGGTCTAATAACAATTGCTCTTTTATTTGTACAAAATATCCACTGGCTCTTAGTGGCATTAATGATTCGTTCTATTTTTATTGTTTTCTATTATCCTGCACAGCAAACACTAACAAGACAGATAGTGTCTCCTGATTTGCTTACTAAAGCAGTAAGTACCAACGGAATAGTTGAGCAGGGAACAAAGATAGTAGGTCCACTTATAGGAGGCATGTTGCTAAGCTGGTTTCAGCCAGAGTTCTGCCTCATTATAAGAGCTATAAGTTGTTTATTAGCTACTTTGGTTCTGATACCCACAATAAAATTCAAAGAAACTCTATCGAAAGAACTTGTTGAAAAGCAAAAGCAAAGCCCTTGGACCGCTTGGGTACAAGGGTGGGGTTATGTGTTATCTAATCGGATAATATTATCAACTATGATTTTCGTTACAATAGCTATGGCAGTATTACAATTAGTAGACTCACAGTTCCCTACTTTATTTAAGAGTTTATTTCCACATGATAAAAGTAAAATGGGATATATCATTTCTATTATTGGTCTTGGGGGAATACTTGGTGCATTACTAACTCAGAAATTAAAACAATTTCAATATGGTTGGGTAGTATGTGGGGGCATGGTTTTAATGGGAATTGGTTTTGGGGGGATTGGCCTGATAACGCCCGGTACGGTCTTCGTTTTGGCCTATCTGATTAGTTTTATCGCCGGGATTGGAAGTGGATTGATGCTTGTATCTAATCAAGTCATTTTACAAATAGAATCCGATCAAGATCAAGTAGGAAGAGTATTTGGTATACAAAGCAGTTTAACAAACGCAGTTCTAATTATTTCTCCTGCTATGAGTGGCCCGTTAGTTCATTTGTTTGGAGTAACTCAACTCTATGTTTATGGCGGGATTGGGCTTATTATCATTGGGGTAATTGGAGTTTTACTGCAGAAATATTTATGGGCTAAACATAAACACGAACCTATAAGAGTAAATAATTTTTGAAGGGAAGAGTTTTTATGACCAATGAGGAATGTTATCCATTAAGTCACCCGCAGAGAAGAATATGGTATACAGAAGTTATTCATTCTGATAAAGGGATATGTAATTTAAGGTTCTTATTTAAACTTCATCGAAAAATGAATTATTCAAAATTAAACCGAGTTGTGAATCGCGTTATCAGTGAAAATGATGGTCTGTGCATCAGATTACAAGAAAATGGGCATCAGGAACCTGAACAATATTTTATTAAACATGAAGAACAAGAATTTGAGTTTTTCGATTTTAGTTCCGTGGAGGATTCAGATTTGCTTGAGAAATGGATCGAGCAGAAAACAAAAGAAACGTTTACATTATTTAATTCAAATTTATACTATTTCGCTTTAATAAAATTAAACGATAATGAATGTGCAGTCTTTGGGAATGTTCATCATATTATCATGGATGGTTTATCAATCCAAATATTTATCAGTCAGATTGCAAAATATTATTATGAGATGCATAACGAGACTGAGGAAGGCGAAATTAAAAATTCATATGTTCAATTTCTGGCCAATGAACAAACATACTTGAATAGTAGTCGCTTTCAAAAAGATCAAAAATTTTGGTTAGAGGAATTTAAAACACTTCCATCTGTGACCGGATTGAAGCCCTATAATACGTACCAAGTTAGTACTAAAGCATCACGTGAGACGTTTATATTATCGGAGCATTTGAAGAGAAAGATAGAAAAATTTTCTGAAGATTACAAATTTAGTTTATATACCCTTTTTGTTGCTGCTTTCTCGTTGTCTATGTATCGGTGGACCTCATCAATTGATATTACATTAGGAATGGCTTATGGAAACCGTATGACTAAAATGGAACGAGAATTAATTGGAATGATGGTGAGTACAGTTCCTCTAAGAATGGATATTGATCCAGAAGAAGAAGTGCTTTCATTTATTGGTAGGGTGTCCAGAAAACAAAGTAAATCATTACGACATCAGAAATACCCATTTGATTTGTTATTAAAGCAGATTAATAAAGAGAATAACAGCAATGTGAGACTTTTCGGAACTACGATTGATTATAGAGATCGTGATGAAAGTGGTGACTCACTATGGATTCCAAACCGTGAAGAGGTACAAGATTTTGCAGTGCATATTGAAAATTTAATTGATATAGACTCTTTACATGTACATATTGATTATCGTGAGGAGCTATTTTCTAAGGAAGAGATAAAACGGTTTTTTAACGTTATGTTAGCGATAATAGAAAACACTTTTGAAAACCCAAAGCAGAAGGTAGCTGAAATCGAAATCATTTCTGATGAAGATAAAAGAAAAAGTTTAGTAGAGTTCAACAATCCTAAGCTTGATTTTACACCTCAAGTAACTATTCATGAATTGTTCGAACAGCAAGCGATGACTTATCCAAATGCTATTGCAGTTATGTATGAAAAAGAAAAAGTTACTTATAGGGAGCTTAATGAACGTGCAAATCAGTTAGCTCATTATCTGCAGAAAAAAGGAGTAGGACCTGATACTTTAGTTGGACTGTGTGTTGAACGTTCTCTCGAAATGATTGTAGGTATTTTAGGGATTTTGAAGGCTGGTGGAGCTTATGTTCCACTTGATCCAACATATCCAGAGCAGCGACTTCAATATATTTTAGAGGATGCTAGCATTCAGTTATTCGTAACGCAAGAAAGTTTAAAAGAATTGAAGTGGTTACCAGAAAATATTAAATCAATTTGCCTAGATCGTGATCAAGATGAGATTGGGAAAGAAAGTAAGACCTTGCCGGTTTCTGATGTAAGTTCCCACAATCTAGCTTACGTAATCTATACTTCGGGATCAACAGGGAATCCAAAAGGCGTTATGATAGAGCATCACAATGTCATTCGTTTATTTAAATCGACGGATTGTTGGTATCAGTTTAATGAAAAAGATACTTGGACGCTTTTTCATTCTTATGCATTTGATTTCTCAGTATGGGAAATTTGGGGAGCATTATTAAATGGTGGAAAATTAGTTGTTGTTCCGTACTGGATTAGTCGATCACCTAGGGATTTTTATCAATTATTGGTGGAGGAAGAAGTCACAGTTCTAAATCAGACACCTTCCGCATTTCGACAATTAATACGAGTGTGTGAACAAGAAGATAAGAATAAAAACTTGCAGCTGCGTTATGTGATATTTGGCGGAGAAGCGTTAGAACCTATTAGCTTGTTACCATGGTTTCAAAGGTATGGCGAGAAAGAACCGCAGTTAATTAACATGTATGGAATTACAGAAACTACAGTTCATGTTACATATTATCCAATTACTCTAGATGATGTGCAGCATGCTTCAAGAAGTAATATCGGAAAACGGATTCCAGATTTAGAAGTGTATATACTAGACGCTTATCAACAACCTGTTCCTATAGGTGTAGATGGTGAGCTTTATATTGGCGGTGCAGGGCTTGCACGTGGGTATTTAAATAGACCTGAATTAACTGCAGAGCGCTTTATACCTCATCCATTTAGTAGTGATCCGAAAGCAAGATTATACCGGACAGGAGACTTAGCGAGGTATTTGCCGGATGGGAATCTCGATTATCGTGGAAGAATTGATTATCAGGTTAAAATACGTGGTTTCCGAATTGAGATTGGGGAGATTGAGTCTACTTTAAATGCATATGCATCTGCATCTGCATCTATAAAAGAGGCAGTTGTAATTGTTAGAGAAGATCAACCGGGGGATAAACGATTGGTAGCATATGTTGTAGGAGATGGAAATGTAGGTGCGTGGAGAGAGTATCTTAAAGCGAAACTACCGAGCTATATGGTCCCTTCGAGATTTGTGACGATGGAAGCCATTCCACTTACAGCTAACGGTAAAGTTGATCGTGAGGCCTTACCTATGCCGGAGGAAAAGCAGATTGACAGTGAAGCTGTTGCCCCTCGGAATAGTAACGAAAAGATACTGGCTACCATCTGGAAGCAAGTATTAGGTGTTAAAAAGGTGGGAATCTATGATAATTTCTTTGAAATTGGTGGCGACTCGATTCTTAGTATTCAAATCATATCTCAAGCAAGTCAAGTGGGATTAAAACTTACTCCAAAGCAAATGTTTGAATGCCCGACCATTGCCGAGTTGGCACAAGTGGCTATAGAAACTCAGGGAGTACAAGCGGAGCAGGGAATTGTGACAGGAAAAGTACCCCTTACTCCAATTCAGTACTGGTTCTTCGAGCAAGAACATCCACGTCTGGAGCATTGGAATCAATCAATGCTTTTAAGAGTAAAAGAGAGATTGGACGTGAAATTACTAGAAGGAGCGATTTTAAACTTACTCAAACATCATGATGCTTTACGTTTCCGGTACGAACAGTTACCAAATGGAACGTGGAGCCAGAGAAATGAAGGGACTGATGAGCAGTCTGTACTTCATGTGGTAAAACGGAACAAAGCTAATGAACAAGTGTGGAATAAAGTAATACAAGAAGAGATGAACATTACTCAAGCTAGTTTCAATTTAGTTACAGGTCCGTTAATGAGAGTAGTTTACTTCGAGGACACCTTAGCTGGAAATGATCTACTATTCTGGGTGATTCATCATTTAGTAGTAGATGGAGTATCGTGGAGAATTCTATTGGAAGATTTACAGACGGTATATAACCAGATGAAACAAGGTCAAGGAGTGCGCTTACCTGTGAAAACTACATCTTTTAAAGAGTGGTCGGAACGAGTGCAGACATACAGTGATTCAGGTATTTCAAAAGAAATACAAGATTATTGGAATGAACGGATAGAGAAAGAAACGATGAAAATTCCAATGGACTACCCAATACAAGAAACAACAGAAGAATCGATTGATCAAGTGACGAGGACTTTAGGAGTAGAAGAAACACATGCATTGTTACAAGAAGTTCCAGTGACTCATAAGACAAGGATTAATGAGGTACTATTGGCGGCATTAGGACAAGCTATCGTCGATTGTACAAATCAGCAAACGGTTTCTATTCATCTAGAAGGACACGGGAGAGAAGAGATAATTGAAGGTATTGATCTATCACGGACAGTGGGTTGGTTCACGAGTATTTATCCTGTTCATCTGGATTTTCAAGGAATTAAAACACCTATTGAAGGATTAAAGGCTGTAAAAGATCAATTGCGTCAAATTCCGAATCGCGGAGTTGATTATGGTATTTTACGCTACTTGAAAAAAGAATTACTCCCGTCTTATCAGCAAAAGCCTTCAATAAGCTTTAACTATTTGGGGCAATTGGATCAAGTGTTTTCAAAAGAATCTTTGTTTATGCAAGAGACAGGGTTTATATTTTTAGATCATGCTCCAGATTCCAAGCCATCGCATCTAATTGATGTTATCGGTATGGTAAAAGATGAGAAGTTACATTTTGTTTGGATGTATAGTAGAGAACAATATTCTAGATTAAAAATTCAAGCGATAGCAGATGGTATGTTGAGGCATCTTCGTCAACTTATAAATAAAACAACAACAGAGTCAGCTTTTACAGTATCAGATTTTGCTGATGCTGAGGATCTTACGGAAGAAAGCTTGAGCAAAGTATTACTTAAATTAACAAAGAAGAGGGTGTAAAGATGGGAGACGTTATAGATATATATGGATTATCACCTTTGCAAAAAGGAATACTGTTTCATACTTTATACGATCAAGATGATGAACATTCTTTTTCCTACATTGTACAAGTAGGGTTCTTGCTCGGGCGGCAATTGGATATTGCTACTTTTGAAAAGGCTTGGGAATATGTTATTCATCGACATGAGGTTCTACGCTCAGTATTTGTGTGGGAGGAAGTAGAAAAACCTCTACAAGCAGTTTACCAACGTCTTCCTTTTACTATTCATCAAGAGGATTGGAGTGCCCATTCGCAGGAGGAAAGGGAGAAGAAATTACACCAGTTTTTGACTGCAGATCGTAGAAAAGGATTTTTATTGGATGAAGCACCGTTGATGAGAGTTACTGTGATTAAAGAAGCAGAAGAGGAAACGAGAATCATCTGGACACATCATCATATTTTGCTAGATGGGTGGAGTGTGTCATTGGTCTTTAGTGAAGTAATGGAAGTTTATCTCAAGATGATAAAGGGAGAATTGTTGAATCTTCCTAAATCTCTTCCTTATAAAAAATATATCCAGTGGATAAATAAACAAGATCAAAGTCAAGCAGAGGAATTTTGGACAGAAGAATTAAAGGGGTTTTATGCACCTACGCCATTAGCGATGGAAAGAAAGGATCAAGGACAAGAAAAGGGCTATGGAGAGTGTGTTTATCAAGTGTCTGAGGAACTCACTGAGAATTTACAAGAGTGGGTACGAAATAGTCGATTAACATTGAATACGTTAGTACAAGGCGCATGGGCCTATTTGATGAGTAGGTATAGCGGTGAAAGTGACATCGTATTTGGCGTAACTAGCTCTGGACGTCCTACTGATCTAATAGGAGCAGAGAATATGGTAGGTCTATTTATTAACACATTACCTACTAGAATTCGTTTAACGGCTGATACATCAGTAGTAGATTGGCTTCGTAAAATACAGATGAAAGAAATGGAACGAAGACAATATGAGTATAATTCATTGGTTGATATTCAAGGGTGGAGTGAGGTTCCGCGGAATAGCTCCTTATTTCATACCTTGTATGTGTTTGAAAATTACCCAATTCAAGGTAAGAGAAATGATGATTTAAGATTACTAGATGTTAAAAGCACGGAACAAACAAATTATCCTTTAACACTCATTGTAATGCCTGGTAAGAAAATTACTTTAAAGTTGATGTATGACCGGAGCTATTTTAATGAAGAAACAATAAATCGGATTCAGGGTCACTTATTACAAATATTAATTCAGATGACGAAGAGCCTAGATTCAAAACTCTTTGAAATTACTCATTTAACAGTGGAAGAGCAGACACAGTTACTAGAGGAATGGAATAATACTCAAGTAAAATATTCAGCTGAAGGCATGATTCATACGGTGTTTGAGGAGCAAGTTAAGAAAAAGCCAGAAGCAATCGCAGCTATTTACGAAAATGAACAAATCACCTATAGAGAGTTGGATGAGCGTGCGAATCAGCTAGCACATTATTTACAAAAGCGTGGTGTAGGTCCAGAGTCTCTAGTTGGTGTATATATGGAACGTTCATTACAAATGATGATAGCGTTATTAGGTATTCTAAAATCAGGAGGGGCGTATGTTCCACTTGATCCTACTTATCCAGAGAATCGGCTTCGTTATATATTAGAGGATGCTGGAATCGAAGTACTAGTGATGGAAGAAAATTCGAAAAATTTATATATATCTGAATATGTTAAAACGATTTGTATGAATAAAGATTATACTGCAATTAAAAAAGAAGAATCAATTCCATGTATAAGTGGTGTAACAGGGAGAAGTTTAGCGTATGTTATGTATACTTCAGGATCTACAGGTAATCCAAAGGGAGTGATGATTGAGCATCATTCGGTAATCAATTACCTAGAATGGATGCAACATAAATATCCACTTTCTGAAAAGGATGTGGTCTTGCAGAAAACCCCATTCTCATTTGATGTATCTGTTTGGGAGTTATTTTGGGGTATTCACGTTGGTGCAAGTGTATCTTTCTTGCCTCCAGGTGGAGAAAAAGATCCTTCTATTATAGCTGAAGTGATTGAAAAACATCAGGTTACTATTGTTCAATTTGTTCCTTCGATGTTATCTGTTTTCTTAGATCACTTCAATCATATTGAATTGAACATGAATTGTTCGTCCGTGCGTCATGTATTTTCTGGTGGGGAAGAACTAAGCCCAGGGCTGGTTAGACGATTTCAACAGCAATGGAATCATAGTGGACAAGTAAAATTAACCAACTTTTATGGACCAACTGAAGCAACTATTTATGTAAATGCATTTGATATTCACCCTAATCAAGAATTTGTGTCTATTGGGCAGCCGATACAGAACACACAATTATATGTATTAGACCAAAATCAACTCTTGCAATCAATAGGGGTAGAAGGTGAGTTATATATTGGTGGTGCCAACTTAGCACGTGGATACTTAAATCGTCCGAATCTCACTGCCGAAAAATTCGTTTCGCATCCGTTTCGATTGGGAGAACGACTATATCGAACAGGAGATTCAGTAAGATTTCTAACTGATGGAAATTTAGAATTTATAGGTAGAATGGACCATCAAGTAAAAATGCGTGGTTTCCGGATTGAACTGGGAGAAATTGAAGCGACTTTAGAAAAATGTTCGTTTATTAAAGAGGCTGTCGTATTAGTTAGAGAAGATCGTCCAGGCGATCAACGATTGGTCGCATATGTAATAAGCGATGGAAATACCCGAAAGTGGAGAGAGTATTTACAAAATCAATTGCCGAGTCATATGATTCCAGCGCACCTTGTAGAGTTAGAACAGTTCCCGCTTACACCGAATGGGAAAATCGACCGAAAGGCCTTGCCAGCACCGGATGAGCAACCTATAGGAGATTTAAATGTTCTACCTCGGACGCCATCGGAAGAGCTTATTGCCTCGGTTTGGAGTCAAGTGTTAGGAACAGAAAATATCGGTATTCAGGATTCCTTCTTTGAACGAGGTGGACACTCATTACTAGCTACTCAAATTGTCTCTCGATTACAAGAATTGTTCCAGGTTAAAATCCCGCTACGTGAGCTTTTCAAGCACGATACAGTGGAAGCATTAGCGGAACGATTAGATCAGTTGCGCAAAGAAGATAAAAAACGAGAGGTTCCACCCCTTGTACCTATGACT
Source organism: Bacillus sp. LK2 (assembly GCF_001043575.1). NCBI lineage: Bacteria > Bacillati > Bacillota > Bacilli > Caryophanales > Bacillaceae > Bacillus > Bacillus sp. LK2. Next base: position 32,655 of record NZ_LDUK01000066.1, read on the forward strand.
CGGGAAGAATCTATTCCACTTTCGTATGCTCAGAAACGTCTATGGTTTATTGATCAATTAATGCCAAATAGTGCGATGTACAATATTCATGCAGCGTGTCGCTTAACAGGTAAATGGTCAATTGAAGCATTGGAGGCCGGATGGAATCAGTTGTTGGAGCGTCATGAATCATTACGGACGATAATTCTAGAACAAGAGGGTGAACCTTTTCAACAGGTACAATCTCATGTATTCAGACATATCCCTCAAACGGATCTAACAGATCTCTCTTTGGAAGATAGGGAAAGAGAGATGAAACGGCTCATTCAAAACGAAGCGGAGGAACCATTTCATTTTGGACAAGGTCCTCTGATTCGAACACGAATATTGAAAGTGGACGAGGAAGAATGGATTCTCCTTTGTACGATGCATCATATTATTTCGGATGGATGGTCAATGGGAATCTTACTTGAAGAATGGATGGCTTTTTATGAAGGAGCACTAAGCGGAAAGCAAGTGGAACTGAAGAAGTTATCTGTCCAATATGCAGACTTTGTCATGTGGCAGAAGGAATGGCAAAAAGAAGAGAATTTTGATCAACACCTTCAATATTGGAAGGAAGAATTGTCTGGAGAGCTACCGGTTTTACAATTACCGATGGATCGTCCTCGACCTGCGGTTCAAGCCCACCGTGGTGCGAGTCAGTCCTTTATGGTGGCGAATTCACTACAGGAAAAGCTCAAAGATTTAAGCCTGCGAGAAGGATCCACTTTATTTATGACCTTGATGGCAGCGTATCAAAGCTTCCTTTCTCGTTATACAGGACAATACGACATCTTGGTTGGAAGCCCAATTGCAAATCGAAATGTTAAAGAGATTGAAGGATTAATAGGTTTCTTTGCAAATACGTTGGTCTATCGAGCTGATTTCAGTGGGAATCCGACGTTCCAAGAACTTTTGTCGCAGGTACGAAAAAAAGCACTAAAAGCATACGAGTATCAGGACATTCCATTTGAGAAAGTGGTAGAATCCGTAAAACCGGAACGGAATACAAGTCATTCACCGATATTTCAAACCATGTTTACTTTACAGAATACGAAACAAGAGTTTCCGCAGCTATCTGAAAGACACATGGAACTCATGGAAAGTCATACTTCTGTTGCGAAATTTGATTTGAGTTTATTTGCTTCTGAGACGGAAGAAGGATTATCGCTAACCTTCGAATACAATACTGATTTGTTTAATGATACAACCATTGAACGTATGACAAGTCATTTTGAACATTGGTTAAATCAAATTGTCTCTCATCCAAAATATTTATTATCAGAACTGAGTATGTTATCGAAAATAGAATATAAGCAACTACTAGAGGAATGGAATGAATCAGGTGTTGTAGATATACAAGAGAGCACGATTCATACATTGTTTGAAGAACAAGTGAAAAAAACACCAGAAGCAATTGCAGTAGTGTGCGAAGATGAAGAACTAACATATCGAGAGTTGGACGAACGCTCGAATCAGTTGGCACATTATTTACAGGAAAATGGTGTAGCATGCGAATCATTGGTTGGGATTTGCGTTACACGTTCATCCGAGATGATTGTCGGGCTCTTAGGAATTATGAAGGCAGGAGGAGCATATGTCCCAATTGATCCAGCGTATCCGGAAAGTCGACTGCAATACATTTTAGAGGATGCCCATATAAAGGTACTGGTGACACAGGGAAAATTACAACGAAAAATGGTTTTACCTAAATCCGTTGATGTTATTTGTCTTGATCGTGATAGAGCAGAAATAGAGCAAGAAGTAACTAAGGTGTGTACGAGTGAAGTGACGGGAGATAACTTAGCCTATATTATCTATACTTCAGGTTCAACTGGAAATCCAAAGGGAGTAATGATTGAGCACAGGAATACAGTAACAATGATTCATTGGGCACATCACACATATTCCCAAAAGGAATTAGCGGGTGTATTAGCTTCAACTTCGCTATCCTTTGATTTATCTGTTTTTGAAGTATTTGTTCCCTTAACGATGGGTGGTAAGGTGATTGTCGCTGAAAATGCTCTACATTTAGAAAAACTGTCTACTAAAGGTGTAACTTTGGTGAATACTGTGCCATCAGCAGCGAAGGAACTGGTTCGAGCAAAAGCAATTCCTTCTTCGGTAAAGGTGATGAATTTGGCTGGGGAACCATTACCATATTCACTTGTTCAAGATTTATATGAGAGAAGTACGATTGAAAAGGTGTACAACCTATATGGGCCGTCTGAAGATACTACATATTCCACATATATGGAATTAGAAAAGGGTGTCATGCATAGGGTACCACCTATTGGTAAACCTGTCTTCAATACAGAAGTATATGTACTGAGTGCTGAACAAAAAATGGTTCCAATTGGTGTAGTTGGTGAGCTTTACATCGGTGGATCAGGATTATCACGTGGATACTTAAACCGTCCTGACTTAACGCAAGATCGTTTTATACCACATCCGTTTAAAGAAGGAGAGCGAGTATACCGGACTGGAGATTTAGTAAGGTATCTGCCGGATGGGAATTTGGAGTATCTTGGCCGAATCGATCATCAGGTAAAAATTCGTGGGTTCCGGATTGAACTAGGAGAAATTGAAGCGACATTACAAAAGCATACATTAGTTAAAGAAGTTCTTGTGATGGTGCGGGAAGATTATCCTGGTGATCCACGTTTGGTTGCCTATGTTGTGGGAGACGGGGATGCTCATAAGTGGCGTGATTATCTTAAGGCCCAGTTACCAAATTACATGATTCCATCCTATTTTGTCGGATTGAATGCATTTCCACTCACTCCAAATGGAAAGATTGATAGGAAGGCCTTACCAGCACCAGAGAGACAGGAGATAGCGAGTGGTTATATTGCTCCCCGTACACCTACGGAAAAAACAATCGTTTCGATATGGCATCAAGTTTTAGGTGTAGAAAATATTGGAGTGCAGGATTCGTTTTTTGAAATCGGTGGGCATTCATTACTTGCTACGCAAGCTGTTTCCAATCTTAAAGAGGCTTTTGGAATCGAGTTACCATTGCATGATTTATTTACGTTTCATACGGTGCAGCAATTGGCAGAACAGATTGATCAATTGCTCTATAACAAAAATCAAGAAATGCAGAATGATAGTAAGGAGAATATAAGTCTTCAAGACTATATTCAAAAAGAAGCAGAAGTGAGTAATGATGAAGAATTATTTGAACTGCTTAAGCAATTAGAAGAGCTATCAGAGGAAGAAGCACAAGGAATATTCCAGAGTAATTTAGTTGAGGAAGGGGTAAAAAAATGAGAAGTGATTTACTAGCAAAGCTGAGTTCACTTTCTCCTGAGAAGAGAGCTTGGCTTCAGAAGCAAATGCAAAAAAAGGAGAATAAAGAAGCACTTCCCTTGTCTTATGCACAACAACGTTTGTGGTTTATGGACAGATTTAACCCAAACAGTTCTTTATATAATATTCCAACGGTATGGCATCTAAAAGGAAGTTGGATTCCTGAAGCATTAGAAAAGGGATTCAATCGACTTATTGAACGTCATGAATCATTACGAACTGTTTTTAAAGAAGTAGGAGAGCAACCTGTACAACAAATTGTCGAATTCCTTCCTAGAGCATTACCTGTAACGGATTACTCTCAACTTCCTCTAGAAGTAAAAGAAAAAGAGGTAAATAGTTTAATTGTGAGAGAAGCGCAAGAACCATTTAATTTAATGAATGGCCCTTTAATTCGTTATCAACTTGTTCAATTAGGAAAGGATGAATGGTTATTACTGTGTACGATGCATCATATTATTTCTGATGCTTGGTCCATCGGTATATTCATGAATGAATTACTTGCTTTCTATGAAGAAGAGACGGGAGGGAATCCTGCTAAATTAAGTTCACTATCCATTCAATATGCAGACTTTGCGAAGTGGCAAAAGGAGTGGTTACAAGGTGATGTGTTAAATCGTCAACTTACGTATTGGCAGGAAGAATTGTCTGGGGACCTTCCTATATTACAACTGCCAGTGGACCGACCTCGACCGGTTACGCAAACTTACGCTGGGGATACGCATCACGTGATTTTTCCTTATAGATTACTCAATCAATTAAAAGATATAAGTCGACAAGAAGGATCTACCTTATTTATGATTTTAATGGCTGCATACCAGAGCTTTCTTGCTCGTTATACGGGGCAAAAAGATATTCTAGTCGGAAGTCCGATTGCAAATCGGAATCATAAGGGAGTAGAAGGATTAATCGGTTTCTTTGTTAATACGTTGGTTTACCGATCAGATTTGAGTGGCACCCCTACTTTTCGGGAGATTTTGAACCAAACAAAGAAAAAGGCGTTAAAAGCTTACGAATATCAAGATATACCATTTGAAAAAGTGGTAGAAGCTGTGCAACCTGAACGAAGTATGAGTCATTCTCCTATCTTTCAGACCATGTTTACACTACAGAATATAAAACAAGAACGACTAGATTTTCCTGGTAGAAGTATCGAAATGGTAGAAAGTAATATGTCTATTGCAAAATTTGATCTGAGTTTAACTGCCTACGAAGTGGAAGAAGGTCTATTTGTCTCATTTGAATACAACACGGATTTATTTGATAGTAGTACCGTTGCTCGTATGGCAGGCCATTTTGAGAACTGGTTAAATGAAATCGCGTATCATCCAGATGAATCATATACAAAGCTATCAATGTTATCGGACACAGAGCAGAAACAACTCCTAGAAGAATGGAATGATACTGACGTGGTTTATGGTCATGAGTGTATGATTCATGAGCTATTTGAGCAGCAAGTGGCACGTACACCTGATGCAGTGGCGGTAGTTTATGAGGGTGGAAAGCTAACGTATCAAGAACTCAATGAAAAATCGAACCAATTGGCACATTATCTACAAAAACGAGGTATCGGGCCTGAATCATTGGTTGGTATATGTGTTGAACGTTCTCCTGATATGATTATTGGTCTCTTTGGGATTTTGAAAGCAGGTGGAGCTTATGTCCCACTGGACCCAAGTTATCCCGAAAACCGCCTGAGATACATTTTAGAGAATTCACAAATTCAAGTGCTGTTAACAAACGAGGCACTACAGGACTGGTTACCTAAAGATATTCAAGCAATTTGTTTAGACCGGGATCAAGTAATGATTTCTAAAGAGAGTAATTTGGCTCCGGTAAGTGGAGTAACTGCAAATAACTTAGCCTATATCATATACACTTCGGGTTCGACGGGAAATCCGAAGGGAGTAATGATTGAACATCATTCGGTTATCAACCGCCTACAGTGGATGCAGAAAAAATATCCATTATCTGAGGAGGATACAATTCTACAAAAGACACCGTTTTCGTTTGATGTTTCTGTCTGGGAATTATTTTGGTGGTCATTTGTAGGAGCACGTGTTTGTTTGCTTCCACCAGGAGGAGAGAAAGATCCTGCGGTGATTGAGGAGTATATCGAACGATATCGTGTGAACACCATGCACTTTGTTCCGTCGATGTTATCTACTTTCTTGGATTATATGGAACAATATAATTCGAAAAGGGATGTATCGTCTTTAAATCAGGTTTTTACTAGTGGAGAAGCATTAAACACTGAACAGGTTCGCCGCTTTAAGGGGGTATTTTACGATGTTCAGCAAACAAAGTTAATTAACTTGTATGGCCCTACCGAAGCGACTGTGGATGTGACTTATTATAATTGTGATTTAGAAAAAGAACCTATGCTTATTCCAATTGGTCGTCCAATTGATAATACAGAGTTGTATGTGTTAGATCAACATCAACAGGTGGTACCGATTGGTGTGGCGGGGGAACTTTACCTTGGAGGAGTAGGATTGGCACGTGGCTACTTCAATCGACCAGAGTTAACTACTGAACGTTTTATTCCGCATCCCTTTAAGGAAGGGGGACGATTATATCGAACGGGTGACCTGGTGAGATATATGAATGATCGTAACTTGGAGTATATTGGAAGAATAGATAACCAAGTCAAAATTAGAGGATTCCGAATTGAATTGGGAGAAATTGAAGCAGCTTTACATGATTACTCATCTGTAAAAGAGGCTGTCGTGTTGGTGAAGGAAGATCGACCAGGAGATAAGCAGTTAGTAGCTTATGTAGTGGGTGAAGGGGATACTGGAGAGTGGCGTGAATATCTCAAGAAGCAACTGCCACATTATATGGTTCCGGCATACTTTTTCCAAATTGAAGGGATGCCACTCACTCCAAATGGTAAGGTGAATCGGAAAGCCTTACTGGAATTGGAAGCACAGTTTATAAGTGAAGATATTACTTTATCACGAACACCAGTGGAGGAGCTCATCGTTTCCGTATGGAGCCAAGTGTTAGGTATAAAAAATATTGGTGTTCAGGATTCCTTTTTTGAAATCGGTGGTCACTCGCTACTAGCTACTCAAGTAGTGTCACGTTTACAGGAAATCTTCCAAATTGAATTACCGGTACGTGAACTATTTGAGTATGCAACGGTGGAGTCACTGGCAAAGCGATTAGATCAGTTACGTAAAGGAGATAGAAAACGAGAGATTCCGCCACTAATGCCGATGGAACGAGGGGAAACTATTCCACTATCTTATGCACAACAGCGCTTATGGTTTATTGATCAATTTACACCTAATAGTGCCCTTTACAATATGCCAATGGTATGCCGCCTTACAGGGAGTTGGCTACCTGAGGCATTGGAAACGGGATGGAATCAACTAATAGAACGTCATGAATCATTGCGGACGGTCTTTCATGAAGTGAACGGTCAACCCGTACAGCAAATTGAACCGTATGCTTTTCGATCAATTTTAAAAATGGATTTAACTATGCTTTCTCCTGAAGACCGAGAAGAAGAAGTTAAACGTTTGATTCAACAAGAAGCAGAAGTGCCATTTGATTTAGGCGAGGGCCCACTGATCAGGACAAGTATTTTGCAAGTGGGAGAGGAAGAATGGATTCTCCTTTGTACTCTACATCATATCATTTCAGATGGATGGTCAATGGGAGTCCTACTTGAAGAGTGGATGGCATTCTATGAGAAAGCCATGGATGGAAAGGTAGCAGAACTTGAACCATTACCGGTTCAATATGCCGACTTCGCTCAGTGGCAAAAAGGATGGTTGAAGGAAGAAGTGCTTGATCAACAACTCCAATATTGGAGGGAAGAATTGTCTGGAGAGCTTCCTGTACTTCAACTTCCTATGGATCGCCCGCGTTCTGCAATACAAACTCATCACGGGTCGACATACACACTGGCTCTACCAAGCACGCTACATGACAAATTGAACGAATTTAGTCGCCAAGAAGGGGCTACGCTCTTTATGACGTTGTTGGCTGCATATCAAAGTTTTCTATCACATTATACGGGACAAGAAGATATTCTGGTCGGAAGTCCAATTGCTAATCGAAATTACAGAGAAATTGAAGGACTAATTGGTTTCTTCGTCAATACGCTGGTTTATCGGGCTAATCTGAGTGGTAGACCGACATTTCAGGATGTTCTGTCTCAGGTTCGTCAAAAGGCATTGAAGGCGTATGAATATCAAGATATTCCTTTTGAAAAAATTGTAGAAGTTGTACAACCAGAGCGGAGTACAAGTCATTCGCCAATCTTCCAGACTATGTTCATCTTGCAAAATATGAAACAAGATTTCCCGGTGCTATCTGATAGAAATATTGAAATGATAGAAAGCCATAATCCAATCGCAAAGTTTGATTTAAGTGTAATGGTGGCTGAGACGGAAGAGGGTTTACTTTTTACTTTTGAATACAATAAGGATTTATTCGATGCTACAACTATCGAACGGATGGCAGGGCATTTTGTGAAATGGCTACACGAAGTTTCCCATCACCCGCAAAAGCCGTTGCACAGTCTGAGCATGCTATCTGAATCTGAGCGTACTTTGTTATTAGAAACATGGAATGACACTGTAATGGAAATGTCCCCGCAGAGTCTTATTTGCGACAGATTTGAGGAACAAGTAGCAAGGCGTCCTGAAGCGATTGCGGTGGTTGATCAAACAAAAGAGTGGACTTACGGTGAACTGGATGCACAAGCAAATCAATTGGCAAATGTTTTACAGCGAAAAGGAGTTGCTCCAGAATCAGTCGTGGGAGTTTATCTTCCGAGATCGGCTGAGCTCATGGCGAGTTTACTAGGCATATTAAAAGCTGGTGGAGCCTATGTCGTTTTAGATCCGTTGTATCCAAAATCAAGGTTAGAATACATGATTGAAGATGCAGGAATTCAAATTGTAGTGACGGCGGAAGGACAAGAAGACCATTTCGAACAGGTCGAAATGGTGAGGTTAGAAGAATTAACAGTGGAAAGTGTAATCGCACCTACACGGCAGATAAATCCAGAGAACTTAGCTTATATCGTCTATACCTCGGGTTCTACAGGAAAGCCAAAGGGTGTCATGGTTGAATATCGCTCATTAATGAATATGGTCTTGTGGCATCAAGAAGTCTATCGTATTACAGCAGAGGATCGTGCGACTCAGATTGCGGGGATTGCTTTTGATTCGGCTGTCCAGGAGATTTGGCCGTATCTAACTGCAGGTGCAGCACTCTACTTGTCAACAGAGGAATTAAGAATTAATCCAGAAGCACTAAGAGACTGGCTCATTGATTCGCGAATAACAGCTAGTTTTGCACCTACGCCTATTCTGGAAAGACTCTTGAAATTATCTTGGCCAGAGAAGACGGATCTTCGTTTTATCATTACGGGCGGGGATCAATTAACGCAGTATCCATCTAAACATATTCCTTTTGCGGTAATCAATCAGTATGGTCCATCGGAAAATACCGTTGTTACCACGGATTGTTATGTACCTGTAGGAGTGACAACAGGTACGCCATCGATTGGCCGACCAATTGCGAATACAGAAGTTTATGTGTTAGATTCTTATCTTCAGCTAGTACCAATTGGGGTGATTGGAGATCTCTATATTGGAGGAAAGAGTCTTGCTCGCGGATATGCTAATCGTCCGGATCTTACAAAGGAAAAATTTATTCCGCATCCATTCAAATCAGGAGAACGGATCTATTACACTGGAGACAAAGCAAGTTATCTTTCTGATGGTACTCTCCAGTTCCATGGTCGTATAGATGACCAAGTGAAAATTCGTGGTTTCCGGATTGAATTGGGAGAAATTGAAGCAGTTTTGCAGGCACATTCTTCAGTGAAAGAAGCAGTTGTATTGGTACGAGAGGATGATCCAGGTGACAAGAGATTAGTAGCTTATGTAGTTGGTGAAGGAAGTGCCCATGAGTGGCGAGAGCATCTACAAACACATTTACCAAATTACATGGTCCCAACAAACTTTATTGAAATGGAATTTTTACCACTTACACCGAATGGAAAACTTGATTTGAAGGCATTGCCTATACCTAGTGAACTATCTACTGGAAATACTGTTAACGCACGAACTCCGCTAGAAGAACTTATCGCTTCAGTGTGGAGTCAAGTACTAGGAATAGAAAATATAGGTGTTCAGGATTCCTTCTTTGAACTTGGTGGTCATTCTCTACTTGCTACACAAGTGGTCTCACGCTTGCAAGAAGTCTTTCAAATCAAATTACCGGTACGTGAACTGTTCGAATATTCAACGGTCGAGGCATTGTCAAAGCGAATAGATCAGTTACGTAAGGGAAGCGAAAAACGAGAAGAAATTCCACCATTGATGTCGATGGAACGGGGAGATAACATCCCACTTTCTTATGCTCAACAGCGCTTATGGTTTATCGATCAATTTGCACCTAATAGTGCACTTTATAATATACCAATGGTATGCCGTCTTACAGGGAATTGGTTACCTGAAGCATTGGAGTTGGGGTGGAATCAGTTGATAGAGCGTCATGAGTCTTTACGGACGGTATTTCATGAAGTAAACGGTCATCCTGTGCAGCAGGTTCAACCGTATATTTTCCGTACTCTCCCACACATGGATTTAACTAAGTTTTCTCCAGAGGAGAGAGAAAGTAAGTTGGAGCAATGGATTCAAACTGAAGTCGAATCCCCATTTGATTTAGAGAAAGGGCCATTGTTCCGTGGACAAATCGTGAAAATTTCAAAAGAAGAATGGGTTCTTCTGTGTAATATGCATCATATTATCTCGGATGGATGGTCGATGGAAATTTTACTCCAAGAATGGATGGCATTTTATGAGGAGGCAATTGGTGAAAAACCAGCAGAGCTTGCGTCACTACCAGTTCAATATGCCGATTTTGCTCAATGGCAAAGGGAATGGTTGAAAGATGAAGTACTAAATCAACAACTTGCATATTGGAAAGAAGAATTGTCTGGTGAGTTACCGGTCTTAATGTTGCCAATGGACCGTCCGCGTCCTCCGGTACAAACCCACCGTGGATTAACTCATAATGTGATGTTGTCACGTTCATTGCTGGATAAATTAAACGAACTTAGTCGTCAAGAAGGGGCCACGCTTTTCATGACCTTGTTGGCATCGTATCAAAGTTTCCTTGCCCGTTATACAGGACAATCGGATATTATTGTTGGCAGTCCAATTGCAAATCGAAATTATCGAGAGATTGAAGGGTTGATTGGTTTTTTTGTCAACACGTTGGTTTATCGTGCTGATTTAAGTAATGCACCGGCATTTCAAGAGTTGTTGTCTCAAGTGCGAATAAAAGCATTGAAGGCGTATGAGTATCAAGATGTTCCGTTTGAGAAAATTGTAGAGGTTATCCAACCTGAACGAAGTACAAGTCATTCTCCAATTTTCCAAACCATGTTTACGTTGCAAAATACGGGACAGGAGCTACCAGAGTTACATGGACGAAATATAGAAGTAATGGAGAGCAACGCTCCAATCGCCAAATTTGATTTAAGTTTAACTGCTGCAGAAGTGGAAGAGGGTTTATTGCTTACTTTTGTTTATAGGACTGATTTATTTGACAGTTTAACTATTGAATCCATGGCTGAACACTTTGGAAACTGGTTGAATTTAATCGTGGAACATCCTGATAAATCATTAGCTAAGTTGCCTATATTATCAGGATTACAGCAAAAACAGTTGGAAGAGTGGAATAATAATGCCGTAGCATATCCACAGGAAAGTGCGATTCATCAGTTGTTTGAAGAGCAAGTAAATCGTACACCTGACGCGGTGGCAGTGGTAGATGAAAAACAACAGTTAACGTATCGAGAGCTGAATGAAAAAGCTAATCAATTGGCCCATTATCTTCAGCAATGTGGGATTGGGACTGAATCATTGGTTGGACTATGCTTTGAGCGTTCAGTTGAGATGGTTGTTGGTCTCATGGGGATCTTGAAAGCTGGAGCAGCCTATGTTCCATTGGATCCATCGTATCCAGAAAGTCGCCTACGATATATTTTGGAGGACACAGGGATTCAAATATTGGTCACGAGCGAAGCATTAGTTGGTTGGATACCTGAAGGAATCGAAGCCGTTTGTTTAGATCGGGATCAAGCGATGATCTCGCGAGAAAGCATCCTTTCACCAAAATGTGAAGTGACAGGAGAAAATTTGGCGTATGTAATCTATACTTCGGGATCAACGGGGAATCCGAAGGGCGTGATGATAGAGCATCACAATGTGATTCGTTTATTTAAATCAACGGAATGCTGGTATCAGTTTGATGAAAAAGATACTTGGACACTTTTCCATTCTTATGCATTTGATTTCTCAGTTTGGGAAATTTTCGGGGCATTACTCTATGGAGGAAAATTGGTTGTTGTTCCTTACTGGATTAGTCGATCGCCTAAGGATTTCTATCAACTGCTAGTAGAGGAAGAGGTTACGGTTCTTAATCAGACACCATCTGCATTTCGACAATTGATACAAGTGTGTGAACAAGAAGATGAGAATAAAAACTTGCATCTGCGTTATGTCATATTTGGTGGAGAAGCACTTGAATCTACTAGCTTGCTACCATGGTTTCAAAGGTATGGAGAGCAGAACACGCAGTTAATTAATATGTATGGAATTACAGAAACCACTGTCCATGTTACGTATTATCCAATTACTCAAGATGATGTAAAGCATTCTTCAAGAAGTAATATTGGAAAGCAGATTCCAGATTTAGAAGTGTATGTGCTAGACGCCTGTCAACAGCCTGTACCTATTGGCGTATCTGGTGAACTATATATTGGTGGAGCAGGAATCGCACGTGGGTATTTAAACAGACCTGAATTGACTGCAGAACGTTTCATTCCTCATCCATTCAGTAGTGAACCGGGAGCGCGATTATATCGAACAGGAGACTTAGCCAGATACTTGCCAGATGGAAATCTGGATTATCTTGGGCGTATTGATCACCAGGTGAAAATCCGTGGTTTTCGAATTGAACTTGGAGAAATTGAATCTGCTTTAAACGCGCATGCATCCATAAAAGAGGCTGTTGTAATTGTTCGAGAGGATCAGCCGGGTGATAAACGATTGGTGGCATATGTAGTGGGTGATGGGAATGCAGGTGAGTGGAGAGATTATCTCAAGGCGGAACTACCAAGCCATATGGTTCCTTCAGGATTTGTGATGATGGAAGCCATTCCACTAACTGCTAACGGTAAAGTTGATCGTGAGGCCTTACCTGTACCAGAGGAGAGGAAAATCGAAAGTGAATGTGTAGCACCGCGGAATGATAAAGAAGAAACACTTGTTACCATTTGGAAGCAAGTATTAGGGATTAAAAAGGTGGGAATCTATGATAACTTCTTTGAAATTGGTGGAGACTCGATTCTCAGCATTCAGATTGTTTCTCGTGCGAAGCAAGTAGGTTTACAGTTGACACCAAAACAAATATTTGAACACCAAACGATTGCAGAGTTGGCTCAAGTAGTCAAAGAAGAACAAGTTATACAAGCTGAGCAGGGAATTATAACTGGAGATACGATTCTTACACCTATTCAGCAATGGTTTTTTGCACAAAATCATCCTAATCCACATCATTGGAATCAATCCATGTTTTTTAGAACAAAAGAGAAACTGGACATAGTATCGCTAGAGAAGTCAGTGAGTAACCTTCTACTTCACCATGATGCCCTGCGTCTAAGATATGAACGTTTACCTGATGGAGCTTGGAAACAGTGGAATGAAGGAATAGAAGAACACTTGATGTTGACTGTAATTCCATTAGACGAAGTGCCTGAATCCGATTGGCATCAAGTGATTCAAAAAGAGATTAATACTGCACAAGAAAGTTTGAATTTACATGATGGTCCGTTAATGAGAATGGTGTATTTTGATGAAGGTGAGAAGAATACTGGCCGATTATTTTGGGCAATTCATCACTTAGCCGTGGATGGTGTTTCTTGGCGAATTTTACTGGAAGATCTGCAAACAGCATATAATCAAGCAATACAGGGACAGAAAATCCAATTACCAATGAAGAGTACATCCTTTAAAGCGTGGTCGGAGAAATTACATCATTACACTGAATCTGGAATATCACAAGAAGTGCTGCATTACTGGGAGCAGCAGTCCGAACAAGAAGTAGTTATGTTACCTGTAGATGTTCCTATAAGTGATTCGGTAAACGCAGTAACTGAGGAAATTACTGTGGTACTAGATGAGAAAGAGACCCGTATGTTATTGCAAGAGACTTTAAGCGCTCATCGTGTCCAAATTAACGAAGTATTATTAGCGGCATTGGTACAAGCTACGGCAGTATGTACAGGGCAGCCGATATTGAGCGTGGATCTAGAGGGGCATGGTCGAGAAGAGATTATTGAAGACGTTGACTTATCGAGAACCGTGGGATGGTTTACAAGTATTTATCCTGTTCACTTAAATATTACTGGCGCCAACACGCCAATTGCAGCATTAAAAGCAGTTAAAGAACAAGTACGCAAAATTCCTAATAAGGGTGTTGACTATGGAGTGTTGCGTTACATGAACGCAACACTGTGTGAGCGATTAAAATCTCAACATACACCGTCTATTAGTTTTAACTATCTTGGACAATTTGACCAAATGTTTTCTGACGATGCAATGTTTATTCCGGAGAACGAATTTAAGCGCTTAGATCACGCTTCCGGTTCCAAGCGATCACATTTAATCGATGTAATTGGGATTGTAACGGATGGGAAGCTTCAGTTCACTTGGGTATACAATGTTGGACAATTCGCAAAGTCAACGATTCAAAGTATTGCACAGAATATGCTTCATCAACTGAGTAGAATGATTCAATCTTCAGATAGAGAATCTGCGCTGATCGTTTCTGATTTTGCGCTGGCTAATCTTAACAAAACAGATTTGACAAAAGTACTAACGAAAATGAATCGTGGAAAGAACTATCCAATTACTGATTTATATCCACTATCTCCTTTGCAAGAAGGTATGATTTTCCATACATTGCATGACCAAGGGGATGAACATGTAGCACCGTATATAGTGCAATTAAGTTTTATGATTAAGGGGAAGATGGATATTCCTATTTTTGAGCAGGCGTGGAAATCTGTAATTCAGCGGCATGAAATTTTTCGTACAGCATTTGTTTGGGACGAAATTGAAGAACCTTTACAAGTGGTGTATGAAAATATTCCATTTAAGGTAAACAAAGAAGACTGGCGCACAATGACAACTGAAGAGATAGAGGAAAAAAGAAAAGTCTTTTTGGCATTAGATCGAAAACAAGCCTTCCTATTTGATCAAGCGCCATTGATGCGGGTAACGGTCATTCAAGAAGGTGAGGAAGAGTATCGGATTGTTTGGACACATCACCATATTTTGCTGGATGGATGGAGTTTACCACTGGTCTTTAATGAATTACTTACAGTTTATCAGAAGAGAATGAGTGGAGAAGTTGTGAATTTACCTAAGTCATCGCCATACAAGAAATATATTCAATGGCTAAGAGAACAGGATAAGGAGCAGGCGGAACGATTCTGGAGAGAGAAACTTAAAGGTTTTACTGCACCAACTTTGCTGGGCTTAGAAAGTAAAGAGCAAGAAAAAGGTTACACGGAGAAGGTTACTCATTTATCAGAAGAGCAGACCAAAGCGTTACAAGGCTGGGCGAAGCGCAATAAACTTACTTTGAATACGGTAATTCAAGGTGCATGGGCATATCTCATGAGCCGGTATAGTGGAGAAAATGACATTGTCTTTGGGGTAACGAGCTCAGGGCGTTCTACGGAAATTATTGATGTTGAAAACATCATAGGTCCTTTCATTACCACGTCACCGACGCGAATTCAATTGATAGATGATATAAAAGTAATGGATTGGTTGCAGAAGATACAAGGGGAAGAGATAGAAAGAAGACAATATGAATATGCTTCTTTGACAGAGATTCAGGGGTGGAGTGAAGTTCCTAGGGGAACACCGCTGTTCAATAGTTTATATGTGTTTGAAAATTATCCAGTGAAAGAGGAATCTTCAGGAAATCTGGAAATTGGTGAATTGGAAGGAGTAGAACAAACCCACTATCCATTAGGGTTGGCTGTAGTTCCAGGAATCCAGTTATCGTTAAAGTTAATGTATGACCGTAGTAAGTTTAATAGATTAACTATTGAACGAATGCTGGGCCATTTACACCAAGTGTTAATGCAAATGCTCAAAAACATTGATCAAACTCTGTCGGAGCTGGTATATATTACGGAAGCTGAACAAAGACAACTATTAGAAGAATGGAATGATAATGTTATATCTTATCCACGAGAGAATGTGATTCATCAATTATTCGAAGAGCAAGTAAATCGTACACCTGACGCGGTGGCAGTGGTAGATGAAAAACAGCAACTAACGTATCGGGAGCTGAATGAAAGAGCTAATCAATTGGCCCATCATCTACAGAAATGTGGAATTGGGACAGAGTCATTGGTTGGCCTCTGCTTTGAGCGTTCAATTGAGATGGTTGTTGGCCTCATGGGAGTTTGGAAGGCTGGAGCAGCCTATGTTCCATTGGATCCATCGTATCCGGAAAGTCGCCTGCGATATATTCTAGAAGATACAGGAATTCAAGTGTTAGTTACGAATGAGGCAGTAGTGGGCTGGATACCTAAAGAAATCAAGACAGTTTGTCTAGATAGGGATCGAGCAATGATTTCACAAGAAAGCAAACTTTCACCAATATGTGAGGTAACAGGAGAAAACCTGGCGTATGTTATCTACACTTCCGGTTCGACAGGGAATCCAAAGGGTGCTTTAGTGCAGCATCATTCTGTAATAAACCTATCATATGGTTTACGAAAAGAAGTTTTCCTAGATGGGATACCTAATAATATGCGCGTCGGTTTAAATGCGTCAATTGCCTTTGATGTATCTATTCAGCAATTACAAATGCTGCTTTATGGTGCAAGTTTATATATTATTCCAAGCGAAGTTCGCACTAATCCGGAACAATTTGTGTCCTATATTAGGGAGAATGAGTTGGAAATGTTTGATATGACACCTTCATTACTTCAATTACTTATAGATGGAGGGTTGTTAGAAACGAGCGCTGATGTTCATGTGCCAAGCAAGATACTGGTCGGTGGCGAAGCAATTGTGCCATCATTATGGGAACAACTAGCAGCGGCTGAAAAAATTGATTTTTATAACGTATACGGTCCTACAGAATGTACGGTTGATGCAACGTGCTATCATATCAAAACAGATAGTAAGAGAGTAACCATTGGGCGTCCGTTGCCGAACGTCCAAGTCTATGTATTGGATGAAAATTTGTTACCTGTTCCAGTTGGTGTAACAGGTGAGCTCTATATTGGTGGTGCAGGTATAGCGAGAGGATACTTGAATCGCCCAGAATTAACAGCAGAGCGATTCATTCGTCATCCATTTAATGAAGAAGAACGGTTATATCGTACGGGAGATTTGGTTCGTTATTTATCTGATGGTTATTTAGATTACTTGGGAAGAATCGATAATCAAGTGAAAGTTCGAGGCTTCCGGATTGAACTTGAAGAAATTGAAGCAAATTTAGAAAGTCATCCGTTGGTGAAAGAAGCAGTAGTCTTGGTAACAGGGGATAAATTAGGAGAGCAGAGATTGGTCGCTTATGTAGTTGGAGATGGGAGTATGAATGAATGGCATGAGTATCTCAAGACACAAGTACCGAATTATATGATTCCCGCACAATTTATTAAGGTAGACACGATTCCTCTTACAACGAATGGAAAAGTTGATCGAAAGGCATTGAACAGCTTAACCATTCAAAGAGAAAATCACTTTTCTACGCCAATCATCCCAAGGGATGAAATTGAATATCAGCTAATTAAAATCTGGCAGGATTTGCTGCAGACAGAAGATGTCTATGTAAATGATGATTTCTTTAATAGAGGGGGACATTCTCTCCTTGTAATCAAATTGATTTCAAAAATTAGAGAGACGTTTGGAAAAGAAATCAAGGTGTCTTCATTGATTAAAAATCCAACAGTGGAAGGAATCGCATGCCTTATTCGTGATAAGCATGATATGACAAAATCTGTATCGACGCTGGTTCCACTACAAGAATCAGAGGAAAGACCATTCTTCTGTGTTCATCCGTTTATGGGGAATGTATTCTGTTACATTCAACTAGCAAGACTGCTTAAGAACCACTGCTCATTTTATGGTTTACAGAATCCTCTCATAGAAAAGGGAGAAATAGACGACTTGACCTTATCGGAAGTGGTTCAATTTTACATCGAAGAAATAAAGCGTGTTCAGCCAGAAGGTCCATATCGTCTTGGAGGATGGTCTTTAGGTGGTGCAATTGCCTATAAAATCGCAACTGTACTAAGGAATCAAGGAGAAGAAGTTGAGTTGTTGGTACTCATGGATACTAAAGTACCTTCAGAGCAGGATCATAAAACAAGGGAGGATATGCTCTCATATATATCTAAGCATTTCATTCATTTAAATCTAACCGAGCAGGAAGGAGAACTGGTCCATCAACAGGATAGGCTTGTGGAGCAATTAATTATGGAAGGAGTGCTCCCGCCTGATGCAGATATTATGAATTTGGAGCAAGTTATCAATGCTCATAGGAAATGCCTTAATATAATGGCAGATCACGATTTGATACCATACTCTGGAGAAGTTATCTACTTTAGTGCTGAGGAAGGGAAAGAGTTGTTTACAGATTGGGGACCTTTATTAATAGGAAGAGTAAATAAGTATTCAGTCCCTGGATCACACGAAGATATAGTAGCCTCCCCTGCAGTTGAAAAGATAGCTAAGTATCTACTAAATGAATTAGAAGGAATAAAAGAGACATCCACATCCATTTCGTTAACGGAAAAGTAGAGAGCACAAAAGATGCGACTCTATGAACGAAAATTACGATTATTAAAATTGTTATTTGTGAGTAGTAGTGTGAATGAAAAGAGCAGCCCAATAACTGCACATCAAGTGTAGGAAATTATGAATATATCGAGAGCATTATTTTTTAAGGGGTTAATGCAAAAATTGCTTGATAGAGAAATAGAAACCTGTATGAGTTGTTCATAGTATGATGTAAATGATCTGAAGTTTTTGTACCAGAAGCGAATACTTTAATGATATTCCTGAGGAAAGGTGTATATTTTCATTGATATGTAAATATGCACCTTTTCTATTGTATATGCACTTGAATAAAGGCAAGATATAAAGTGAATTTGAATTTCTATAATGTATACATAGGAAGCCATCCTTTTAAAAAGGAAGTGATTTATCATACAAATTCAAGCTGTGAAAATACCAAAGAATATTGAATATCATTTGTTAAAGCAACTTAGTAACTTGATTTCAAATGAGAAGAGAGAACGAATGAAGCGTTTATTAAATTCATGTGATATTAATAGGACACTGATAGGAGATTTACTAATCCGATCTCTAATCTGCCAAAAGTATAAAGTTAATAATGAAGAAATTAGATTTATATATAATGAGCATGGAAAACCTTTTGTTGAAAATTTTTCTGACTTTCATTTTAATGTGTCACATTCGGGAGAATGGGTGGTTTGTGCTACTGCTAATTTTAATGTGGGTATTGATATAGAAAAAGTTTCAGAAATAGAGGCTCTTAAATTAGCAAATGAATTTTTTTCAGAGGAAGAATTTTATGATATATATAATATGAATTCTGATGAACAAATTAATTATTTTTATGATTTATGGACATTAAAAGAAAGTTATATAAAAACGATTGGAAAAGGGCTTTATATCCCGTTAAATTCATTCGCTATAAAAAAAGAGTCACGAACTTTAATTTCATATAAGAATATACCTCAAAACTTTTACTTTAGACAATATAACATTGAGCCAAATTATAAGATATCTGCTTGTGCAACAAGGGATGAATTTCCGCAGGAGATAATAATTAAAGACATTTATACAATTTGCCAAAATATAAACAAATTTTAAAGTAAGGAGAAAATCAATGCAGAAGACTAAACTTTTTTGCTTTCCACATGCTGGGGGATCTGCGTTTAGTTACGCAAAATGGAAAAATTACTTTAATCCATATATTGAAGTAGTCCCAATAGAGTTAGCTGGTAGAGGATATAGAATTGAAGAAAGCTTGTACCAAAGTATGGAAGAGGCCGTAAATGATGTCTACACTAGTATAGTTAAGCAGATAGATCATTCACCCTATATTCTATACGGGCATAGCATGGGAAGTTTGATCGCCTATGAAGTAGCCAGAAAAATACAGGATTCTAAAAGCGTATTGCCTGAATTTCTTGTTTTGTCCGGTAGAAATCATCCAGATAGTAAAATAAAAAACATCCGACATAATCTTTCTAATGAACAATTTAAAAGAGAAGTTATTGCGATGGGAGGTACACCATCTGGGGTACTTCAATCAGAAGAATTAATGGAGATTTTTCTTCCTATTCTAAGAGCAGATTTTAAAATTGTCGAGACATATATTCATGACAATAATATACAAGCATGTGATATTGATTTTCTTATATTTAATGGGGAAAATGATGAATTTACTACATTTGATCAAGTAATAAAATGGGAGCAATACACAAGTAAAACGTGTACTTTTCATTCTTTTGAAGGTAATCATTTCTTTCTAAATGAAAATATTGAAGAAATAGCAAAGAGTATTATAAGAAAGTTAGATTCTAAAAGATTTTCAATTAGTTTTTAGAGGTTTTCTAAGTATACTCATGGCTGAGAAACAAAAATATTAAAGATGAAAAATACAGGCTCTGTTTAAACATCATTGAATAGAGGTATAGAAGTCTCAACGAAATGCTCAAAGGTGGGTAATGATGGAATTCTAAGCAATATATATAAATTAATTTTAATTAAGATAAGCTTTATTTGTAGGTGAAGTTTTCTTTTTTCATTTTATTTCTTAGTTGATAGAGAGTATTGTTTCGAGAAGAGAGAAAGGACGGAGCGTCAATTTAGTAATACCTGGCTTGCTGTCATTGTGGATCTGGAAATCGCAAGGATCGAGCTTGGTTGGGACTGGTCTTATCCCTGTCAAGTAGACAGTATGAAAAAGACTAAGCAGCCATCGAGATTCGATATTCTATCGGAGCTCGGTGGTTGAGTCGTTTTTGGAACCGTTTATAGTTATAAAAATAAATATATTCTTCAATTGCTTGTATTAAATCTGCTTCTGTTTTAAAATGATTCAAATACAACATCTCCGATTTAAAATGGGAGAAAAATGACTCAATACAGGCATTATCATGGAAGTTTCCTTTGCGAGAGTGGCTGCCAATGATACCTAAACTTAAAAGTCGTTTGTTGTAGGCGTGAGATGTGTACTGGAATCCCTGATCTGAATGGAGAATGGTTCCACGCACATCTCTTTTTTGTGCCAACATTTCTATTGTATCTAATACAAGTTCATTATCATTGCGCTTGGATATTTTCCAAGAAACAACTTCGTTATTATAAATATCTTGTACAACAGAAAGATATCGAAATCCCTCTTGGAATCGTAGGTAAGTAATATCTGTAACAAGTGCTTCATTTTGTTGGCGCCCTTTGAATTCACGGTTTAAAACATTCGGAAAAATATTGGAATAGTTCCCTTTAAAGAAGCGACGCTTCTTGCGAATCATAGACTGAATGTTGAGCTCGCTCATTAAACGATATACCTTTTTGTGATTTAGAAAATATCCCTCTTCTTGTAAAGCGATTTTCATACGTGGATAACCATATTCCTTGTGCTTTACGTGAATAGATTGTATTACTTTTTTTAATTGTTTCTCGGATTCTAGTCGCATGTTTTTCATACTTTTTGTATGAATCCACTTATAGTAACTTGGACGATGTACACCAGCAAATTTCGTAAGCCATATAACTGGATATTTTCCCTTTAATGATTCAATGATATGATATCTCACTGTATATTTTAGTACGCCCCCATTTACAGATTTGGATACTGCTTTTTTAAATATTCAACCTGTGCCTTATAGTAGTCACGTTCCTCTTCAATAGTCTTAAAATGAACACGTTTCCCTTTTAGAGGATTTGATATACCTTTCATTCCACCATTTTTCCCACGAGTATCTGTAATTTCACCAAATTCTTTATATTTTTTCACCCAATTTTTAAGTTGTGTAGAGCTTCTAATCTGATATTTTTCCTTTATTATATTGTAACTTCCTTCTCCGTTTAAATAACTTTGAACAGCTGATAACTTTAATTCTTCTGAATATGTATTAAATGTTGAACCTTTTTTAGTCATGAAAAATCCCCTCCAAGTAATAGTGTAACATCCATGTATGTACATGGTCTTTTTACACTGTCTACCTAAAGGGGATAATATCAAT
>NZ_LDUK01000067.1:0-12382 GCF_001043575.1 Bacillus sp. LK2
GGAATGGGTATGGGCGGTTTCCCTAGAATGGATATACCAGTTAGCTATAATCATCATTTCTAATACTTTATATTTGAATGTAGATGACAATAGATAAGATTAACCCTTGCATCAATCCGTTAGGGGCATCTTACCTATTGCCATCTATTAACTTGTACCACCTTTCTTACATAACATCACTTATTCATAGCAAACCAACAGGAACTAGAGCTATATCTGGTTCTGGTGCAAAAAATCTATACAACTTGAACATACTGATATTACTACTCTAGAAAAAGGTGTCTCTTTTACGAACTTACGATCCAAGCAAACTTGAAATCTTGTATAAATTGTTGTGTAGGGAATCCCACTTTTCTTAGCAAAATCCATAATTTGAAATTCACGTGGTGGCATTCCAATATCATTACATTCAAAGTGAAGCATGATATAGGTAGTTAAAGCTGAAGATGATAACTCTTTTCGTTCATTTTCAAGCTTGATGATGTTAAATAGACCATCAAAAAACTTAACCCCATGAATATTAAAATTCTGTTTGGAAAATTTCATGTGTGTATTCACGGTTATCTTTTACTCCCCTTCCAAAAAATACAAAAGAGACATACCAATGGCAGGCTATGTGCCTTCGGTGTGTCCGTTTAGCAAGAATTATAAATTTGTTTATTTGTATATAACTCTTAAACAATTGATATTTATGTACAAGATTATCTTTATACAATTTGAATGTCAATACCTCTTCTCATTTAAGTTCTATAAGAAATACAACCTATAATTAGTCTAAATAAAAATTGGAATTGCACCATAGATAACCTCTTATTATTAATAATATGCATTCAGGTTCTTGTCACTTTCATTTAAACAAACTCTCCCCTGCCAATCAAACATTTTCTAGCATAATACTATTTCTAGGAGATTGCTTACAAGAAATTTGGAGTTTTTGTACAAAAACCTTACAATCTTTATATACAGTCGAATTCTCAAAACTGCTTAATATATAATTAACTTCCATATCAATGTTATGTAAACAATAAAAACCCATTTTACAAAACACACTCACATTAACATATCAACTAACATTAACATGTAATCAAACCTACGAAGAGAGATGTTAATTTTATATCGACATTTCTAATACAATAAGTATACATATTCATTTGATATCATTAACAACCTTATAAGGTACACTTCTTAATAGAAAGAATTATAAATAGCTAAAGGGCCTAACACTTGGAATTGCACTATAGATAACTTCTTACTATTAACAATATGCATTCAGGTTCTTGTCACTTTCATTTGAACAAACTTTCCCATGACAATCAAACATGGTTTAGCATAATACTATTTCTAAGAAATTATTTACAAGAGATCTGGAGTTTTTGTACAAAAACTCCAGATCTCTATATGCAGCCGATTTTTTAAACTGCTTAATATATAATTAACCCCCATATTAATGTTATGTAAACAATAAAAATCCATTTTACAAATACATTCACATTAACATATCAACTAACATTAACATGTAATCATGCACACGAAGAGAACTGTTAATTTTATAGCAACATTTTTAACACAATAAGTGTACATATTCATTTAACATCATTAGCAACCTTATAAGAAACACTTCTTAATAGAAAGAATTATAAATAGCTATAGAGCCTACAACCTGGACTTGCAACAAAATATAAAACTTCTAATCAAATACAAACTTCAATCTATTGATAACCTATATGACAGCTCGCAATTGTTTTTTTTGACATACTCCCATAAACATTGCAGTTTCATAAAATTTAGATCGGATACTACACTGTTAATATTTTATCTTTTCAGTTGATATGAAATTAACAATAGATATGGTGAAGTGTTTAAATATCAATCTCATGTTAATGATAATATTGTAGGTATTCTTACCAGGATCGTTTGACAACTGATGCGTATGTTAGTTTTATTCTCTTTATTTATTATGTTATTTGTGCCCACAATTAATTAACTAACATTAAAGAGGTATCAAAAAACTTGTTTAATTGATTGGAATAGAATTTTAGTACATTTGAACTTCATATTAATTAAAGTAATTACTAAACACACTATATAAAAGGGCGCGCTTTAAGAAAGATACCACAAATACAGCAGTCCCCAATAGTCTTTCGGTTGATAAGACATTAACAATTAACAAAGATCATCACTTCACAACCCTTTCTATGTCAATTTCATATCTCATGTTAATCTCAGTACTAAGCCAAAATCTAGTCCTAAATCAGATGATTTCCGCCTTTAATATAAAAAATGCTGTTTTATATTAGATAAACGACATCATTAGGCTGTTTAGAAATCACTAGTATTAACGTAACTACATAAATCTACCTCAAGTATTCCATACCGTATTAAAATACTCATACATATCATATTAATCGCAGCATAGAGCGGGAATTAACTCTTAAAGTTTATTTATGTAGATTCTGGTCCTAGATCACTACATACATTCTAACTCACGAAATACTACTAAATTAGTAGTATTATTACCTTTTTTTCTAGCTTTTATACATTATAATTTAAGTTTCCTAGTTTAATCTGGTTGTTTTTCCGTAACATCATTGATTATATCCTTATAACTTGTTTACAAAACACCTATATTTCCTTATCATTAATATTAAGTAACATGATTTGTTAATCTCATGGCAACTATCAGTAATGTAACAAACATAAAAGATAGGCATTTCCATTGATAGAACATTACTATTTATATACTTAGAGTTAACAATAACATTAACAAATCAAGCGCATTCTGTATCAACAGTTAATGTTTTGTTAACAAACATTCAATTACATGTCAATTTTACATTTCATGTGAGTTACTGAATAGGTAGGGATTCACATGAATATTATCGAAATACTGTCTAACATGTTAATTTCAGTTCACATGTTAATTACAAATTGGGTGTTCATGAGTTGATTTTTAAGGAGGTAGTTACAATGATTGAGCAAAAAAACGAAACACAAGACCATCAAATTAACGATGATGACATATTAAATGATAATGTTTTCGAAAAAGCATGGCGGATAACGGAATTCTCTAAACTAGTCGGACGTCATCATAATACAGTTTATAATTGGTTCAATATTCTAGAGGAAAAAGGGCTTCACGAAACGTTAAGAACCCAAAATACAAACGAAAAACTCTATAATACTTTAGATCTTGAAATTGCTCTATTTATAAAGCAAAAAAGGGATGAAAAATGGTCTTTAGATGCAATTATTGACCTTTTACCACACCAATTTGATTTAAGACCAGTATCACCAGAGCATCAAACAAGTGAAGTATCTACTGAATTAAACCTTCAAGCCACTGCAGAAATTATTGAAAAAATGGTAACTAAACAGTTAGAAGAAAAAATAAAACATATCCAATCTCATTATGAAGAGAGGGTAGAAAGTATACTAAAACAGTTACCGCAACCAGAAGATGCAGAAACCCTAAAATTACGTCAACGCCAAGATAGACTTGATAATTTCATTATTGAGCATAGAGCACGTCAGGAATTAAGAAAACAAGCAGAGAGTCTATGGGATAATAAACCTGAAGAAGAACGTACTAGAAAGGCAGGATGGTTTAAAAAGGAGGAAGATTTGGGTAAAAAGCAACTCTTCATTGAGCAGTACATACAGGATAATATTATTGATTATATAAAATCTCTTATGAATACTGTGGAATAATAAAAAAGTCTGGATAAAGATCCAGACTTTTTTATTATTTTGTAGTGCCAAACATCTTATCTGGATCTAGAAAATCCGCTAATTCAGCATCTTCATTTGCTCCAGCATTATTATTTTCTTCGTCACTACCCATATCGATAAAATCTCCAAATGCAAAACCTAAATCCTCATCCTCATCTATACTCTCGATAGTACTAATTTGAGACTTTGTAAACTGAATTTGGCTTTGTCTTTCTTTAAACTCATTAAATTCTTCAACTAACCCTTTAGATAATCTCGATGGTAATGCATCAGTTTTATAGAACGTATATACACTTCCTAAGAAATCATTCTTACTTACCAAATATCCGTTAAAAACTGTACCATTTATAGGTAGATTATTTGAAACTTCTACCTTAGCATCATCCATAAAGGAATCATTAATGTTTTTTTGCTCATCTAAGATAGCGAGCATACCAAAATGATGTACTTTTGACGCTTCAACAGAACCGTCGTTATTCTTCTTCATCAAATCAATTGGGGGATGGAAAGAGCTGCCTCTTAATGATTCTTGGAACATCTCTATAATTGCATGGCTATTTTCTATCTGGTTCATATTACGTGAAACCTTATTAATTACTAAACAGCCCGTTTTCTCAAGTAAAATACGTTTAAAGTCTTGGGAATCGAGTATTACAGATGTACCAGATCCATTGGCAGCTGTATTTAACTCATGAATAATTTCACTAATGCGTTGATTTGCATAATCTCGTGAATTGGCGATACCTTTTTTCTCATTTTCATTTAATTCCTTAAATTCATCGTAAAAGTGCTGGTTATCAGCAAATACTACAAATGCTACACCTTTTGATTTATCATTTGCTAATTTCCAAATCTCCTGTGAAAATTTATTTACTTGTCGTAATACATCCGGCCCATCTGCTCGGACAGGAAGTGTTACAACAATCCCCATTTTAATAAAGTCTTTGCGCTCAATAGCATTTTCAAAGGCAATTCTCGCAAACTTTGCTTGATTTGCTTTGATTTCAGCCATTGGATATTCCTGCGCAACTTTTTGTAATTCTTGTCTGATTACTGGCTTGTTATGAAAAGCCGAAAATTCTTCAATAGCTTTAATGATTGTAGAAGTTCCTGTTCCTCCACCTAAACCTGCAAAGAATAAAACAAGTTCATCAGAAGGTCTTACACGCTCAGTAATAAATTCTTTTAGTTTTTCTTTTGCTTCCTCATTTGAATCAAGAACTTTTACCGCACGCTCAGGGTTCTTACCTAAACCACCTAATTTAAGTGAAACTTGATTGCTTTTTGGTACATTTTTTAATTCAGCTAGATCTCCATCATTACTATTTAGTGCTAAGCAATTATATACTGCTGTGCCATCTGTATGTGTATATTCCGCAAATTTATCTACCATTCTAGTACCAGCTTGACCAAATCCAACCATCGTCATTTTAACTGCTACTTCATTCTTCAAGAAGTTTTTTGCCATTATTTTATCTCTCCTTATTTACCTTTTTTCTTTTCCCTAACTCAATAAGTACTTGTTGTCCTCTATAAGTTGAGATTAAAAATTTATATGGATGCATAGTCTTTTCATAGATTAAAGACATTGATGATAGCGTACTCACACTTATTTCTGCTGAACGTCTAGATATATTTGTACGTTCAACTTCTAATGAATAGGATTTTCCTTTTTTCTTCTTTACTCTCCTATCAATAACTACATTTTCCACTATTTCATTAATAGATATGCCCCTCATGTACTTTGTCTCTTGAAATTGTTTATTTACTACGTTTCCTATGTATAGAAATACACTGTAGAGTATCTCATCTTGTTCAAGTATATCAGCAAACATGTTTACTACTTCATCTACAAACTTGATTGTTTGATATTTTTCACTTAAAACCTCGTTCAAGTTGTCCCCCCCTTAAAGCATTGGTTAATTATTCCTAGAAACATAGTACATCATTACACGTTGTATATCAAGTCATTATAAATAAAACTTATATATAGGACTTATATATAAGACTTATAACAAATAAATCAGAAATACTCTATATTTTATAGGGGTTTATATATACGACGTATATATAATGCGTATACATGTTATATCAATCTTAAATTTCATGTGATTTACATTTTAATAAAGAATACTAAAATATCCGGAATAAAATTGATAAAAACACATAAAAAATAACCTCTTCTTATTAACATGAAACTCACAAATATTATTATACGACTTATATGCAAATCTTATATATAAGTCGTATATGAAAATGTCGTTATATCAAAGATAAATTAAATATTATATATCTATTAAATGTTAATATTTTTTATAAGCCGCTTATACAAACTTTATATACAAACCTTATTTATACACCTTATATAAATCACGTTTAAAATCTTTAATACTCAAACAACTACTATCAGACGTATGTATTTATATTGCTAATGAGATTTCATGAAGATCTTATAACAATTCATACTAAGCTTTTCTTTATTACCTAGTTGTTTTAACAGGATTTATCTCTTATAAGAACGATAATTGTTAATGTTATGTTAATGCACTGTTCTTCACTTAGTACTTGTTAGCTCACATTACTGTATATGTTGTCAGAAAAAATATGCTCTGTGCCTCATTTGAATTCAATTCCTTGTCAATTTCAGTCATTCCTGGAAAGTCATTAAGAGAGGTTGTTAATTTCATATGAACAACAGCAAGCATCTCAAATTATATTCAACATGTTAAAAAGAGAGTCCAAGGTTAAGCTGACTGATGCAAAAGTTCTTAAAATTCCTGTAAATAATCTCTTAAACCTGGACATTCTAATAGTATTACGCTAAAAAATTACATCACTGCTATGAAAAAGGAACATTTGTTCAAATTGGATTATTAACAGTCAGGTCTTATCTTATTAACATCAAAGTGATACTTACATTACAATAAAAGCCTTCGTAATTTAGTAGGAATGATGATAGCAATTACAACATCACATAAAATTAACAACTGATTAATTTCATGTGAATGTAACCTATATGTTAAGAACCTGTAGACACATTTTTAACGTACTAATGATTTAGTAGAAACAACCATTAATTTTTGTCTAAGTGAATTCATGATCCTATACAAGAGAAAACGCCTAAAAGAAAAAGTTGAATTTTTACACTGAGCCAGTAGCAGAAGTAGGAGAGGGCACTTCACCACAAATAAGAAGTTAACTTTCGAATAAAAGATAGAGAAAATTACTCTTTGTTATCAAGAAGCCTTTTTATAATCCTTGAATAATATGCATTTACATGCTCCGATTGATTTGGTTCCTTCACTTGAACTTCATCAAGCTGTAGAACCAAATTCGGTCTCGTTTACTATACAAAAAGGTTGCCTTATAAAAGGAAATCCTCAATATAACGAGGTTGGGATTGATGTTTGGGAAAGCATTCTTCAGGTATCATTAATTGATCATGGAGAGTTTTGGAATGCTCTAAAAAACTTTTTACACATTACTGTACTGTCTGTATTCGAATTAGAACAATTAATAAAGGTTAAGGGAAATAGGTGTTAATAATGGAATTCGAAGAAAATAAAGAAGAACATTTTCAAGGCATAATCAGTGAGAACGAACTTGTGATTAGAAAGAGTGGCATAAATGTAAACGTCAAGTAACTCCAAAATATACGACAAAAGTTAATTTTGGAGTTATTTTTTGTTTTCTTTGTACTGTGATAATAAAGTTATTTAATACACAACATAGTCATTTAAAAATCTTTCTTTCAAGCAGTTCAAAAGGTTTTTTTAACTTAATACCGAACTCTCTATAGTAGGTGGACATAAATTGGTTCGGATAAAAGTAACATGAGTAAGGAGAAAAATTCCGATGGATTGCTTAGTTGCAAAAGGTAGTATTTATTATGAAACCGTAGGTAATGGTTTTCCAATATTAATAATGCATTCAATGGGTACAGACCATAAATCTATGAAAGCTTGGATAGAGCCAATTTTTGATGAGATTCAGGGTTTTCAGAGAATATATATAGATTTACCTGCTCACGGTCGAAGTTTAATTGACGAAAATTTCAACTCTTCAGATGATATGCTTTTAAATATTTTGGATTTTATCAATATGATAATTCCTAACCAAGCATTTTCTCTTATTGGTTTTTCATTTGGAGGATATTTGGCACAAGGTGTTTTGCACCATAGACATAAAAATGTAAAGAGTATTTGTTTGTTGGCCACTTCACTTCATTTGAAAGATAGAGATCTTCCTAAAAAAATAGTCGTTACAAAAGATGAAGATTTATTAAAAGAATTGGATTCTGATATAAGAATGGCTTTCGAAACATTGATGAATTATCAAAATAAAGAGAACCTTAAATACTTTTTAAACGAAATCCAACCTGGACGATTGTTAGCTAATAAAAATTTTTTAATGTCAAATTGGAGAGAGAAAGGGTATTTTCTTTCTGAAGAACCACTTAATAATGTAGGTACCCTTACACAACCTGCACTCATCATTCTAGGGAAACAAGATTCTATCTGTGGGTATAAAGATCACTTCTTTCTTCTAGAAAAATTTCCGAATACTACGTTTTCCATTTTAGATGGTGCTGGTCATATGCTTCAGATAGAAAAACGAAAAATAGTACAAGGACTAATCAAAGACTGGCTAATTAGGAGCAATTTGGTTTGCAAATCAAGCAAGTAAATGCAATCACTAACTTCTTTAACCTAATTTCCATATCTATTGCTTGTCAGTACATTTTATTGTTCTTTAACTAACAGGTGCTTTAGTTCAATAGGGATTAAATAACTTTATTATTAATTTTTGAGTGCAAATATAATTAAATGGATAGAAATTAAACAACTTTAAAGAGCCTTGCTACAATAAAATGTGCAAGGCTTATATATATTTCATAACAAAATTCAATAACTTTATTATTACTTTATAAAATATACGACTATTTCATGAGTATCGTTCCATAAATAGTTTTCTATATTTCTCAAATTACATCTGAATATTCCGATGATTAATTTTTATGCTTTTATTGCATAAATCATGAATCTATCCCCTCAATTTATTACGTTAAATAAAGATAGTAAAATAAAATATGAATAAAAATACAAAACATAAAAAACATGTAGAATACTGTCTAATTCCCTACATTTATTTCTCTGTATATCCCGATTAATCTATTAGGTGAGAAGAATAAATTCTTAAAAAAGATTATAGGAGGAGAAATTTATGAAGAAAATTATTATTGGGGCATTAACGTTAGGTGTCATGCTAGGATCGGGTAGTAGTTTTGCTTCTGCAGATGAACTTGATAGTGTTTCTCAAAAGGGAAATACAATACAATCTATATCAGCTTCCACAAAAAATTCAATAACTGCGAACCAATTTAGCAAAGTCTATTCAGCTATGAAAAAATATGATGGCACACCATATAAATATGGTGGAAATAGTCCTCAAACTGGATTTGATTGTTCGGGATTAATGCAATGGGGATATGGAACACAGGGGATTAAATTACCACGCACATCGCAAGATCAATACACTAGTACTACACGTATCGAAAGAACGGCTCTTCAACCAGGAGATTTAGTTTTCTTTAAAGGAACGGTTCCAGGCAAATCAGGTATTACCCACGTTGGTATGTATATTGGTGATAACAAGTTTTATAATGCTAGTAATTCCGGAGTTGGTGAGGCTAGCTTAAATAGTACGTATTGGAGTAAATATATTGCAGGATATGGTCGAGTTAAATAAAAAATGTATTATAAGGTTCCACCAAAAGAACTGAAGTCTAATATGTGATACTGAATCTAAAGTAATTAAAGATATATAAGATATACTACACGACAACACATGTTGTTTAATAATGTAGTTTTAAGGTGTATTAGCACTTTGCTTGATACGCCTATTTTTTATGGTTTTAATCACTAATTGGGGTACCGCCACATGGCCTGGGAGGGACTGGCCATGCATAGAAGCGGTCAGGGCCCTTTCCTGCCACGTGCAAAGTTTTAAGACAAAGAAGGGCAGCAATCCATATGCTCAAAAATGAAGATAACTTTCTATAGGTAATACTACATTACATTGTATGAATGATTTCATGCTCTTCTTTTGATTTTCTATAATCTTCACCCTAAAATAATTTAAAAGATTTAATCTTGCTTTCTTACGCATACTTAAAAGTAGGAGACTTCTTTCGAATTATGTTAAACTCTTCTAAGATACTATTTATACATTAATAAAGGTGAGGGTACCCAGTGAACAAGAACGACAATACACATTGCACTATGGTTATATTTGGAGCAACAGGCGATTTAGCAAAGAGAAAATTATTCCCTTCTATATATAGCCTATATAAAAAAGGACAGCTCTCTAAAAATTTTGCTGTTGTTGGTGTGGCAAGACGTGAATGGAGTGATGAGGTATTTCGTGAAAATGTATTTTCCTCTATTCAAGAGTCAAAAATTAAACCAGGGAATGATTTAGATGAATTTTTAACTCATTTCCGATACTTAGCGTTTGATGTTACGAATACCGCTTCATACCAAGATTTGAATACGTTACTTACTAACCTAGAAGAACAATTCAATATTCCAGGAAACAGAATGTATTATATGGCAATGGCTCCTGAATTTTTCGGAACAATCGCTTCTTACTTAAAATCAGAAGGTGTGACAAACTCAAACGGTTGGAATCGATTGATTATTGAAAAACCTTTTGGACATGACTTGCCATCCGCACAAAAATTAAACGAAAAACTTCGTCACGTATTTTCGGAAGATGAGATTTATCGCATTGACCATTATCTAGGAAAAGAAATGGTTCAAAATATTGGCGTCATTCGTTTTGCAAATGCAATATTTGAATCACTATGGAACAATAAGTACATCTCTAATATTCAAATTACATCCAGTGAATCTTTAGGTGTAGAGGACCGCGGTGGTTACTATGACCATTCCGGTGCTTTAAGAGATATGGTACAAAATCATATGGTACAAATGGTTGCTTTACTGGCGATGGAACCGCCAATTCGTTTAACAACAGAAGAAATCCGAAGCGAAAAAATTAAAGTATTGCGCGCACTTCGACCAATAACAGTAGAAGAAGTTGATCAATATTTTGTACGAAGTCAGTATGGATCAGGAACAATCCATGGAAAAGAAGTTCCTGGATACAGAAGCGAAAGTAAAGTGGATCCAAACTCAAGAACAGAAACATTTGTGGCAGGTAAATTATTAATAGACAATTTCCGCTGGGCAGGTGTGCCGTTCTACATTCGTACAGGTAAGCGCATGCAAGAAAAATCAACAAAAATCGTCATTCAGTTTAAAGAATTGCCAATGAACTTATATTCTAAATCAGAAAACAACGTTCATCCAAACCTGCTTATTATTCATATTCAGCCGGATGAGGGGGTTTCTCTTGTTTTAAACGGTAAAAAAATTGGTACTTCTGAAAAAACAACACCATTTAAGCTTGATTACTGCATTGACTGCGTGGACGGAGTAAATACACCAGAAGCTTACGAGAAACTTCTATATGATGCAACTCAAGGCGATGCAACAAACTTCACTCACTGGGATGAAGTAGCATTATCATGGAAATTTGTTGATGTTATTTCTAAAGCATGGCAACAGGATGTATCAACAGATTTACTTACTTACGAATCAGGATCAATGGGACCGCAAGCTTCTGATGATTTACTTGCGGAAAACAACTTCCATTGGTGGCCTATTTCAGATGATAATGACTACTCAATCTAATCAAGGGGGAATTCTTATGAAAAAAGTATATGATATTACAGTACCTATTTACGAAGGAATGCCTGTATATAAAAACAAACCGGAAAAACAGCCTCAACTTTCCAAAGTTACAAACGGTCATGTAACAGAATCCACATTAAAAATGGATGCTCATACAGGAACGCATATTGATGCGCCTTTGCATATGATAAATGACGGAGACACGTTTGAAACACTTGATATTGAGAAATTAGTAGGCGAAGCAAAGGTTTTTGACCTGACACATGTTGATGGTGGCATTACTGCTGAAGACCTGAAAGATTTCGATATTCAAAAAGGGGATTTTGTTTTATTTAAAACAAAGAACTCCTTTGATGAAGGATTTAACTTCGATTTTATTTATTTAGCTGAAAGCGGTGCGAAACTGCTTGCTGAAAAAGGTATTCGCGGTGTGGGCATTGATGCATTAGGTGTTGAACGTGCCCAAGAAGGTCACCCAACCCATAAAACACTATTTGCACACGATATTATTGTAATCGAAGGATTAACATTTAAAGAAGTAGAAGCAGGAACATACTTTATGGTTGCGGCCCCATTAAAACTAATGGGTACAGATGCATCACCAGCGCGTGTGTTATTATTCCAATAAAGTGAAACTTCCATCAGTGGGAGTCTTACCGCCTGCGAATTGCGGGATAAAAAATGGACCAAGAATTTAATCTTGGTCCATTTTTTTATTTTATTTCCATTTTGTATGGAATGTACCTTCTTTATCCACTCGTTTATACGTATGTGCTCCAAAATAATCGCGCTGCGCTTGTAACAAGTTTGCAGGTAGTGTTGCAGTACGATAGCTGTCATAATAAGAAATTGCTGCTGAAAATGCAGGTACTGGAATGCCCTGTTGTACAGCCACT
>NZ_LDUK01000068.1:0-6570 GCF_001043575.1 Bacillus sp. LK2
TTAAGTTGATGGGTGTGGGGTACCACCCCATCGCTATCAAGCTAGCAAAACTAAATTTCCTTGAAATGAAAAAAACGCTATTCTTTCTGTATATTTTTACAAAAAGAATAACGTTTTTTCCGTTTTATAGATACAATCTCATTTATTTTTCTTGGTGTTCCGCATCCCATTCACTTAAATAGGATGCATATTCTAATTCATCTGGATTATCATGTAACATAGAAATAAACTCTAATTTATTTCCATCACAATCCAGAAAGTATACACTCGCAGCTGGCATCCATCTTTGGACAATTGGCTCTTGATTTCCTTTTCCTTGGCTTCCTACCACTTCTATTCCACGATTCTCTAACCACAATTTAGAAGTCTTTAGAAATTCTAAATCTACACCAAAAGCAAAGTGTTTCATCTTAAAATCTTCAATATTATGTACTTCCCATAGTCCAAGCATTTGCTTTTTATTTTCTCCTACCCAAAAGAAAGCCACTTTTCTTTTGGATAGTTTTCTTGCTAATGCTAACCCTAACTTATTTTGATAGAAATCTATCGCCTTTTCTAAATCTCTTACATGTAAATGAGCTTCGTATATGTTCTGTATCATTCTGCTTATTCCTTTCTTTATTAGTAACTACGGGTTGAGTATTTACTGTAATTCAAAATCTGAAGTATGTATAATCATTGTAATGTATCTCCATATCCGATATACCTATTTACTATTCTATCGAAATTGAAATATGATAAATCCAACTGAGGTAGCAAATTCAAATAAAAATTCTACTACTTTTGTAGGAGAAATCTCCATCAAATTCAGATGAAATCATATTTAAATAATGAAAAAACGCTATTCTTTTAGTAAGAATATAAAGAAGGGATAGTATTTTTACTCTTGGGGGTAGTTAATATTTTTAACGCGATTATCGAAAGATGAACGCGCGTGCCTGTTTCATGTTTAGGGCAGGTTGTAGAGGATATAGTCCAGCATTAATAGTGGTGAACCGTATCATAAGTAAATGAGGTTTTAGCGAAAAAACAACAGCACCCTCTAATTTGCTGGAGAGGTGCTGTTTTGTTATTTGAATGGCTGACGTTAATATGCTCCTTTAATTTGAATGGTGGCAGCACCTTTTATTAGAATTGTCCCCTTGTTTAACAAATGCTTTTTTGTAAATAATATGTTTGTTAAACAATTAATTAAGGGGGACTTGTATGCCACAGAATCGAAAAGCAGAAGTTCAAAACGATGCATACGAAGGAAAAGAGATCATGCCAGATAATAATCCACAATATCTACCGCGTCACGTGCAAATGGAGCTGCCTCACGAATTTTCTGTAAATCCTCTGTTTGCCCGCGAAGGAGAATCAGTCGTTCCGCGCTTTCACATGCGTGATGAAGGCATGTTACCAGAAACAGCGTATCAAATCGTCCATGATGAAATCGCTCTTGATGGCAATGCCCGCTTGAATCTTGCAACATTTGTTAGCACATGGATGGAGCCTGCCGCAGAGCACTTATATGCCAAATCTTTCGACAAGAACATGATTGACAAGGATGAATATCCACAGACAGCCGAAATTGAGGAGCGGTGTGTCCGTATTTTAGCCAACCTCTGGCATTCGCCCACCCCCCTTACGACTATGGGCGTTTCAACAACTGGATCGTCGGAAGCATGTATGCTCGGGGGGCTTGCGTTAAAGAGACGCTGGCAAAACGCACGCAAAAGCGAAGGGAAGTCGGTGGATCGGCCTAATATTGTGTTTAGTTCTGCTGTTCAAGTCGTTTGGGAAAAATTCGCGAACTATTGGGAGGTTGAACCGCGCTATGTGAAGGTTAGCCCAGAGCATCCCCGATTGGATACTCAGGGGGTCCTCGCTGCCGTGGATGAAAATACGATTGGTGTGGTACCGATTCTCGGTGAGACTTATACCGGGCTTTACGAACCGGTTGCCGCCATTGCGAAAGCGTTGGACGATTTACAGGAGAGGACGGGCCTCGACATTCCCATGCATGTGGATGCGGCTTCGGGGGGATTTATAGCACCGTTTCTTCAACCAGATTTAGTCTGGGATTTTCAATTACCGAGGGTGAAGTCCATCAATGTATCCGGACATAAATATGGATTAGTCTACCCTGGGTTGGGTTGGATAATTTGGCGGGAAGCTGAAGATCTCCCTGAGGATCTAATCTTCCACGTCTCCTATTTGGGCGGGAACATGCCGACTTTTGCCCTGAATTTCTCTCGTCCTGGCGCACAAGTGCTCCTGCAATATTACAATTACCTGCGTTTGGGGAAAAGTGGGTACTATGATGTCCAAAGGGCTTCTCAGAAAGTCGCTCTTTTTCTTAGCAAGGCGATTCAGAAGATGGAACCGTTCGAACTTTTGTCCGATGGTTCGGATATTCCGGTTTTCGCTTGGCGACTGAAAGATGGTTACACATTAAACTGGAATCTTTATGATTTATCTCGACAATTGCGTGTGTTCGGCTGGCAAGTACCCGCCTATCCATTGCCTCCAGATATGGAAGCGGTGACGATTATGCGCGTTGTGGTTCGAAATGGATTTTCCATGGATCTCGCGCATTTATTTTTGAGGAACCTCAAACAGGCCGTTGCCTTTCTGGATTCCCTGGACGGGCCTATGCCACATGATACGAAATGTGATAATGGGTTTCATCACTAAGTGGGGACAGATCTCGTAGTCATTAAGTTGAGCTAACCACCGGTGAAATTAACTATCTTAGATGAATCCCTCCATTAAGAAATTTATTGGAGGGACTTTTTATGGAGATTAAGTCGACCAATAAGGATATGCTTTATACAGAAGAAAAGTTTATATCTCTTATCGGTTGGGGGAACAGGTTAAGCACCCGATCTGATAAATAGACGGAGAGATTCCGCCTATTGACTCGAAAAATAGCTATAAATAATCAGGGTCGCCTCATCTTTCCTCATGAAAAGATCAAAAAAGCTCTCAAAGATATGGAGAGAGAAGGAGTGGATATTGTATTTTCTTCCTTTTTTCCTGGTTTCGAAAGGTGGATTGAATTACCTAGAATTAATGAAGTATTATCTGTCATAAACCGAATGAAACATTTGAATTCTATTCAGATTGAGCCCTCTGAACACCTTTAATTACGACATAAATATTGATTATCTTGATAACCAAATAGTTATGTTAATTAGTGAAAGAAGTAGATACGTTGAACAAGCTGCAAAATTCAAAAAGGATACTGAAGATGTTAAAGCACTAAAAAGAGTTGAAGCTGTAATTTAAAAAGTTAGAATAATTGCTGATGAAAATAATATAAATCCTGATATTATTGAACAAGTATATAGAACAACGATTTCTTGCTTTATAAATCACGAATTAATCCATCATTCAAAAATAGATAATAAACAAGGGTAAATTACAAGATGCAATACAATAATTGGTCGGAAACGTATTATATCCTATATATTCAGCAATCGGGCTCTTTAATGGAGCAATGAAAAAAGCCTAATTTCTTCACATTAAATTGAGAAATTAGGCTTTTTAATATTGAAATTTCCTTAACGTTGTAAATCCGCATTTTCCTGACGCTACCCCATGCCCATCAACTTAAGATTTTGATGTCCCTCATTGCCATCAAGCTAATAAAAATGGGTTACCCCAAAACGATAAAAATGATTAGAGACCCTGATTCTTTTATACAAGTCAGAAAAATCAGGGCTATTTTTAAAGGGTTATTGAGTAAGCAATAGTTAATTGATTATGCCAGTATTTTTATTCTTCACTAATAAAGGGAGCAATTATTTTTTTTTCATAAGAAGATAACACGATATTCGTTGATGGCGTACCATATTGCATTGTATCATCAATAAATTGTTCTAAGCTTTCTACAGAATACGTTGCTAATTTGACAATATAGCTAATTTCTCCTGCTACTCTGTAACACTCAAGTACATCTGGATGATTATAGCAAAAGTTAGCTAATGATTTACAATTCGTTGATTTAAACAATATAAGTGCAGAAATTGGACGGTTTATTTTTTTTAGAGAAACATGTGCATGGTAACCTTCAATAATTTGTTGCTCCTCTAACTTCCGTACTCGCTCAGTTACTGACGGAGAAGATAAGTGAACGGCTTCTGCTAAATCCTTCATTGAAATTTTTGCATTTGACTGTAATAATCCCACGATTTTTTTATCAATTTGATCCATAAATTATCCAACCTTTTTTTATAAAATAGAATAACCTAAACTCTTTATATAATAAAGCCAAACAATCGAATATCCTTATTGAACGTATTTATCAGCCTTCTATATTTGTATAAAATAAGGATATCAGGAGGCGATTTACGATATGAAAAAGATTTTATTATTATTAGCTGACGGATTTGAAGCAGTAGAAGCTAGTGTATTTACAGATGTACTAGGCTGGAATAAATGGGAGGGAGATGGATCGACCGAGGTCGTAACAGTTGGTCTTCGGAATAAATTAACCTGTACTTGGAATTTTACTGTCATACCCGAAAAAACGGTTGATGATATTCAATTAGATGAGTTTGATGCACTAGCTATTCCAGGGGGATTTGAAGAAGCTGGTTTTTATCGGGATGCATACAGTAGAGAATTCTTAAATGTTATTCAACATTTTCATGCCAAGCAGAAGCCTATTGCCAGTATTTGTGTTGCATCATTAACGCTTGGTAAAAGCGGAATTCTTACAGGTAAAAAAGCTACCACATACAGTCATCCAACGAGTAAACGAAAAGAGCAGTTAAAGAATTTCGGTGCAATCGTACAAAATGATTTAATTGTTCAAGATGGAAATATTATTACATCTTCAAATCCAGGTACAGCTTTTGATGTTGCATTTTTATTACTTGAAAAACTAACATCTAAAAAGAACGCTGAACATGTAAAGGATCTTATGGGATTTTAGGCATTTATCTTCTTGTGAGTTTTTGGTGCTTGCTAGAAGTAATGTGAAAAGTCGTCGTGCTCTAGCTCTATTTGTTGAACCAGAGGAAAAAGAAGAAGGGTTTGATTATTACAATACTTATAATAGGAGAATTTTTATGATTATAACACTTTTCACATATATTTTGTTAGGTTTATCTTTAGCAATACCTGCAGGTGCTATGACAGTCCAAATGACTAAACAAGGAATGAGAAATGGTTTCGTACATGGTTGGTTTGTAGGTATAGGAGGAATGACTGTAGATTTATCTTTAATAGTCCTGATTTATCTAGGGTTCTCTAGTGTATTAACCAATCCATGGGTAGAAACAGTTATGTGGCTACTAGGTTTTGTATTTTTAATGTTTATTGGAATAGAAAGTATTAAAGAAGCAAAGTCAGAAGTTAACATAGAGGGAGAAGATCCTAATAAATCTTTATTATCAGCTTATTTATCTGGTTTTATGATTGCTATATCACCGGCTAATATTGTATTTTGGATAGGGGTCTTTGGTCCGGTTCTAGTTTCTTCATTAGGTAATGCAAGTACATCTACATTTATATTAATAGCTGTAGGTATTTTATTAGGTATCTTTATGCATGATATGATTTTATTAAGCTTTGTTCATTTTACTAGACGTTTTCTAAATCCAACCTTTATTAAAAGGGTATCTATATTTGCCGCAATAGTCCTATTCGGATTTAGTGGTTATTTTGGTTACGAGTTTATAAAACAAGTAATGACTTTTATCTCAAAAGCATAACTCTTATAAACTTAAATAGGGTGGTTATAATGTAAATGAAAAAGATACGTATTTTAAACCTAAACGTAACGTAATTGTAAATATGTTATATCACGTAGGCAACCCCTCAGGAATTCGTTGATCCCTGAGGGGTCTTTAAATTCCCTACACGTAGCCTTTAGAAAAAAGAAACGAACTCCACTATAATTGACGTTGTATGAGCTTAGCTTGATAGCGATGGGGTACCACCCACATTTTAACGAAAATATACGCTAAGCAAATTTCGATATAAAAGAAGCCGAATTTTCTACTCTAAGAAACTTTCGGCTTCCATTCGTTATAAGTTAGTTGCTACTTTGTTTTCTTCATATTCTTTCACTATTTTATAAAATGTATTTTTCTTTAGTTCTAATATCTCCATAAACTTAACTCCCGTTATTTCTCCATTTTTCCACTTGGGATAAGTTTCTTCTATAGTTCATGTGTTGGGTGGAGTGTGAGGGTACGACCTTGCATTCCATTTTTTTGTTCTCCCAAAAAATTCTTCTTATGTAATCTGTTGCGATTTCTTGTAAACAAGTTCTTAAGTCCTGGCTTAAATAGTGATAAATTTGCAGCTGTCTTTTAACGTATTCTTGTTGTTTTGTTTTGGATTTTTTGATCATATCAATCACAGCATCGTATTCGAAAAAAAATATTTTTTGTTCGCTTCAATTATAAAAACATCATTTTGAACAGGATTTTCAAAGAAAAATTGCTCAAAGAATGTAGGTTGGGTCTCGTTATGTACAAGTTTTAACATAGATTATTGCTCCTTTTACTGTATGATTTTATATTTTGTCATCTAATAATATTTCTAAGATGGGGTAGCACCACACATCCATCA
>NZ_LDUK01000069.1:0-26284 GCF_001043575.1 Bacillus sp. LK2
CTTCAAAGTCTTACCTATCGCAACTAATAGAAAGTGAGGTTAGGAGAATGGCTAATTTAAAGAAAAGGAAAATAAGAAAAGCTATAATTCGACGTAGGAAAGATTT
The DNA here is from genome assembly GCF_001043575.1 of Bacillus sp. LK2. NCBI lineage: Bacteria > Bacillati > Bacillota > Bacilli > Caryophanales > Bacillaceae > Bacillus > Bacillus sp. LK2. Next base: position 107 of record NZ_LDUK01000069.1, read on the forward strand.
TGAAAAATATAGAGTTGAAAATGCTTGGAGAAATATTTTTGTACAAGCTGGCATTTTAAAGTGAAAGAAAAACAAATATCGTCCGGCTAGAAGACTAGAGGACACCAATTCATTAAAGCAGCAATTACAGCTGTTTTAGGAATTGGTGTCCTTTTTATTTTGAAAAGGGAGATGGGGAAATGAAGGTGCTAAGAGATCAATTACGTGAGTGGAAAAAGCAATCTAACCAAGTAAAAAAGAAAAACAAGAAAAAACGAAAAGAGAAATTAAGTACTCGTGATATTGAAGATTTAATGGGGATTCGTGGACCGCGTTATGAGCGTAGACGTGGAGCATTAAGACAAAAGTAATTTAAAAATAAAAAGGAGTGGTCTTACATGACTAAACAATTATCTTTCTTACCAAAAATCGATAGAACAGCAACACAGGAGGAATTAGAAGGCGTGTTGGAAAGCGTGCGTATACATAGGCAATTCGGGATGATGCGTAAAGAAATGAAAGTCACTCCTTCTTATGAAATGCGTGAACACGGTCCTACACATGCAGTTGGTAAACCTTTAGAAGATGTTGCTATAGCAAATATACAACAAAGTAAACGAGAAGAATGGCTTGAAGGAATGTCATTACGTATTGAACAGTTTCTAAATCGATTAGGAAACGGACGTGCAGGAAGTATTCAAAGAGATATTATTTGTAAACGTTATTTAGAAGAAGAGGATATATGTGATTACATGGTTTATAACGAAATAGGAATGTCGGAGCGTACTTATCGACGTTGGAAGTCTAAAGCGTTTTATAAACTTGCTTTTGCACTTGGATTAGAAGTTTACGATACAGAAGAAACTGGAGGTAATGAATAATGAATTTTGTTCAACCGATACGTGATCCAGAGCAAATACAGCAGTTAAAAGAGTATTTTAAAGAAAAGAGTGTACGTAATTATATTTTATTCATTATGGGAATCAATACGGGCCTAAGAATCTCTGATATTCTGAAATTGAAGGTAGGAGATGTCAAAGGGAGTCATATCTCTATGAGGGAAAAGAAAACAGGAAAACAAAAACGTATTCAAATTACTGTAGCATTAAAAAGAGAACTTAAATGGTTTATTGAAGAAAGAGAAGACAATGAGTATCTTTTACAAAGCAGACAGGGTAAGAATCGTCCTATTGGTCGTAGCATGGCATATAAGATACTAAGTATAGCTGCAGCAGAGTTTGGATTAGATGAGATAGGCACACATACATTGAGAAAGACGTACGGGTATCTTATGTACATGCAAACGAAAAACATAGCATTATTTATGGAGATATTCAATCACTCGTCAGAGAAGGTCACGCTACGTTATATAGGTGTAAACCAAGATGCGATGGATAAAGCAATGACTAGATTTAAAATCTAAGCATTGCTTTTTCTTTTAAATTCATACAGTTACTCATAAATTTCGTATGGTGTAACACCAGCATTTTTGAAAAAAACCACGCTACAAGCATGCAAGATTTTATACAGTTTTTCGGCTAATCCAGTAACAAACAAGAAACCTAAAACCGCACTATAATAGTAATGTATAAAAAATTGCATAGATTGATAGAACAAAAAAAGGAGGTTTCCTTGTGAGAGTAGGGTTCCTCCTTTTTCCTTGCTACCGATAATGAGACGTTATGTTAACTGATTATGTATGGAATATACATCCAAAAATCTGAACAAATCGTTCTCTTTAATGGTACAATTAGGAAAAGGAGAAAATTAATTGAAAAAGAAAACACTTTATATAATCTTAGTACTATTCATTTTTTCATTGTTATACATTTATTTGCACAGTACCCCAATTCGTTCCATTCGTACTGCTATATTTTTTACTGGTCACCCAATCAAAGCATTCCAAGGAAAAATTAGGGAGATGGAAGATATAAACCATCAGGTTATAAAATACGATGGTAAAACCTTTTACTGGATTCCTGAATTTCAGATTCGGAGTACCCATATTGATGTATTAACTGCGTCTGTTGAGAAAGAAGGTCTTTTGTATAAAACAACACTTGGAAACTCTCCATAAAACTAAGAAAAGATTAACTTCCGTCTTCGCATGTTATATTAACTAAATTAGCTTAAGATTAAATCATTGGAGGAAAAAGTATGAAAAATAAAATACCTCTAATAACATTCATTTTAGCTGCTTTATTTGTAGCTGGAGGTTTTGCATTCTTCTACTGGATCAAAACATTCCCATTCAACTAAAAAAACCTAACTACCGATAACGATAATTATGTAAATAAGCTGTCCACATGGGCAGCTTATTGTATTTTTCCGCATAGTGTAGGTTATTTTGCAAAATGCTGGTGGTATCCCTATACAGTTACTCATAAATTTCGTACTGTGTAACTCAAAAGAGAAAGTTAAATGAAATCACTGATAGCAAGGGATGTGGCGTAAGGGGCAGTTACACAAAATATAAGATATGGGTAAGTCAATTATTTATATGTTAATATTATACTATAAAAAAGAAAGTGGTGGTTGTGATGAGGGAAAGATGTCCGGTTTGTCAAAACTCTATTGAGGAACCCCAATTAGTGGGAGTGGGAGGGGGACGTGCAGAGCAATATAAATGTGAGAATTGTGGTACATTTTCCATGATTGAAGAAGCGAGAATCGAATTAAATGTAGAGCAGAAGAGAAAACTTTCTGCAATTTTAAGAAAGAGAAACATTAGAGGGATGGGAAAAATAATGATTTTTCTTAATCGACCAGATGAAAATCTTTCAGAATTTCCGTATCCTATTTATCTTTTAGCAGATCTATTAAGTGAATATCCAGATAGTGCTTCTGATAGATTGGATGAGTCATTAATAAACTTAGCTAAATTGTCAAAATTTCCAGGTGACCCATTATATATTCGTGAATCAGATAAATCTCTATTTTTTGTACAAAGTGTTCATTTGTTGGAAATGAAATATATAGCGAACCAATTATTTCAGGACGAATTGATTGAGATATCTAAGCTATCGGCAGCAGATTTCCCTGCACATATTACAGTTACAGCAAAAGGGTGGAATCGTATTGCAGAATTAGAAAAAGGAAGAGAAGCGGATACTAAGCAGGTATTTGTCGCTATGTCGTTTAGTCCAAAAATGGATAGTCCATATAAGAATGCAATTGCAACGGCTGTAAAAGAAGCAGGTTATGAGCCTATTCGAATTGATAAAGTGAAACACAATAACAAAATTGATGATGAGATTATAGTTAAAATAAGACAAAGTAAATTTGTAATTGCAGATTTCACTGAGCATAGAGGTGGCGTCTATTTTGAAGCCGGCTCTATGCAATGGGACTTGGTAAACCTGTAATATGGACTTGCAGGGAAAATGAATTAGCAAATCTGCATTTTGATACTAGACAATATAGCCATATTGTTTGGAAAGATGAGAGGGAATTAAAAGAGTCATTACTTAATAGAATAAGAGCTACAATAAATTAAAAAGAGTGGCAGAATCGTGACCGCTTTTTGGCAGGAAATGTGCCGGTCGTTTTGGAATTAACGTGATATATTTGTATTGTGAGAAGTGACGGAAAACACGACTCACTATGTTGTTTTTGAAATTCTAAACGGTTCGTAATGACGGCAAATAAAATCCGAAACCAGCAGATGGTAATGATTGAATAAGGAGAGCTTTTGCTCTTCTTTGAGCTAACAACATCCTAGGCAGACAGTATGAGGAGACCTGATAAGTCGGACAAGATTTTCTGTCGTGGTTGTTAGCTGAAAGAAGAATAAAACTTCATTTACCGTAATTAAAGTACAAATTAATAATTGATATAAAAGCATCCATTCGGGTGCTTTTTATTATGCAAAGAAAAAAGCCCTGGATAGGGCTATATGATTTTCTTCATACCACATTGGCGGCATTCTCTTAAGAAGATGAAATCTTTAACGGAACTTTTAAATGAGGTGTTGCCGCAATTATCACAGCGACCGCTGATTTTATCAGGATGCTCTTTGTATGTGTATATTTTGCTTGGATCGTACTTTTGTTCAGGTTGTTTATAGATAATTGCCCTTGCCATAACAGCTGTAAAAAGGTAGATAAAAAGTTCATATTATTTCATAATTTATTATGGAGGTGATAATTTGAACTGGAAACAAAAATTATTTAGAAATTCGATTAGAACATTAGTTCTCGTTTTTACATTTGTATCCATTTTTTTATCTGATTTTTTCGGTATAACTACTAGTACTGCAGCTGCAATATCTTCTATTCTTATAGGAATTGTTTCTATGACTATCCGTTGGTACGGAGAGGATACGGATAAGAGGATGAGTAGGAAAAAAATGATGCGATTCATCATTGAAGGTGGCATGAAAGTCGGAGAAGACTACACTTTTGAAGAATTAGGTAAAATGACTGACGAAGAATTGGAGTTAGAGTGTGTAGCGGTTGAACTTCTATTAGGTGAAATAAACGAAATCCATGAACAAAAATGGAGGTAGTTAACAAAGTGAAGTTTATGCAAGAAATCTTAAATGTTGAGTGCTGAAAACGTTGATTTAAAGCTGATGTATAAGAATTGCATAACGTTATATCTTATGTGAACTAGATAAATGTTGATATAACAGTCATTTTCCAATTTATCTACTAAACATAAATAATATTATAGGAAGTCATTGTGTATAATAAATTCATTTCCCTGTATAAATTAATCTCAACTATAAAATTATTAAAATAAGATTCTTTTGAGGTGATTTTGTGCTGATTTACACGGTTGTGATGTGGGACCATGCTGATTCAGATATTATGTTGGCAACTGCAGACAGAGAAGAAGCATTAAAAGAATTAGAATCATGTGTAGCATTCTCTTTGCAGGTTTGGGGAAAAGGTGAAGTACTAATTGAGATGATCAACAGTGAGGGTGAATACTTTGCTGATGGCGGATTGGAAAGATATCCGGAAAAAGGACAACAGTTATTTAATAAGATAGTTGAACAATTACAGTAGCGAATCTGCTGCTTTTCTATTTCATAAAGCAGTAAATCTGTTACTCTATATCCTTTCATGTTAATATAAAAGAAAAAAAAGAGGATATATGAATGCTTGTATTGGGTTTTATGTTAATTGGCTTAGGTATTTTTATTGTTTGTTTAACTGTAATTGATGGAGTCAGAGAGGAAAAAGAAAATAATCGTGGTTTTAAAGATTTTATAATTAGAGTGCTGGTGCGCATTGTAGATATAATTAGTAGTGGTTTATGGGGTTTTCGATTATTTTTCATATTTATAGGATTGGCATGTATCGTATTTGGTGTGACTATTTTAACGGTAGAATTGTATTGAAGGATAAGCAAAGAGCATCTGATTAGGATGCTTTTTTATTTTATAAAGAAAAAAGCCCTACCTGGGCTAAATGATTTTCTTCATACCACACTTACGACATTCTCTTAAATAGATGAAATCTTTAACGGAACTTTTGAATAAGCTATTGCCACAGTTATCACAGCGACCACTGATTTTATCAGGATGTTCTGTGTATGTGTATATCTTGCTTAGATCGTACTCTTGTTTAGGTTCTTTATTTTCCATTCATTTCACCTACATATCAATCTGATTTATATAGCTTAACTATAATAATATGAAGCGTTCATATAGTGGATGCTTTTTATTTTGGAATTAATAAGGTGGTGTTCGATGTGACTAAACATTACTTAATCAATACATTAGTCAATACATTAGTCAATTGGCGTGAGGGTACACGGAAGAACGATATTCAGAAAGCTTATAACGCAATGAAATATATGTACGGTATGACGAAGGTTGAAACACTTAAAATGATGCATCTTTATTATGATATGGGATACAAGTGGTATGAATACAGACATCCAAAGTTACGTGAGTTATTAGGAGAATAGTAAGGAGTGAGGATAGATGTGTGAGGTGCGTACAGAAATTAAATATTATAACACTTCTAGATGTTTAGTTTGTGGTCATCAAGGTAAAGTGTATCGTACATCTAAAGAAGAATATAAAGAAGTAACTGTTTGTCCGAAATGTAACGGTGCGTTTGTAGATATGTATAAGTTAGAGAAGTATAGACAATCTAACGATACTGAAGAACCTTTATTACAAATTGTACAGTCGGACATTGATGCTGTTCCTGTTGTACTTTACAAAGGCGAAGAGATTAAAGGGAAAGTAAGGGTTAGCTTTGATTGGAAGACAGATGGTCAGTATCATAAGTCAGGTCCTTATATTCATATTGAGCATTTAGAAGATAGTAAGAAGTGTATTAACACAAAGACAATACAGCACAATCATCCTATTGTGGAAGAACAGGTGGATCTTTATCGGTTATGAAAGAATACAAAACCAAACAACAGAAGCGTAAGTTCTATGACAGTGGTGAGTGGAAGAGTATACGAGAGCAAGTAAAGAAGCGTGACAACTATGAGTGCCAAGAGTGTAAGCGCGATGGTAGTGTTCGTGTGGACACCAATGAGTACAGTGAGAGTGCCAAGCGCAAGAAGATACAGCTCGTTGTCCATCATATAAAAGAACTTGAGCATCATCCAGAACTCGCATTAGAAATAGACAACCTCGAAACAATATGTGTGGATTGCCACAATAAAGAACACGGTAGAATATTCAAAAAGAAAATCAACAAATGGGAAAATGATGAAAAGTGGTAAAAAAGAATCAGTAAAAACAATCCCCCCTTAAAAAATTTCATCAAAAAATGCTCTAAGGGGTACCGGAGGAGGGGGTCGATTTTTAAAATTTATAAGCAAATTCGCGCGTTATATCAAATTGGAAAACGATGTAAAAATGATAAAAATGGGTGGTCTGGAATCACAAATCCAGGTACTACTAAAATTATTGATGTTACTATACCAGAAGTTCCTGAAATTAAGAAGGGTTTACAGCTTACAAGTAATAGTGCTTTTATTACCCAAATTTTAAAGACAGAACCATTTACGAATAAAAAAGGTATTGCTTCCTGTTATGTAGATGTAAAAGCTCTAACCTCTACATCAGAATATCCACGAATATATATGCGATTTACTTATGAACAGAATGGCAAAGATCAATATTACTATTCTATTGTTTCGCAAAAAGAAGTAACGAATGGATGGAAGCGTATTTCAGTTCCTTTTGATACAACGAAATATGCAGGTACTTTAAAAGAAGTTAGAGTGAATTTAGCGACTGGAAACACAACTACTGTTGATGCAACTTTCACAGGAATATTAGTTACATTTGGAGACTATCTCGAAAATTGGAACCTTGCTCCAGAGGATGGAGTGTCACAAGGTGTATTCCAAGAGAAAACAACTGAGATTGTAAAAAGTGTGGATGGCATTAAAGAAACAGTAACAAAAGTAGACAATAATCAAACTGGATTTGATAAACGTATAACTGAAGTAGAGAAAACAGCTAATGGAATCACCCAAAGTGTTGGGAAATTACAAGAAACACAAACTGAGCAAGGAAAGACGCTTAGTGAGGCTACTACAACAATAGGTCAACATAGCGAAACATTGAAGTTAACAATGAAAAAGAAAGATGTTGAGGACTATGTAGGTGGTATTGGTAGTACAAATGAAGTTAGAGATGCTCCTTTTAGGCAAGATTTTAAGTACTGGACCAAATCAAACGGAAATACTGTTATTGATAAGCAAGTCACTTACAAAGGTTTTTCGAGCATTCGTACGATCACACAAGGGGAAACAACAGATAGATATTGGGGTGGAATGAGTAATTTCACAGAAGTCTCACCAGGAGAAGATATGGTTGATTCTGCATACTTTTATACAGATGCTCCAGCTTCTATTGATAGAGGTGCAGCTCTCCAATTAGAATTCTTTGATGCTAGTGGAGGAAGAATTCTATTTCCATCAACACCAATTCAATTATTAAAAGGAATTTGGACAAGGTTTTTCGTCACAGCTAAAGTACCTGCTGGAGCTGTAAAAGCTAGATTGAGATATCACCTTAATCGTAATGGACGTCTATGGATGGCGCTACCTATGTTACAAAGAGGAACGACTCCATCATCATTTGCGGAAAATCCTAATGACATCGTTGATAAAGAGAGAATCATGGAAGATTTAGCTGATAAGGTAGCAACTGAAAAATACAATAAGAAAGTTACAGAGTTAGAAAGAAGTATTACCGCAAATGCAGACGGTGTTTCAATTATCTCTAAAAAACACGAAACTTTTGTGAATGATACTTTTGATGCCTATGTCAAACAAACAGGATCTAAACTACAAGTGTTAGATGAAGGAATCCTTGCAGAAGTAAAAAAAGGGAATATCATCGCAGCTATTAACTTTTCATCGGAAAAATTAGTAATTGATGTTTCAAAGGTAAATATTAATGCCGATACAATGGTGAAGTGGTTAACAGCAAAAGGTATTGATACTAATATCATTAACGTTAATGGTGATAAAATTACCATTGATAAAAATGGGGTAACAGTTAAAATGTTAGATTTCTTGTTCGAAGACGAATGGGGAACAAAAACAACTGCGGTAGCAAGACGAAACTTAATAGCAGATTCCGATTTTTCTAGTGTTGGAAAGAAAAATATTGGACATACAGATTACTTTGGGTTTGAAGGCGGATATGGTCTGCCGTGGAAGGCACAGGGCAATGTAGTTATAGAAAAAAATAATTCTGTATTTGATTACGAACAAATGGTGAATGCAGCAAGGGTAGATATGTACAACTATCCAGAAACAGTGGTTAACAATGGGATACATCCAGAAAACGAATATACATTATCTGCTCACTTTAGAACGTCTTTGATAAATGGTGTGCGTAAGACAGCAAAGCCTCGATTACACGTATGTTGTGTGAAGTTTAGGGATAGTGTGACTTATGACATATGGAATGAGCAAAAAATGGACTTCCCTGAGCCAAGTACTTTTTATGGTGAAATTAGGAGATATTCATTTACGTTCAAAGTACCTACAAACTATAAACCACAAGAGCATGCGTTGATTATTAAAGTATGTTCTGCAAATGGTCAAATAAGTGCAGGGACAGCGATTTGCGAATCAGGTGTAACGTTATACAGTGGGAAATATGCATCTATGTATAACTGGGATCGAGCAGCAGCAGAAAGAGCAGATGGTGGACAACCTTTTAACCAAGTTGCGATAGGTGGGATAAATAATATCTTAGGACCATCTATTGATGGACAAACTTTTGATATATCAACAGAAAATGAGGTTAAGTTCTCTAAGAATATACGAGCGGTACAAGGCGTTAACCTTGGTGGAAATGCATTTCAAGGTTGGGGGCATATCCGTTTTACAGATGGAAGTCGCGGCGTTGGTTATTACGTCAATAACTCAAACGGTTGGCACTTTAATGCACTTGGATAGAAAGGGGAAAGAAAAAGTGAATCAATCTAATATTCCTATGATGCCTTTACAAGAAGGTGACGCATTTCCCTTTATGGGAAGATTGGTAGATGCAGAACGAACAGAAACGGGAGTCTTTGTTCAAATACCTATGGATATGTTAAATAATGCAGGAATTCAAAAAGGTATTAGTAAGGTTGAAGTATGGAGGGAGATGGATGGAACAATAAAGTTTCGAATTGCTACGTTGTGTGAAATATGTAAACGTGGCGCACGTCTATATGAATTGGATATGGGATTTGCGAAAAAGAATATTTGCTTAGATTGTTATACATCGCTGACAGGTAATTATCCGTCGCAAGAACTCACGACAACTGAAAATACAAGACAAATAGAACAGCCGTAAGTTGTTTTTTTATTTTGGACAAAATACGGCTTTTATTATAAAGAAGAAATATAAAATCATGATAAAATATCCTTAGATGTAAATTTTAGGAGGGGACAAATTGGGTATTTTCTATCATGTTTCATCTATAAAGTTAGATAAAGGAACAATATTAGAACCAAGGTATGGCGATACAATAAATACTCATAGGTATTTTAGGGATACTTATTCTAGGTTTTCACAATATTTGAAAGAAAGTATATTTGAGGATGTTAGAACCAATAAATTCTCTTCGTCCCCATCGCGTGTTAAATCGATATATTTATGGCAGGATTTAGAAAATGCAATGAAATATAAAAACAAATATAACAAAAGTTTTATTTACGAGGTAGTACTTGAAGAACCAAACCTTGCTAAAGAATTTGATATGAGTTGGATGGACTTAACAGACTTTCAATATTACGATTCAATAAAAGAAATAGCTGACTACTATTATAGCGGCAAGAGTGTTAATGAGGGTTCAGTTAACTGGGGATTTTATGAAGATAGCGGAGCTAAATTAGAACCTATTTGGGAAACGTTGTATGAAGGGAAAGTAACTGTAAAACGCTTGGTGTCAGGCAAGAATTGTAGATATCATTTCTAAGAGAGACTATCGTCAGTCTCTCTTTTTATTTTGAAAGGAGCTGAACCAATGCAAGAAATTCAAGATTTAAAACAAGAAATCCAACAAATCAAATTAGAGCAAAAAGATATAAAGAATGATATCCGCAACTTAGAATCTCGTACTTTAGGCAATGAAAAAGACATTATCAATATCAATAAACAGTTAGATAAGATCAGCGCGAACACTACCTGGATTTTAAGACTTATTGTTGGTGGAATCGTCGGAGCTATTATTACGTTGCCATTGAAAGGAGGTGGCATGTAATGTTTGAAATTACTGTAATGATTGGAATTGTTGTTGGTCTTTCACAGATTGCGAAAACAATTGGATTACAAACAAAATACGTTCCGTTATTAAATTTAACCCTTGGCATTGTGCTAGGCGTTTTATTTTTGGGCGGAGATATCAAAACAAATGTATTTCAAGGAATCATCATTGGACTATCAGCAAGTGGATTATTTGACCACACAAAAATATTGAATTGATAATTTATCTTCCTGCCGTATTACCAAGAATTGATGTCTCTCTTGATGACAATATTGACACTATTAATGCCTATCTTGATGATATCGTACTAGTTGAAAAGTAGTCATAACAAAAAATATATTTCTATCATTGACACATGAAAACAATTCTAGAAATGAGCCGCCATATGCCCATCGACTTGAGACTTTGAAATATATCCAAAACGAAATTTATTCTTTCTGCATTTATTTATGGGAATTCAGCTCGTTTTTCATTTTGGCGTATTTGCTATTCTTAGATTGATGGTGATGTGATGCTATCCCTAAAAGTCGCAACTTTATTTAAAGACGACATTAAAAATATTCTTCAAATCCTGGAAGCATAAGTTGACCAAAACGGCCATCTTATGCTTCTTGTTACAATGATGATCCTCCGATTCGTGTAATTTATGATTATTACACACGAACATTTGTTCCTTCGGGAGATTGATTTTAATAGAAGAACTATAAAAAAAGTGCTAACAAGTTTGCAAACGAATTTGCTAACACCTATACGAAATAGACATAAAATATCGCTGATATGTCACCTTCGATAATAGTCAAAATCAATTAGAAAACACTAAAACGAAATACTTATAAAATTAATTATGATATTTCATATTGTAGATGTAGAATATAGCTGGATTAGTGCCCTTCAAGGAAATGAAGATAGAGCACCGCAGTTTAAAGATTATCAATCAATCCAAAAAGTGAAAGCATTATCTGATTTATATCGACGAGAATTAGAAGAGTTTTTGCAAGTATGGTCTGTTGATTTAGAATGTAAAATATTAAAAGCTTCATGGACAGACAAAACATATACATACGGAGAAGTTTTACGACATGTAATTGTACATGAGATTCATCATATAGGGCAAATATCTGTATGGGCAAGAGAGTTAAACCTTCAGCCCGTTTCAGCGAATTTAATAGGAAGGGGATTATAGATTTAGAAACCGACTTGCATTTAGCAAGTCGGCTTTTTTATATAAAAGAGAACTTTTAGTTAAAATCCTCTGATTTTTTTTGACGTATATGTAAAAACATTAAAATTGTAATGATGAAAAAGATCATAATCGTTTGTATAATTAAATTTTTAAACTGAAGCAATATTGTCCAAGATGTAACAGCGTCTTTGAAAGCTTGTAGTGCAGAGTAGGAGGAAGGCTCAAAACCATATTGAAGTAACTTTTTTGTTTCAATAAAAGCTGTGTTTTCTTCATTGGCGTCTAAAACTACAGAAATAAACCTTGTATCTCCTTGTTTTGCTGTGCCGACAAAACTATAATTACCGTTAGTTGAAAAACTTGTTTGTAAGCCATCAACACCTTTGAATTTAATGTTTTCATCAAGGGAATAAATCATTTTATTTGTGTTGAAAACTTGGAAATCTTTGAAGGTAAATTGGTAAGAGGTTAGTTTAGTAATATTTAATACATCTGGGTAATCTTTTATTAGTTGCGCTGTTAATTCAGCTGCGTCTAATGCAGTAGAAATCGATTGTTTATTATTCTCGTTATTTATTCCAGTAGAATTTAAAAATGGAGATGTTTGTGATAATTTTAGCTGTTTTGCTTTTTCATTCATTAACGTTGTAAAATTATCCTCATTTCCAGCAATGTGTTCTGCTAGTGCAAGTGCAGAACGATTATTTCCTGTTAAAAGCAATGCATGAAGTAAGTCACGAACAGTTGTGTTATCCTCCGATGTTACTTGTAGTGGACTCATTTCTGTGTGAAAAACTTCGTTACTTATTTTCACAGATTCATCTAATTTTATTTTGCCATCATGAAGTTGTTCCAATACGATATACTCCGTCATTAATTTAGTTAAAGTGGGTGATTGAATAGGAGTTCTTTCATTTTTTTTATAAACAACTTCACCTGAATTAGCATCTATTAAAATGGCTGATTTAGCCTGGATAATTGGACCATTAACATATAAATAAAAATATAAAACAATAATTACTGTGATAAGAAAAGATAAAAATAATATTGCTATTTTCTTAAAGAATTGCATACGCGATCCTCCTTCAATTACATTAGTAACATTATTGTAAAAAGGAATGCTTAAATAGGAAGAAAGAAAAGGTAAAGAATTTCTAAAGAATTTTAAGGAATTATTAAATTTTGGATATTGATGGAAAATAAAAGGTTCAATTTCTTATCATATAAGAAATTGAACCTTAATAGATGTAATATTAATTTTTATATGGAAGTAATTTTACAGTGAAAGTTGTCTTTTTATCATCACTATATACTTCAATTGTTCCTTTATGCAGTTCGACAATACTTTTCGCAATTGCTAAGCCGAGCCCAGATCCGCCTGTGTTTGTTGAGCGTGATTTCTCTACGCGATAAAAACGTTCAAAAATATGAGGTAAATCAGTACTTGGAATAGGTTGCCCGTAATTTGTAATATCAATTGCAATCATACTATTGCTTTCATAAGTTGTAATGTCTATGTGATCTCCATCATTTCCATAAGTTATAGCGTTTATGATTAGATTTTCAAACACACGCACTAATTTATCGCCATCAGCTTGTACCATTAGCTTTTGCGATGGGAAAGATGGGCGACATTCAATATTTGCTTCTTGGAGCTGTATCCGGAATTGGACAGTTAATTGCCCAAGCAGTTCTACAATATCAATGGGAACAGAATTTAAACTTAACTCTTTATTTTGAACACGTGTATATTCAAACAAATCATTCATTAATGTGTTTAGACGAGTAACTTTATCGTAAATGACTTGTATATAATGACGCAATTCCACTTCGTCTCTATAATTATCATGATGGATTAAATTCACATATCCAACTATAGATGTAAGGGGAGTCCGTAAGTCATGTGATACATTTGTAATAAGTTCGCTTTTTGCTTGTTCCGCCTGTCTTTCTTCATCAATTGACACTTTTAACTGTTCAACAATGTGATTGACTCCAGTAGCTAACTCTTCTAAATAATTATGATGTACAATCGATACTTTATGATTAAAGTGTCCGCTCGCAATATAACGAATTTCCTCGATCATTTTTTTTATACAAGCTTCATAGTAAAGCTTCTTTTCGTGGCGATAAAAAATGTAAAGGTAGGATGAGAAAATGGAAAATAAAAACAAATAAGAAACGGTCATCATCCATAAAGATTCCTTTAATCCTTTATATTTTTCATACCCAAAGATTCTAATAAATTCTTTGCCAAGTTCACTTAGAGTAAGTGAACTTTCAATTACACTTGTAACGAGACGATATATAATTAATTCGGTAATAGGTGTTAGTGTAATAGCCAATGAGAGCCAAAAAATTATTTTCCATTTTGGAATATCTTTCAGAATATCAAATGCTTCATTTCTCAATTTTATAGCCTACTCCCCAAACAGTATGAATAAATTTATCTCCATTCATTACAGTTTCAAGTTTATCTCGTAAATTACTAATGTGAACCATTACCGTTTTATTTGAACCATAACCATCTTCATTCCAAACGCGTTCAAATATTTCTTCAGAACTAAATACTCTTCCCGTATTACTTGCAAGTAAATATAAAATATCAAATTCAATAGATGTGAGTTTAATATATTCACCATTTACCTTAACTGTATGATTATGCTTATGTATTTCAACTGTGCGAATACGAATGTTGCCGTCTTCTTTCCTTTGTGTAGAGGCGTTTTGGAAAGAGGATCTTCGTAACAAAGCTTTCACTCTAGCGACTAATTCTAGTGGATTAAACGGTTTGATCATATAATCATCTGCACCGGTCATTAGGCCTAATATTTTATCCATATCTTCAGCTTTGGCACTAAGCATAAGAATAGGTACAGTATTATTTTCTCTTACCTCCTGGCAAACTTCTAATCCGTTTCGTTTTGGCATCATAATATCCAAAATCATAAGGTCAACTTCATATGTAGAGACCATTTGTAATGCTTCATCACCATCATAAGCTTTATAGATGTTGTAACCTTCATTTCGCAAATAAACTGCGAGCAATTCTACAATTTCTTTATCGTCATCAATTATTAATATGTTCTTATTCATTATATAGTTAATTCCTTTCCTTACAATTAATCAACATTACTATAATATCAAACATTTATGTGTTTTGTAGTAAAGATTCCATATAAAATTTCATGTAACGCATTAAAAAGGTATAAAAACATTTATAACGAATATAAAATAGAAGGATTATTTAAATTTCACATTATATTGAAAAACAGTAATCAGGAGGATATAAAACCTGTACCACTAATTAAAGCTGCTAATCATGAAGATTTTCCAGGGCTTTATCCACGTTTTGGGCGTAAGAAAGAAATTTCTTATCCGGATGTATTTCTCATAAACACAACGAAAGATATTGTCATGTTTATTTATGATGATAGAGGATGTGGAGTAATTACGAAGAATAAAGAAATGACACGGGATTTATATGAGAAATATAAAGAGTGGATTCTAGATTATGAACGAGAAAGTATAAATGATTTATTTAGACGAAAATAGGAGGAAGTGAAGTATGTAATGAAACGTATTGCAATTGTATCTGCATGGGAACCAGAACTTACGTATTTGCATCAACATTATCCAAGTGAGCGTGTAGAAAAGAGAGCAGCTTGGGAATTTCATTTTCACTCTATTAATGAATTAGAAGTGATTTCAGTCGTAACTGGCGTCGGTAAAGTTAGTTGTGCTAGTTGTGTGCAACTATTAATAAGTGAATTCCAACCAGATCAGTTATTTATGACAGGAATTTGCGGGAGCTTATCAGATAAAGTGAAAAATGGGCACATTGTTGTAGCTCTTAATACTTTACAGCACGATGTTACTGCGGCTGGGTCAGGAGAAGATATTTTTAATCTATATAATGGTAGAACAGCACCGATTGAAACAACTAAATCACTCGTAAAACGAATGAAAAAATTGCGTTCGTATGACCCAGTTCATTTTGGTACCTTTTTGTCAGGGGATCAGCGTATTCGTAGTTCAGAAATGAGATATTTACTGCATACTGTATACGGAGCTTTAGCCGTTGATCAAGAAGTGGCGGCATTCGCTTATGTGTGTCATGTAAATAATAAACCATTTTTATGTTTAAAAGCTGCTTCAGATCAAGCGAATGATAAAACGAAAGAAGAACAAAAGATTTTTAAAATGTTAGCCTGTGAACGAGCATGTGAGCATTTAATTGCTTTTTTACGTGTTTATGAAATTACAGTAGTAAACAATGGATAATAAGAGGAGTATAGTGATGGAAGCTACAAATAAAATAATGGAGATATTGCACCGTTTGTTATAAAACAAATAAATAGTGAGACATATGTAGGGAAATGTCCACTTATTTCAAATTAAGAGGTGAATTACAAGTGCTTACGTATTATGGTGAACTTTGTACAAAGATTTATGAAAGTGACAAATCAATTGCGAGTGGAAAAGAATTGGATTTTTATCTTTCTTTTGCAAAAGACAAAAACATGACAGTGTTAGAACCGATGTGCGGAAATGGTAGAATGTTAATTCCTTTTATGCAAAATGGTGTGAATATAGAAGGATTTGATATTTCGAAAGATATGCTAAAGGTGTGCAAAGATAAAGCAGAAAAACTAAACTTAAAACCAGTTGTGTCACAAGGAAGAATAGAAAAATTCCATAGTGATAACAAATACGATCTTATTATGATTCCTATTGGATCATTCTCCCTTTTACCAGATAATTTAGTAGATATTAGTCTTCAAAATATGAAAAATAACTTGAAAGAAAATGGAAAATTACTTCTTACTGTTGTACAAGGTGGAAGTGAAACAGAACAAATTCTAGATTGGATAGAGACAAATAGAAAAGAAATTAACAATGAATTAATTGTTGAGTATAGAAAAGTATCATATGATGAGACGAAAAAGCTCTTAAATATTATACTGAAATATGAAGTTAATCATGATGAGAAAATAGTAGAAACTGAGATCATGGATTTTCCTATAAGACTATATGATTTAAAAGAATTTGAAAACATACTTATTACTAATGGATTTAGTCAAATTGTTATTCATGAAATAAAGGATGGTTATGGTGAAGGGAATGCATTTCATGTGTTTGAATGTAGTATATAACAAGTCATAGCGGAGGATTATACTTATATGGTTCAATACAAAAGATGTAGTGAAGTAAGTATAGATTTAGTATATGAAGCTTTTAAGGACGGATTTTCAGATTATATTATTAAAATGGATGTTTCAAAAGAAGATTTTATAAAAAGGTTTTTGGGACCAAAAGGGAATTCACTGGAGCACTCCTTTCTTGCTTTAGATGGTGATAAATCTGTTGGTGTAATACTTGGTGGTATAAAGATCTACGAAAGTATAAAAACAATGCGCTGCGGAACGTTAGCTGTTCATCCCAGTTATCGCGGCGTTGGTATTAGTCAAAAGCTATTTGAACTACATAAAGAAGAGGCAATTCAACATAAATGTAAACAACTATTTCTCGAAGTAATTGTAGGCAACGATCGAGCAATTAATTTTTATAATAAATTAGGTTATGAAAAAGTGTATGACCTTTCTTATTATAGTTTAAATGATTTTACTATAATAACTAATAAAGACTTTAAAAATATTGAAATAAAACAATTAAAATTTCAAAAATTTAAAGTTGAAATTCAGAAATGGCTTAACTTCCATATAAATTGGCAAAATGATATTGATTATATCGAAAAAACAAATAATACATATTACAGTACATATGTTGATAATGATTTAAAAGGTTCTATATGTGTAAATGAACAAGGGAAAATTAGTTTTATATTCGTAGACAAAGACTATAGAAATATTGGTATTGCGACGAGATTATTACAAGTGGCAAGTGAAGAATTGAAATTATCAAGTATATCAATTGGGTTTCCTAATAATAGTTTACTCGAGGGGTATTTGAGGAAATCTGGATTTGAAAAGAACTCATTAGCACAATATGAAATGTACCATTTATTACAAAAGTAGCAGAAAGTATTCTTTCTGCTTTTTATTTTGTCAGGGGAGAGAAAATAGTATGGAATCTGTAAAACAAGTAGCATTAACATGTATTACTCATGATCCATCAGGGAGCTTGTTACCTTCTATAAAAGAACTAAAAGAAGAATTGCTAAATTTAAATTATGACCAAAAATATATAACAATCAGTAATGTAACTCCAAGAGAGATTGTAAAAGAACTGGAGGAATGTAATTTTCATATAAATATAGTCGAAAAATCAGGAGTAGGGAATGCCCGAAGAGATTCTCTGGGATTTGTTGGTAACTATGATCATGATTACTATCACTATTGTGATTTTGATCGTTTACTAACTTGGATTACAGAATATCCAGAGGAGCATAATGCTTTCATCCAGAATATAGTGGATGTAGATTATTTAATCATCGGAAGAACGGAGGCAGCTTTTCATACCCACCCTGAGGAATGGCAAGTTACAGAAACAGTATCAAATAAAATTATGTCATTACAATTAGGTAAAGAAGTAGATATTACGGCTGGTTCATGTGTGTTATCAAAACGAGCAATAGATTACATAATAAAACATTCTAAATGCAGAATGACTGATGGAGAATGGCCGATGATTATAAACACTTTTACAGATTTTAATATTGATTACGTAGCAGTGGACGGTTTAAAATATGTGAACAAACTTAATCAAGACAATATTATTGATCCAATAAAATCCTGGTCAATTAGATTAGAGCTCTCGTATATAATAAGTCAATCAATTTTGGAGCTAACAAAAACTTCTTAAATTAATTGAAGTGTAATAGTGATTTCTTTTTCAAATGAAATCATGTAAAATAAATACAGAACGTACATTCGTTTTGGTGAAAAGGAGGTTAATTAATAATGTTAGCTGTAATAAATAAACAAAGTAATGAATACGTAGTACAATTTGATCGTCATTTTCCATATACGATAGAAGAAGTTTGGTCTGTATTAACAGATAATAATAAGTTAAAAAAGTGGATGTCTAACTTGCAAATAGAAGACCTTAGTACGGGTGGAATTATAAAGTTTGATATGATGGATGGCACATTTATAAACATTGATATTTTAGAATGTCAAATGAATTCAGTTTTAGAATTCACATGGGCTAAAGATCGTGTCCGATTTGAAATACATAAAGATGAAAAAGGCTCCATTTTATTACTTAAAGAATTTATTCATGAATTAACAGACCATACACCGAAAGATATAGCGGGATGGCATATTTGCTTAAATCTATTTTCTTCTGTTTTAGAAGGGAAAGAAAAAGAATTTTCAAAAGATGAGTGGGAATATTGGTTTGAAAAATATAAGGTGAATATCAATGGAGTGAAAGTATAATGAATATATAATTCGGATTTATTATGTAATTATTACCTTATAAAAGATGGTTTTAAAAACGATAGGGATAGAGGTTAATATGAAAGTAAATCAATTAATTGCGAACAATATAAACAAATTAGACGCAGAAATACCTGTAAATAAATCATTTGGAATTGCCGGCTTGTCTGGATCTGGTAAAACAACTTTTTGTCAAACGATTGGTGAAGAATCAAAGAAGCGTCTTGTTTCGTTATTACCAAAAGCTGAATATCAGTATTTATTTCCTAATATAATGGAAACCAATTTTAGTGCTATTAAGATGGAAGAGATGCCTTTAGTTCTTTTTTTAGGGAAGTCATCAATTTCTTCCAATCCGCGTTCTACAATTGGTACCCATACGGGCGTATTTAAAGAGATTCGTGAGAAACTTGCTGGGAAATTTAATCTTTCTCCAGAGGTCTTTTCATTTAATAATCAATTAGGCTGGTGCCCTGGTTGTAAAGGCCGAGGCACAACTAAAAATATTGAGTGTAAAAAATGTGAGGGCAGACGTTATAGTGAAGAAGTAGAACAATATACAATTGAATTGTTTGATAAATCACATTCTATTTCTGATATTAATGATTTAAGTGTTGAATGTATTCTTTCATTAGCAGAAGTTTTAAATATTAGTGAAGCGAAGCGACATATTCTTCAAAATATTATTAATATGAACATTGGCTACTTAACATTAAATCGTATAATGGGTACTTTGTCAGGTGGAGAAATAACACGACTTTACTTGGCAGAATTTATGGCAGTAAGTGAAAATACAGTAATCATTATTGATGAAATTTCAGTAGGATTGGATCATCAAACATTATTGAAAATTTTAGAAGAGATTAAACAATTAGGATGTAAGAATCAAATTTGGCTTATTGATCATTCAGATACAGTGCTGGATACAACTGATGAACAATTATTCTTTGGACCTGGTAGTGGAAAATATGGTGGAAAAATTGTTGAGGAATCACCAAGGCCAGAACCAATACTTTGGGAACGTAATGAGAAAATGTCAACTGAATATTATACATTCCGTGATTTATATTGCCGTAATATTCAAATGGCTGAGTTTCAGATTCCTAAAAATAGACTAGTAACTGTTACGGGTGAATCTGGTTGTGGTAAATCTACACTTGTCAATGAATGTATAGCTAAAGATTTCTTGAAACGATATCCAAAAGATAAACTAGTTATGGTAGGTCAAGATCGAAACCAATCAATTACAAGTCGATCAACTGTTGCAACTTTTCTTGATATTAAAAAGAAACTTACAAAATATAGTGACGATATAGATGATATTTTTGAGCGCTCGATTGAAGATATCATTGATGAACTTCCAAATGAAGATATCGCTTATAAACGCTTGAGCCTATTAATCAAACTTGGACTTGGCTATTTGACATTAGAGAGAAAAACGCAAACATTATCAACTGGTGAGTTTCAATGTGTTCATTTAGTTTCGGAGTTATTTGCAAACTCAAGAAACCCACATACACTATTTATTTTTGACGAGCCTTCAAAAGGTCTATCACAAAATATTTTAAATCAATTTATTGATAGTGTCAGGGGTATTTTGCAAGATGATTCAGTTTCAATCGTAATGATTGAACATAATACTTATATGCTAGAAAGCTCTGACTTTATCGTTGATTTTGGTAAAAGACAGCTTGAATCTGTAGAATACCTTGATGTTGTGAGCCATGATGAGTATTATTGTCAAAAAAATGTTGTAGATAAAGTTGCTCCATTGCAAATTCCTTCTACACTTAATCAACAAAATGGAATTAACTATTTAGAAGAAAATCATATTGGTTATTTTAAAAATGCAGAAAACATCTATAAGGGTGGTATTTTAAAAAGTTTATCTTCAATGGCACGATTAATTTACGGCGAATACGAATCTGATACAATTGCACCTGTTGTCGCTATTAATCTTGAAAGACATTTATATAGTCAGTATAGCTTCCTATATGAAATTGGTGGATTGATCAATCATATTGTGGCTGCACATCCAACTAATAAAGATACGAAAAGCTTCGATTTCTATTCTCAAGATAATCATTGTCCATCATGCTCAGGACGACTTAAAATTGATATCTTTGATAAAGAGACTGTAATCCAAGACAAAAATGTTCCATTTTGGGATGGTTTATTCTATCCAGAAATAATGAAAGTTTTAAAATTTTATCAATATGAAAAAGTAGAGTTTTTATTTGAAGAAATTAAAAATGAGCTTGGACATGATTTGACGAAAAGTTATAATGATATGTCTGATGAAGAAAAACATACATTTTGGTACGGGTATTTTGAAAAGTCATTTTATGATAAGAAAGGAAAAACACGTAGAACATGGGTAGGATTTAATACGATTATTGGTGGATATATTGTTATTTCAAAAGCACCTATTAAAGAAGATATTAAAGCTTCTAAAGAAATGATCACATGCCCAATTTGTGACGGGACGGCTTTAAACCACCGTAAACAGCTGAAATTTGAAAATGTAGATATCCGTGAAATTATCAATCAGCCGCTTAACAAAGTTTTAAAATTAGTAGGCGATTTACCTGCACTCGTTAAACTGAAATCCATTGTAGGTGATGAAATGGTTTTAACCGAAGATGTTTCGTTACTACCTAGAAAAACACAAGTTGCATTGAAAATGTTTGAACTAGAACAAGCAAGTTTCTCAAACTATGAAATGGTGTTACAAAATGTCTTACCATTCTGGGGCGAAATTAAATATAATATCGAATCAATCAGCGATAAAAATAGAGTAACTATATGTGATTTCCAAAATATCTATGAAACAAAAGAAGATATTATAGAAAAATATTTCACAAATGGGAAATATAAAAAGCTAACATATGTCTATGAAGCTTTTGGATACAAAAAATTAATTACGCAAATTAATAAAATAAAAAAAAGCAACCCATGTCCATTTTGTAAAGGTAAGAAAGTAATAACAGAAGATAATCTACATGACGGTGTGTTTAAATTAACAATTCCATGTGTAACTTGTTATGAAAGTGGTATCAATGATGAAGGGCTTAAAGAAATTGTTGATGGCATAGACGTGCAAACATGGTTAACTGGTAAAGTAAGTGATGTTGTGGATGAAAGCTTACGAACGGAGGATGTTGCAGGTATTCTAATATTTAATCGAATTCGTGAGTTGAATAAACGAGAAATGATGGCAGTTTATGAATGCCTTGAGAAAAATAATTGAACTTTATAATTCGTATGTAGTTTAATTAAGGCGGTTATAAAAACAAAAATATGCACAATTCATTATGTTAATATAACACAATGAGTTGTTGTTTAAATAATTATAAAGGGTTGACTCTCACACTATGTCATTGTCTATGCTATAGTTGAGCTTCGAGATTGATATAATTTATCACGTTAGTCCAGCGATGGAATCAGATCCTTTTAAGTGCGTTACTGAAGTTTGTTATCCAATTAAAAAATGATAAAGAAAAAAGGCATAATTTATATGCCTTTTTTTATCTAAACTTAACCGTAAATATCAAAATTGGCTTTTCTATTTCAATTAACCAATCATACATAAATATAACTCCCATCCATCATAGTTTTCGTATCGGACTACATAATGCAATAAAAACTTCAAGTAGCTTCGTAAAAGCAGCTAAAGCAAATACAAACACTGGATTATAAGCTGAAATAATGCCACCTACTAATGCCCCCAGTGGCATAGCTAATCGAGTAAGTACACGTGAAAATCCTAATACCCTTCCTTGCATATTTGATGGGACAGTTTCCTGACGAACCGATGCAATAATTGTATTCCATGCAATATTACAGGTCATTGCGATACCGATACCGAAAGCGATGCCAGGTGCTATCCAATATGTACTCCATAGTGCAATAGTTAAGCCAAGTGCCCCCAAAAATAGAAGTAAAGGAATAAGAACGCCGCGCCGTAACCTCTTTTCTAAAGGAACTGCAATCAAGCTACCTAAAAGACCACCTATTCCAATTAACGTATAATTAAAACCACTTTGTTCTGGGGTAAGATGCAATGTGGATAGTAAATAATACATGAGTACACCTAAAACCGCACTTGCTCCAAAGTTTCCTACTATAGCTTGAAAAGATAAAGCTATATTTAAGCGATCATTTTTGAGCCATTTAAACCCATCTAACAAATCAGCTAGTACATTTTGAAGTGTATTCTTATCATTATTTTTACTGTTTAAAGTTATAATTGATGGTAATAACATCACAGCAACTAATGTTGCGATAAATGAAAGAACATTTATCCAAAGAACTTGAAAACCACCAATAAAAGAAATGCAAAGACCGGCCAACATAGGTCCCAAAAGACTAGATAGTTGATTTACCATTTGATATAGAGAATTGGCCTTTGTTAATGATGCTCCAGCAATGTGCGGAATAACTGTAACCGTTGTTACATCAAAAAGCATAGACATAACAGCTAAAATAAAAGTAATTACGTATAAGTGCCATATTTCTAATAGATGTAATGAATGTAGAATTGGTACGAGACTTACTAAAATAATACTGATTGCATCTGCAATCCATAGTAATCTTCTCTGATCGTATCGATCTACAATAACGCCAACTATAGGACCAAATAAAACGATTGGTAATACGTTAATAGCAAATAAAGAACTCATGATAACTGCCGAATCAGTTAATTGATAGGCAATCCAAGGCAATGCGAAGGTATATAGCGAATCCCCAATCCTTGAAATAAATAAACCGAAAATAAAAATCTTGTACTCTTTAGAAAAAGTTGTGCTTACAGTCATACTTCTTTCTTGTTTCAATTTCACAATTGTATGTACCACCTTTTTATAGAGGAATTTGAAAATACTTCGTTTAATACTTATAAAATATAGAATTCTGTAAGGATTTGTTGAATCCTACTTTTATAAGCTTAATTTTGTATATAAGAGGAGGGGATAGAAATGAGGGCAGTTTTTATTGACTGAGATGGAACGAAACGGTTTGGGGAATTAAAGCGACTAATACCAGGCATATCTCAAGGGACATTAGCGAAACAACTTCGAGAATTAGAACAAGATCAATTAATAAAACGTGAAATTTATCAAGAAATTCCACCTAAAGTGGAATACAGCTTATCAGAACATGGAAAAACAGTAAGCGTTGTTTTGGATAGTATGTGTGGTTGGGGAAGAGGGCATTTAAAATATATCGATAATAATAAACTATAAAATTATTATGTAAACAAAGTGAGGTGTGTGGAATTTATTGTTTTGAAAATGTATATTTTATAATATACAATTAAACAGTGTTATAGATTAATAAATATATAATCTTCCCAATGAGGTGAAATTGATGAAATGCCGTATTGTTCGAAGTAACTAGTTATTCTGGGCTGAAAAATGCGTACCAAATATCAAAAGGAACGTAAGCCCCTTTATGAAAATATCACCGTTGAGTCTATTTCGGGAATTATCAAAATTAGATATTTAATGCTTTTCTGCAAAGGGGAAATAATAAAATGAATGAATTAGAGTATAAGAATTTTTATAATAAAGTGGGACGAGCAAACGGGTGGGACTTCAGTAAGCTGAAATGTGAAACTGTAGGTGACACTTGGGATTTTTATGGCGAAGTGAAAGAAAGATGCAAACAATCAGATATTCTACTTGATGTTGGTACAGGCGGAGGAGAAAATGTACTAAAAATAGCATCTTCAGCTGCATTACTAATTGGAATAGATAATTCTAGCGGGATGATTGAAACGGCACATTCCAACTTGAATAAAGCAGGCGTACAAAACGTTAAGTTTCTCCAAATGGATTCTGAAACTTTAGCGTTTCCAAATTCTTATTTTGATATTGCTTCAAGTTGTCATGCACCGTTTGAAGCATCTGAATTGGCAAAAGTAATGAAAAGAGGTGCTTTTTTCTTATCACAACAAGTTAGCGAACATGATAAATTAAATCTTAAAGAAGCATTTGGTAGAGGCCAATGCTTAGGTGAAAGAGATGGTACTTTAAAAGAAAAATATATGAGTGAACTGAATAGTGCTGGATTTGAGCTTGTGCAAGTACGTGAATATGATGTTACCGATTATTACAGTACTCCTGAAGATCTTATTTTCTTATTAAAACATACTCCTATTATTCCTAGATTTGGAGAAGAGGAAGAGGATTTCAATATTTTGCAAAAGTTCATTGATACTAATAGTACTGAAAAAGGGATTCGCACGAATTCAAAAAGGTTTATGATAATTGCTGCTAAATCTTAATTATAAATTACTTATTTTAATGTAAGAGCTGATTTTCTTTTAAGAGAATCGGCTTTTTACGTTGAAAAGTTTAGTTCATGTAAGGCAGGAGATGTTTGAAAGTAATAGAAATAAGTACAGTATAAATCCGAAAATCAAAATATGGAGGATAACTATTGTGAAACGTTACTTTATTAATAACGAAGGGATAAACGTACATATTACCGAATGGGGAAATCAGAACAAGCGCTCCTCATGAAGAAAAAACGAGAGCTTAGTGAGTATAAAGCCATATATATGATTAAAGACTATTTTCTTCTTCTGTTCCAAACTATACAAAAAAAACACCCAAGAGCTATCAAAGGTTTTACTTCGTCTGTTCAATCTCCTACAGCAAAACGGGCGGAAATCTCATCGATATGAGGAAAAATGGTCTTTGATATATTAGGTGTCGTTTACAATTGTACCCTGTCTTATAATCAAGCCGCTTAATTCAAAAAGTGAAACCCGCTAGGGTTTATTTCGTATGCAAATCTTTCAATCAACTACTCTTGCCCTTTAGAAAAAAGAAACAATCTCGTTTAAAATTGACTTTGCATAAGCTTAGCTTGATAGCGATGTGGCGGGACCCCACACCCATCAACTTAAGGG
>NZ_LDUK01000007.1:0-144399 GCF_001043575.1 Bacillus sp. LK2
ATTATTATACTTAAGATTTCCTATACCAGTATCAATGTTAATAGCTTTTTTTGTTGCATCAGCTGAATTACTTGTATGTGTTTCAGCAAAAGAAATAGAAGAATAATTAAAAGTGCATAAGCCAATTGATAAACATGCTAGTAATTTTATTCCTTTGTTATTTTTCTTAATTTTCAAAAAAATCAACCCATTCCTTTTTTGATATGATATTATAAATGATTGCCAAATAATAAACTTACATAAATACTTTTAAAAGTTCTTGAACGAATGGAATTACTCCACCTACAAATTTCAAAACTGCCATTGCAATTTCCATATTATTTCCTCCTCTTTTCGTATTAAGATGTGGTAAATTTTAATACTTTCATTATAGTAATTACTTATACTTATAGCAATATATTTTATATGCAATATTGCATATAAGAATGTAGCAAGGGGTCTGGTGCAAATACTTAGGAAAGATATAAAGAGGCGAAAAGTTTCCTATTGGAATCTAGTCTTAAGCAGCCATTCCGAATAGTTGATGGATGAACTTCACTTGATTTTGGACAGACTTGTCCAGTAAAACAAGTTTCCCTTTTTTTACCATATGCATAGCTTCTATTCCAGAAATAATGGATGTAGCTATGCGAAAGGATTTTAATCCTAACATCGAACGAACTCGCTTTTTAATAAAAAATAGAGTAATATTCTTTTTTTCTATTTTTAGTTGTTCATAGTGTTCATCTTGTAAGTCCCTCACTTTTTTTATCCCCTTTTATCATTTGAATGCATATGTAACTATCGTATCACATAAAAATTTAAATACTTTTCTAAGTACATATTTCGCAAGAAATCTATTCAAAATATAAATGAAATGTCCATTTTACATGAGGTAGTATCCAAAACAAATAATACATTATCCATTTAACGGATTAATTAGGCATAAAATTAAATGTAGACTATTGACTGGATACTTTGTTTTTTATTAAACATTACGGTACGTGAAATTTTATTTTCTTTGTTAAAAAAGGGTCTTTCGACTCCATTCTATTGTAACAGGATTTTTCCATACACGAGAAACCTTTTCATTTTTCCTAAAAACGCGTGTAAACCCTGTATATATCTTTATTTGCGTTTTTATAGCGAATAAGACCCATTACATTAACTCCTTCATCAAAATACAAAATAAACAAATTTGAAAAAAAGCAGCTCGAAATCTCCCACTTCAATCATTCCTTAAAGATGTTAAGTGGTGAGTAGTTCAAAGAGTTCCATCTATTTGATCTATATTATAGAAAATAAATAAGTACACCTCCTTATTTGAACAAGTAGGTGTACTTATTTTTTAATTTCTATGCATTTTTACGCTTTAAGAATATTACTCCACCAATAACCACTAACAATGCTCCAACTGCCATTGAAATCCAACTTGTAAGGTTAGTACCTGTTTGCGGTAACCATCCAATTTTAGATTCAATTTCTTTTTTAGGCTGTGGCTGTTCTTTTACTTGCTCTTTCGTTGGTGTTTTATCTTCTGGTTTTTGAGTTGTACCAGGTGTAACGGGTTTCTTTTGATCTTTTACAGTATGCTTGATGATTTCACCATCTGTTTTAATCTCAAATGAGAAAATCTCTTCATTTATAAGATATCCTACAGGTGCAATTGTTTCTTTATACGTATACTTTCCAAATGGTAACTTCTCAAATTTCGCAATACCTGTATCATCTGTTTTTCCTTTTACTACTTCTTTCCCAGCTTCATTATAAATAGTAAATTCTGCACCCGGAAGCTTATTATTACCGTTTGCTACATCTACTTTTGTGATTTCTAATAACCCTGCAATCTTTTTATTTTCTACTACATGTTTAATAATTTCCCCGTCTTTTTTAATTTCAAACGAGAACGTTTCTTCACTTACCACATAACCATTTGGTGCAATTGTTTCTTTGTACGTATACTTTCCATACGGTAACTTCTCAAATTTCGCGATACCTGTATCATCTGTTTTTCCTTTTACTACTTCTTTTCCAGCTTCATTATAAATAGTAAACTCTGCATTTGGAAGCTTGTTGTTTCCATCAGCTACATCAACTTTTGTAATTTCTAGATTACCTTTGATAAGATGATTAACTGCTAATAACTCAATAATTTTCCCATGTTCCTTTATTTCGAACTCAATTGGTTCTGTAACAAGAACATAACCGTTTGGAGAAGCCTTTTCCACAAAAGAATATTTACCATGCGCTAAATCTTTGACACTAACTTCACCATTTTTATCTGTCTTATATTCACCAATGACTTTCCCACTTGTATCTTTTAACTCGAATACTGCACCTTCTAATTTTTTGCTGATATCTTCATTATCTACTTTTAATAATTTTACACTCCCTTTCACTTCTGTGTTTTCCACTGTAAAAGTAAGTGTTTTATTATGTTCTTTAATTTCAAAAGGATACTTCGTTTTATTTCCAACATATCCATTAGGTGTTTTTGTCTCTAAGAAATAGTATTTACCATACGTAAGACCATCAACTTTAGCAATTCCATCTTCATTTGTTACTACTTTTTCCACTTCTTTTCCATCTTCGGTGAAAACTGTGAATTCAACATTAGGTAAAACCTTTCCTGAATCGCTAAGTTTTTTAATTTCAATGCTACCTTTTACTTTGTTGTTTACTACTTGAATAGCTCCTGTCTCTCCTGTCTTAACTTCAATAGTTTGTGTTTTTTCATCTGAAACATAACCTGTTGGTGCCTTAATTTCTTTTACTGTGTAAGTACCAATTGGTAGATTATTTAATTCTGCAGTACCATCAGCACCAGTAGTGATTTTTCCAACTGATTCATTATTTGCATTAAAGACTTCAAATACTGCATCAGCTAATACTTCCCCATTTTCTCCAACCTTTTTAATTTTTAAAGAACCAGCAGCTTCCCAATTTACTGCAAGGTCACTACTAAGCTTCTCTTCATTTCTTTCTAGTAATACTGTAGCATTCTGAACAGTATCAGTACCGCGATAAGCAATTGCTTGCACTTTATTCAAATTAGCAGCAACACTTAAATTAAATTCACCTGTTTTTGTATTTTTAGGAATTTGAATACGGAATTTTTCTCCAACCGCAAGCTGATCTTTCACCTCCCCATTTTCACTAATAATTCTAACGCCATTAGGAGCATCTTTTGTTACAACCTTATAAGAACCACCTTTAGCGTTTGTTTGTACTGTATATAGGTTTGTTTCAAAAAATTCTCCCTTTAATTCTGCCTTTTGTTTTTCAGCCGGAATGACATTCATAAAGATATCTTGTGTGTCTTCACTTTTGTTAGCAGCATTTATAATAGTTTTAGCTGCCTTCTCAACATTTTTATTTGTATGTTTTAACTCATTTACATCAAGTTGAACTAAAGCATTCCAAACGGCTAGTTGCGTTGCATAATGAGCCTCATTTGTATTTGCAACCCCTAATTGTTCTACACTCTTTTGTGGGAAACCATTTAATAATACCCGATATACCATATTATCTGTTTTCCCCATTTCAGGTAGATCTTCTCCACTAGGTGATTTTAATCCTAGAGCTAAGCAATATGCAATCTGACCACTTGAATTTTTAATTATTTCAGTTTTAATATACTTTCCTAGTTGATTACTATAACTCCAGTCCAGCGAATACTTTTCATGAGTCATAACTTCTGCACTAGCCCTTGGTAAAAACACATTAAGGAATAATGCCAGTACTGATAATAATGTAAAAACTCTTATAATAACTCTTTTCCCCAATTTTGAAACCTCCCTAAAATAAATTAATCCGAGTATTTATCGAGATATTTAAATCATTCACGATCAACCCGATTATCATTATAAAACAAAAAATTACAAATATTAAACACCCTTGTCAAAATTGTCAAATAACTTACACATTTCAATATTTTTCAGGCTTTTAAACATATTAACTATATACAAATTCCTAAAAAAGGCCTTAATTAAAAAAACTAATATGTATGTTAAGTATGTAAATACCCCGTTCTTTTTGCACGAGTTATTAACCTTTTATGATAATTAAGTTCACTTTTTTCATTTTGGGGTATAATTATTTGTTAGCTTGATGGCGATGTGGTGCTATCCCATCGTTATCAAGCTAAGAAAAGTAAATACCCCAAACGAATTTTTTCGTTTAGGGTATACTTCCAAATATTAA
This sequence comes from Bacillus sp. LK2, assembly GCF_001043575.1. Lineage (NCBI taxonomy): Bacteria > Bacillati > Bacillota > Bacilli > Caryophanales > Bacillaceae > Bacillus > Bacillus sp. LK2. The sequence goes on from NZ_LDUK01000007.1 coordinate 4,183, forward strand.
GTTGATGGGCATGTATGGTGCCCCCTGATATGAGAATCTAAAGTATTTGAATAAGAAACTTTACTCCGTTCGTTATAGTTGTTTACATCATAATATAATTATATATCTCTTATTAAAAATGATTCTATCTTAAGAACTGAAAATGGCTATTAAAAAATATGGTTGCTAATTTTATTTCGATCTTCCTTGCACCCAAGCAGCAATATCATTTATAACATACTCAGGGATATTAGCAGGACTATAATATTCATCGGGTTTACTTAATTCCCCATCTCCTTCTGTAAAGAAGTGATTTAACTTTGGATATAGTCGATAATCAACGTTATCTCGCTCTTTTAATTGTTCTTTCCAAAGAGGAATTTCGATTTTTGATTGAACTTGATAGTCTCTTTCTCCTTGAATAATAAGTAGCGGTGTCTTTTGTTCTTTTGACATTTCTGCTGCCTTAATTTTACGGATAGAATCCCAAAATAATGGTGATCCTAAATAAAAATCTTTTGGAGGATTCTGACTAGAGAAATTGGGATCATTTAATAATTCAAATTGTGATTTGTAAAATTTATATTCATCCGGTTTCATTGCCCCAATAGAAAAAAGATACTCAAATTGATCTAAAACAACATCTTGGATCGTACGAGCTGGTCCTCCCATCACAATTGCACCAGCAATATTTTGATTTTGGTCTTTTTCGATCATTTTCGGAAGCATCATTCCACCTTGACTATGACCAAGAATATAAATTTGATTTTTATTTATCATAGGTTCATTTTGAAGAAAATGAGTCGCAAGAAGAGCATCATCTGTTGTCTCTTTATCAACTGTATAAAAAGGACTAAATTGTGTTTTCAATCCATGTTCATAAGTTCGTTTATTATAGCGAAGGACAGCAATTCCTTTCGAGGCAAGACCTTCAGCTAAATCGCGAAATGGTTTTAAGGCAAATGCTGTTTCATCCTGATCAGTTGCTCCAGATCCTTGAACAAGAATAACCGCTGGGAAAGGACCCTTTCCCTTCGGAACAGACAATGTTCCTGGTAATGGAAACGCACCACTTCCAACTACTACTTCTTTATCAACAAATGATTCAGGCTTACTATATGATGGACGCTCTGAAACAGGACTAAACGACATGCTAAGTTGAAAATCATCTATTTTTCCAGATGGATCTAGTTTAATTAGTAAAGGTACAGTAGATTGTTCAAAAACTAATTTAATCTCTACATTTGTATGAACGGAATTTGTCTCTTTTTGTGTTACCTCTCCAATTCCCATAAAAGAACCTGCTTGTAATTGCGCAGGGAGTCCCTTCCAATAGCTCTTCAGCCATTTTTCGGATATTATTTTCTGTAATGATCGTGAGGTTAAATCATATGCAGATTTATAATCCTCACTATTCATATAGCGGATAAATGAAAGGGTAGTAGATATAATAGGATTTTCATCATCAGTATTGTCTATTTTTTTTATATTTGTGTTTGTTTCCTTTAATGTCGAAATAAATTGGTAATTGAACGGATTATTATATGTATCGTGATATAAACTTGTTTTCAATACATCCGTATTCCGTCCCTCATACAAACTTGAAGAACTCGTGAAATTTTTAGGTGAAATTACTTCCTCCGCAAATGAAACTGAAGGAATAGTTATCGCACAAATTGCACTGACAAGTAATAACTTATTCCCTATTCTTTTTTTCGTGCTCATTTTTATTGATTCTCCTTTCAAAATTAAAATTTTTTAATACAGCATGCCAAGTACTATAAGGAAAATAAAAATTATCAAAGAAATTATTAATCTACTTTACGATCCCCTCTAACAGGTTAAAAAGCTATTATAAACAAACTTCAATAAAAGATGCCTTCTCCCTCTTTTTTTATGACTGGATTTTTTGAGTGGATGTGACCCCTATAAAAGCTATGACAAAAATTATCCTGTTTTCCTTTTTGCTTACTTGCTAAATTCAGCAAATAAAATATTTTCAAAAGGATCAGGACTGTTAGCTTTACCCGTACTGTTCAAATTGATGGTCAACGTATGCTTGCCTCCAAGTGTACCTCCAACAAGAGTAATAAACCCTGGAATGCCACCTGTGTGTCCCCATATCGAGACACCGTTTGGAAGCTTAGTTTCATAGATTCCAAGACCATATCCGCTGATTTCAGCATATCCTGTAGGAACTGTAGTAAGCATTTGTTTTAGTTGCTGTTCCTTCAGTAATTTGCCACCGAGCAAGGAAGAAAAGAATTTGTTTAAGTCGTCAGCAGTAGAAATCATCTCTCCAGCCGAGCTAGCTATACTTGGGTTATAATAAGTAACGTCTTTTAGCTCACTTGCTCCGTCTGGCTGGACATATCCACGGGCATGCTTGGTGCCTGGAATAACGCTTGAATTGCCAGGTAGGAATGTATTAGACAACTCAAGCGGTTCAATAATTCGATTTTCAATCTCTTCCGCATAGCTGTTTCCGGTTACTTTTTCAATAAGGATACCCAGTAATACGTATCCTGTGTTTGAATAAGACCAGCCCTTTCCAGGGGCGAAGGCTGGAGGCAGAGAAAGCCCAATCTTCACTATTTCTTCAGCGGTATATGTTTTTTTTGTATTCATCAGATCAACGTCTTTTGAATTTAAGTAGTCAGCGATACCACTTGTATGGTTCAATATCTGCCGGATAGTAATCTGTTTACCATCATATCCGTTTCCTTGAATGACACCAGGCAACCATTTTTCAATGGAGTCGTCTAGATTCAGGCGGTTCTCTCCAGCTAATTGAAGTACAACCGTTGCGGTGAATGTCTTCGTCACGCTGCCAATACGAAAGCGAAAATCTGTTTCCATTGGTTTCTTGGTGCTCAGATTCGCTACCCCAGCGGCATAACCCCACGTTTTTCCACCCTCAGAAGTTTTAGCAAGTATCCCCGGGAATCCAAGGTGCAATGTATCCCGCATTGCTTGTTTGACGGAATTACGATCTCGTTGGGTGCTTGTTTGTAACGAACTAGATACATTTTGAGTGGGCTCTGCTTTTACAATTGAGTTTGGTGTTGTGTATAACAGGGAACTTCCAGCTATTAAAAGGGTAAGACTTGCAAATGTAATTTGACTACGTGTTTTCATAAGGCATTCCTCTCCTCTATTCATATTGTATCGCTGGTTGTTTGCTTGCTGTTTCATACTAACCACACAGCTATCATCTCTACCAATGACAAAAAAACAACAATAAAGTGAAACTTTAATCCGTGTGGGTCTTACTGCCCGTTAATGCGGGGTAAAATTAACTTTGTGCTCTTTCACTCTATAATAAACGGAAGATTCTAAATATCTATTTTCCTTACAAGAAGATTACAAAGTTGTCACTCCATCACCATCAAGCTAAGAAAAGCAAATACCCCAAAACGAAAAAATGTACATCTTCAGGGGAAAATGTACATTTTTTTGTTTTGGGGCCTTATAAAATTCTTAGGTTGATGGCAGTGTGGTGGTACGCCAAAGATAAGATCATACTCTCCGATCTTATCTCTTTTTTGTAGATTCTTGATACAAAAAAAGGAATCCTTATAATAAGGATTCTGCAACAGGAAATAACAAAATATAAATAATAAAAAGAATTACTTATATTATAGTTTATATAGTAATAATATAATATCGGGAAATATTTACATACAGTATGTATTACGTAGCAATTGTAGAAATGACTTGTTTATAGACTAGCTGTTGCTTACCATGAACCATCATTAGAATGGTAAATTTATCTGTTGCAAGAATCTGCCCACGTACTGGAACGCCATTTTTTAAAAATACAGTGACTTCCCCTTTTTTCTCTTTCAATTGTTCATACATATCTTCTTGTAAATTAAACATGAAATGCGCCCCCTGGTTTGATTGTATTTACTTTTCTTCTAATACCTGCTGCTTTTCACTGTTGGATATTATTTAATCTTTCAATAAATCTTCGTCTAAAAAGAGTTCGATGTCATCTAAATTCACATTTTTTTTTCTTTCATGAATTGAAAATTTTAAAATAAACTCTTCAAAAGAGTTTGCTATAAGATAATAATATTCTTTTCCATCTTCGTCTATTGTTTCACCTTCATGATACCAATAATAAATTTTACCCCTGTATTTATCTTTTAAGCCTATACATATTAAATCTCCCCCGTCCGCATCTGCAATAGGCATTACAATACTTCCTAAAATATCCTTATAAGTTTGAATGATTGATTCAATTTCATAGGCATCATTAGTAATACCATAAAAGCCACCTATCGAATCAAAACCATCCTCGAGGGTTACAGGGGTAACTTCAATTGCCTGATACATTCTATTATCTTTAATAAAACACCCTCCATATTCAAGCAAAAACTCTTTGTAGTCTAATGGTAAATCTACACCATATATTCGTTCAATTGTTTCGATTGACTTATATGCATCTTCTTTTTTTGAGACTATCATTTCCGAATCAATTATTTCATTTAATACTTGCTTTATTATTTTGTTCATTTTATTTTCCTCCTCTTAAATTTGATGCTGAACCTATATGTGGTATATTAGCATGGAAATCTGTTGGAATTAACTCAATTTCAGTAGAACTTTTATGGTGAGGTGTTAACCCTTTTTCTTTTAACCGGGCCTTTCTTTGATTCTTTAATTCTTTGATTTAAACCCTTTTAATTGCATAATTTATTCATACACTAAATTGAAATCATTATTAGAGCCATCTAACATACCTTCTTTAAATTTTATAGAACCTTTACTCCAAGGTGTGAAGTTAGGTCTACCATCAATAAATGCTACACCTTCACCATTCGTTATACTTTTAACTTCAGTTTTATCAGAATACCATTTCCCATTACCTGGCTCACCTTTCCAGTGACCATCACTTCTCGGTAACCTTGTTCTAGGATTACCCGTACCCTTAGTGCACTTATAAAATTATAACGCTCTTTTCACTTTTCATGCTTAAACAAAAAAGCACTCGTCGTCTATCGTAGACAATCAAGTGCTTTAAATTCAACTGGTTTTATGCAGCATAACTTTGTAATTTTTCTAGTAACAGTATGAAACCCTTCATATGTCATGACAAGTAATACGTTAGAACTTACGAGTTTGTACGAGTTCGTTAGTTTACTATACACTCCATGTCTTTGTACCCGCCGCACAATAAAATATCATATCGCCTAAGCTTGTACTTCGTTTTCTATTCTATCATTGCACATAGTACCCCATGATGGTATAACCACCATGAGTTATCCATTCAACTTAGATATAACTATTACTGTAAACCTTTTAAAGGTTATTATTTTTCACTTCCTCAAACCACTCATTAGCAATATGCCCAGCCGTTTTAACATCGTCATTTGTATATACTAAATCATACTTATACTCAGCTTTAAACTCGCCACTCTTAACATCATATATTAATTTCATCTCTGTTGGCATGTCTCGTTCATATTCTTTGCACAATTCTTTTATTTTTTTGATGTCTTCACATATTATACGCAATACCGTAAACCCTCGTTTTGGAGATACATCATATCTTTCATCCCCATTCTCCAATGCATCATTCACTTTATGAGGCTCTACATACTTATTATTAATTAAATAAAAGAATCTACCTGAAGTAATACCTTCTTCACGTGAAGCATAAACATATACTTTATCGGCTCTATCTTCAACAAATTCCATACATATAGCTATCATATCTGATTGCAATTCACTAAACTTATCTTCAAATTCTTTCATATTACATTTTCACTCCTTAGATTAATTCTCAATAACTTCAAATTCCCATTTACCATCAATAGAATAATTAACTATAAATTCCTTTGGGCGCATATCATTTCCAGAATAAACTATTTCAACATCAACAGTTACTTCTTTAGGGGGATCTGCTTTCAAAGCTTTAGCCCATTCTTCTTCAATCTTCTTATATTGCTTCAAATTAACATCAGATAATTGCGAAACCAAATTATCAATTTTAGGTGATCCTCCAAATCTATCACCTATCAAATGCCCTGCATGGTCTTGTCCTTTTACTTTACCAGGTGTATTTTTACTATGTGATAATCTCTTCTCTCTTTCAGTTAATTGTAGCTTATCTGTTTCAAGTTTTTCAATTCTTCCAAGACTATCGGTTTCATAAAAATAGTCAAACTCTCCTGTTTTATACCTAATATCAGGCTTTAATCTATTTTTTCTTCCGTTTGTTAACGCTGGAAGGGTTATTGAGAAAAAACTTATAACCTTGATGATTTTGAGGACTAACTTAAAAAGCAGTAGCCTGAAATTAATTTCGGGTTATTGCTTTTTAACTATATTTAAAAAATAATTAATTCAACCTTTTATCTTCATGGCTTTAATATCTTTTCCAATCTTACTCGTTTAATAAAATCATCCAATGCCTCTTCTTCATTTCCATAATGAGCAATTGAGGTTTCTACAATACTCGCTCTCTCATCAGTTGCACAAACACCCCACCTATTATCCTCTTTACAAATTAGAACCTCATCCGGATCCACATCCTTTTCATGAAACCAGTTATAATATTTTAATCCTTCTTCTGATAGGATTCGTTTTGCCTCATCCCTTGTCATATTAAAATTATCCTCCTTATTTTATTTGTTTCAATAATTTCAATCCTTCTAATTGTTCGACTGTTAAAGGAAGTTGTATTTGTGTTCCCCCTTTTATTGTCCCAAAACCTGGAGCTATCTCTCCAATTTGTGCTTTTAATTTGCTATAATCACCACAATAGTACTTTTGAATAGCAGCATCTACCTGTGCTTTTAGTGTAGGGTCACTACAATTATCAATATAGGTTTTTAAATTCGAGAAATCACTTACAACCTCATATTGATGGTATTTGCTCACATCTTCCAAATACGGAAGAGCTCTCTCGCCGTAACTATAAGGTTTTCCATTTACCACAGGTGATGTATACGTACCATTTGACGGCCCATATCGGTCAATAACTTCACCTATTTTTAGTGTATACTCATCCTTCATAACTTTCCCATCCTTATTTACAACATAGCCGCCGTTTGGTACTTGCCCCCAATCAATGTGTCCATCAGCCCTTAAGACATCAGAATTCTTTGGAATTTGTACTTCTTTTGGCCATTTCCCTGTTTTCTCCACTTCTTCTGCTAACTTACTGTCAATATTATTTAAGTAAGCATGTAATTCATCTGTCGTACAAGTTAATTGTTTTAATTCGGAACAAAAAATACCTAGCATTCATCATAAAATGATTTTATCGCTTTATGGTGAATGCTAGGTATTTTTTAGGAGAAAAACATTATTTTCTTCTCTCTCTTCGATTCTTTCGCATTATCAAATATTTTAATATCAATTCACAAGCATCATTTTCATTTTCAAAAGTATCTATAATATTCATTCCACCTCTCTCTAACGATTGATATACTTTCCATACTTTTTCTTCTTTTAATATACCTAATTCCAATTCACCAATAGATTTATCACCTAAGTTGTATTCATGTTCTTCTATTCCTAATTCATCCAATCTAGTTTTTAACTCACTAACATTCATTCTAAACCTCCTACTTATTTAATTTCTTTTATAAATCCAAATTCCTCCAAATATACAATGGACATTGGTAATTTCCATTGTATTCGTCATATCTATGGTTCTATTCTCTAGTTCATTTGCATTCATGTATGCACCATTACTTGATTCTTGCATTTGTACAATCGAGAAAGAAAAAACAGGAACAGCAATCGGGTTTTATAATTTAACACTCAATGTCGGGATGTCAATCGGTATTGCCTTTACAGCAGCAATGATGGACCATTCCGCAATGCGCCAAAGCTTCCTAGGAATTGCAAACAATGCGGACGTTTCCATGTTTAGCAATATCCTATTCATTCTCGTACTCATTGCCCTTTTCAGTTTATCTCTATACTGAATATTAGAAGGACGAGAAGCGACAAAATAGATATATTGTCTATTTGTTAACTAGTCATATAGAATAACGATTCTTTCATAATTAGAACCCTAAAACGAGAAGTTTAGGGTTCTTTTTTATAATTTATAAAATATAAGAGATGTTTTAGACTTGATGCTTCCGCCTAATTATGTAAGCACAAACTATACAATATGTAACTTCTAACCATTCTTACTTAATCTTCTTCTCTCTTTGTCTAACCGTCTAAAAATCACACATATAACACCGCCCGCCACTGTAAACAGAATGCCAGGCACCAATAATAAAAGTCCCCCTCCACTCATCCAAATTAACGCTATTCCTAAAATCAAACATATAATTCCAATTATCATCTGACCTCTTTACCACCCTTTACATAAAATTTCACCATGTTTGTAAAAACATTCTGATAAATTTATACCTCTTTATTTATAACAAGCTCAATACTACTAAACTATCTGTTTCTCCCCCTTTCCTTCAAGGAATAAAACCCTACGATTCCATTTTTCTCCATCATACTATATGTTATTATAATAATATATAGTATGATGGAGAAAAAACGAGAGGAGATTATTATGGTAACGATTGGAATTGACCTAGGAACAACGAATAGTTTAGTAGCCTATTGGACGGATCATGGTGCAGCCCTTATCCCAAATGCATTTGGCGAATATCTTACACCATCTGTCATCAGCGTTGACGAGAGCGGTGAAGTTCTAGTCGGACGCATCGCCAAAGAACGGCTGATTACCCATCCGCACGTTACAGCATCAACGTTTAAGCGATTTATAGGAACAGAGAAAAAATACGAGTTAGGCATGTATACATTTTCTTCAGAAGAACTTTCATCTTTTATCATTCTATCTTTAAAACAAGATGCAGAAGCTTATTTAAACGAAGCGGTTACTGGTGCTGTCATTAGCGTACCTGCTTATTTCAACGATGCTCAGCGCAAAGCGACAAAACGAGCTGCTGAAATTGCTGGATTAAAAGTTGAACGTCTCATTAGTGAGCCAACGGCAGCTGCTATCGCTTACGGACTGTATCAGGAAGCGGCAGAGACAAAATTTCTTGTATTTGATTTAGGCGGCGGAACATTTGACGTGTCCATTTTGGAATTATTTGAAGGAGTGATGGATGTTAAATCGATCGCCGGCGATAATTATCTTGGAGGCGAAGACTTCACAAACGGTCTCATGTCCTTTTTTTTAGAGTCACACCAACTCGATTCCGATTCCCTTGACTCAAAAACGCTATCTTTAATTTATGCACAAGCAGAACGTTGCAAACTTACATTATGTAATGAGCCTGCCGCGATTATGAAAGTCGTTATTCATAATGAGACGTATGAAACTCGCATTAACAGAAGTGAATTTGAAAAATTAGTAACCCCGCTTCTCTTACGGCTTCGCTATCCGATTGAACGCGCACTTCGCGATGCGTCGCTAAACCCTAAGGATTTAGATGCTGTCATTCTAATTGGCGGGGCGACAAGGATGCCGCTTATCAAATCCGTCATTTCTAAAATGTTCGGACGCATGCCCCATGCGAATATTAATCCTGATGAAACGGTTGCTTTAGGTGCTGCGATTCAAGTTGCTTTAAAAGAACGAAACAAAGCACTAGAAGAAGTTATCTTAACGGATGTTTGTCCATATACGTTAGGAACTAGTGTTGTTCAAGCGTTAGGAAATGGACAACAAGAATCCGGATACTTCTTCCCGATTATTGAACGAAATACACCGATTCCTGTAAGTCGAGTGGAACGACTTTATACTGTCAATGATAGACAACACTCCATACTTGTCGATGTTTATCAAGGAGAAAACCGCTTGGTTAAAAATAACTTAAAACTTGGCGAACTTAAAATTAAAGTCCCTCCTGCTCCTGCTGGACAAGAGGCGATTGACATTCGTTATACATATGACATAAATGGCATTCTCGAAGTCGAGGTAATAAGTACAACGACTGGAGAGAAAAAAAGAGCAATTATCCAACAAAATGCCGGAAATCTTACAGAAAAAGAAATTGAAGCTAGACTACTAGAATTGAAGGAAATTAAAATTCATCCACGAGACCGGTCCGAAAACCGATTGCTGCTCGCAAAAGGTGAACGGCTCTATGAAGAATTACTCGGTGACGAACGCCAGAAAGTCGCTATCTTGTTACAGCAATTTGAAAATGCGCTCACAACGCAAAATGATAAAAAAGTGAAAGAAGCTGCTCATATATTAAAAGAGCATTTAGAAAATATTGAAAGGTGGGTCAGTCATTCATGAGCATTTGGGAAACGTTAGAAATTGAGCCTACCGATAATACTGCAGCTATTAAAAAGGCTTATGCAAAACTTCTAAAAATCTATCATCCCGAAGACGATCCTGAAGGATATCAGAGGCTGAGAGAAGCATTTGATAAAGCGATAAAAAGCGCAAAACAAATGAAGACCGCACCTCCCTCTCAACTAGAAAAAACAGATGAAAACGAAGGGAATTCCTATATCCATCCTGTATCCCCTATATGGATGGATGGTGATGCTGAACTTACCGCTACTCTCGTTTCAGAACATCCCGTTCACGCATTTACGGAAAAAATCGAGACGCTGTATAACGATTTCTTTGCACGAATCGAACCGAAAAATTGGGAAGACTTATTAAGTTCCGATGTGATATGGGACGTAGAACATGCGGCAGTGATTCAAGATAGATTAATAGAATTTTTACAATATCATTACCATTTCCCCCGCTCGATTTGGGAACTTCTCGACAATGTATTTCGCTTTAGTGAGCAAAAAGAGGAGTTAGAGTTTGAATACGGTGAAGAAACGGTACAATTTTTGCTAGAGAGAATGAGTGGCGAGAAGGAAATGCGTTATGATATTTTCAAGAAAAGTGATGATTTAGATTTTGAAGCGTATTTTCATTTACGTGAGGAAGTCCAGCTCACACTTATGAATAATAACTTAGAAGCGGCAAAAAGTGCACTCGATTTTGCATACGAGCTTTATCAAGAAGATCCGGAACTTTTACGCATGCAGGGCATTTATTATTTGCGCATCGAAAATAAAGAACGTGCGTTACAATCATTCAATGACATACTTGTCATTTGCCCGGATGACCCAGATGGTTTACTGTATCGGGCCCAGATTTACTATGACCGCGGGCAATTTGCAGATGCTATCAAGGACTGTGAGCATCTACTTTCGATTGAGCCGGAGCATATGGACGCACAGTTCTTAATAGTGAAGTATTCGTTCGAATCAGGTGATATAGAAACTGCAACCACTAGGGTGTTGGATGTGGTAAAGCATTATCCAGAGCGTGCAGAATTTTTTTCATACAGTGTTCGAATTCACACTGAAATTCCAGAGAAGAGACAGAAACAAGAAATAAATACGAAGTTTATTATCGGCTATGCGCTATACCTTTTATTTCTATTTATTAGCCGCACCTGGGTTTATTTGATCTTTATGATTCTTATTGTTTTGACCCCACTACCATCTAAATATGCATTACTTCTCCTACTCCCACTTATTTGGGAAGCATGGAAATTCGTTAGGCTTAAAACATTAGCATAAGGAGGAGACAGAATGCCTGTTTTATATAAAAGAAAACGAGAGAAACAGCTCGAACTATATTTCCGCTGTCTGTCTTCCGTTTCTTTGAATTGTTTTTATCTTACAAACTACTTTACCCGATATGAATTCACCCTTATCAGAGACCGCCTTATTGGGAAACGTTTTTTGAAGAACGTGTTATGGACATGGAAGATTGAAAATTCAAAGGAGTTAAAAGAGAAAATCATTTGGTTTTTAGAAGAAGGAACACGGCAGGAATTTAATCGTATACGCCATCAATTGACTCCTCTTTCCGAGGCAGCGCGGAAGCAATTATCGAAAGACCATCCTGACTATGAAAAACTTTATATCGCTAATTACGGATTACATATTTTGACGGATTCCGGAATTGCAGCGTTTGATTATGCATGGTGTATCTGTTTATGTCGGGTCGGTAGAAGACTCGGTTATTTATCAAAACGGGAAGCAAAGGACTTTATGATACAGGCTGCACAACTTTCACAACATTCTTATTCAGATTGGCACGAGTATTTTAACGCCTTTCGTATCGGCAGCCACTTTAACGCAAATGATATAGAATTCATAAATAAAGATAAGTATAATATTAATTACGTATCGCACTTGTTTGATTATAAAAAAACTCTATTGAGTGTTGTTCCATGGGAAAATAATCTACTTAAAGATTTAAGTTAAATCATGCTATGCTTCTTAACCAAATTAATAAAAAATCCCAGGAACTATGTTTTCCTGGGATTTTATTTACATATGAGGTATTTGATAAACTTAAGAGAATCCACTTCTAATAACTTGAACTACCCCCACTTTCACTTCGTTTAGAAGTGGAGGATTCCTAAGTAAAGAGTTCTATCGAACTCTAATTTATTAGGCTAACCCCGCAGTCCTTGCGGTTAGAAGCCTTATCGCTTCATTCTTTAGATTGATACTTGCGTTAATATCCCTATCATGATGTGTATGACAAGAAGGGCAATCCCATTTACGTAGGTTTAGATTTTTAACGTCTTTGTTTTGATATCCACAACAAGAACATAATTGGCTTGAAGCAAATGTTTTCGATACGACAATGACTTGTTTGCCATACCACTTTGCTTTATATTCCAACATAGTTCGAAACTGTGACCATGATACCTCACTAATCGCTTTTGCTAACTTATGATTCTTTAACATATTCGATACTTGCAAATCCTCTATACCAATAACATCGTGGTTTTTGATGATTTCAGTTGAGATTTTGTCCAAGTAATCTTTTCTAGCATTTGCTATGTATTCATGAATTCTAGCTACTTTTACTCGTTGTTTATTCCAGCGAGAAGATCCTTTCATTCTTCTAGAAAGAACACGCTGTGCTTTTGCCAACTTCTCTTCTAACGATCGAAAAAACTTCGGGTTTTCATAGGGTGTTCCATCTGACAAAATGGCGAAATCTTTTAGTCCCACATCTATTCCAATGTAAGAATTTGTTTTCGGAAGTTCTTGCACTTCTGTTTCAACTAACAATGACACAAAGTATCTACCAGAGGGGTTCCGTCTAACTGTAGCATTTAAAATACGTCCCTTTACTTCACGACTTTTGGCAAATCGAACAAGACCTAGTTTTGGCAATTTCATTTTGTTTCCTACGACGGCAATGTTTTCATTTGTTTGTTTTGTGGTGTAAGATTGTACGTTGTTTTTCTTAGATTTGAAACGTGGGGCACTGTTTTGTTTTTTGAAAAAGCGTGTATAAGCATCCGCGAGGTTGCGAACAGACGACTGAATCGCAATACTATCCACTTCTTTTAGCCAAACAAACTCTTTCTTCATGGCAGGAATTTTGGCAGAGCATGTACCATATGTCAAACCTTTTCCTGTTTCTTTGTATGCATGATCCCATAGAGATAGGAAGTGATTGAATACAAAACGAGAACAACCAATCGTTTTATTGATTAGGGTCGCTTGTGCTTTATTTGGATAGATACGAAATTTATATGCTTTATTGATTATCATTCATTTCACCTCCATTTCGATATGCTTCTATTATACAACAAACATATATTCGGTAGGTAGTGAAGTAACACTTTATATATGTCGAACAATTAAGATGGCTTCCTGCCATCCATTGTCCGAAGCAAATTCATCTCCCACCTACTCACTTCGCGTTCCTTGAGGAAGGAGTCTTCTTGGCTAAAATGATAAAGAAATCAGATAATCCGCCTCTTGGTGGATATAGATTACTATAAATTAATTTTATTTCATTTATAACATCATCAAAGTCTATATAATTATTATTTTGGCATTCATTTAAAATATTAATTACATATCTAACTTCAGATATCTGATAATCTATATCACCTTTCTTATTTCCCTCTAATATTACACCCAATTCACTAAAAAGTTTTTCTAATTTATCTATTACTAACTTACTTGAACTCACTATCATACCTCCTGTTTTATTGGTGTTTCACTTTAAGGCTCTACTCCATTAATCTTCCATGGTTCCGAAATAAAAATTTGATTACAATTTTCTCCACCAAGGTAATGACCCCCTTGATATCCAACCAGCCCTTCATATATTGTAGTTCCTTTAGGGATTTTTATTGCGTATGTTGATTCTATTGGCGAGGTACCTGTCAGTACACCTGTTTTAGGATCTATCCATTGAGCTTTAACCGCAGAATCTATCCGTACTTTTGCAACTGATTCCGCTGCTTCTCTTGTAAACCACTGTCCAAGCGCATTTTGTTCTTCTCCCGGAATTGTTAATCCTCCTTTTTTGCCTGAACGATATAAAGTTGTATCTTCATCCAAAATTTTCACATTATATTTTCCTGCTGGAAAGTTTGATGCTGGATTTCCCCTCATTTCAGCTAAAAGCCCAGGATTCTCTATCATACTATGATTATATTTAGCACCACTCTTCAGATTCACCCCATCAAAAAACGCTGTCGTTTTCTTCTCAAGTCACTAGTTATGTTCTACAGGTATATCCCAAGCTACTACTGGCCGCAGCTTGGGATATAGATTTTCTGCAGTTATTTTTTATGTTTGAATATATCTCTATTTTTCTTGCTACATTCAAACACATTGTTATTACTCCTCTCAATTTCTTTCACATAAAAATAGAACCAATGCTTCTTCCATTAGAAACATTGGTTCTATTCTTAGCTATAATATATAATTATTCTTTCTTTTCATTACATCTTTCATTTAGAGCAAAAGTCATTTAAATGGCAGAATGTTTTAAAACTCTTTAATTTCATTAACTTAAATTACCTTTAATTTTATCTACTACTCTGTTCCATTCATCCGTTGTAATATATTGTATAATTTAGTAGTACTCATCTTAACTTCACTATCATTAATTAAAAACCTCACATTTTTAATATTATTATCAATAGTTACTTTTATTATATTTTGCAAGCTACTTATATTCATATCTATTGCAATTTCATTTGTATTTCCTTGCTCTTTAGAATACTTTTTGCAATCTTTTTCACTAACAAAAACTTTAATATAATCTTCTTCTACCACTGGGACAAATTTATTTAGTATTATTTCTTCACCTATTGTATCCTTACTTGGAACAATCCACAATTTATCATCGCAGAATCTTACACTATTTAATACATTCATAATTGCATATTCACTTTTAGCTAATACTGGAGGTTGACCATGTTTTACAAAACATTCATTTACCAAATCATATATGTTGCAGATTAAGAAATCTCTTCCTTCATCAATAATGACTTGGTATATACCAGAGAACATTGCATAATAAGAACTTATTAGTAACTCTTGGAATTCAACTTTTTTTACTAAATATATGTCATTTCTCTTAAATTGGTAATACTCTGCATATTCCTTTGCTATTTTTTCTTCTGAAAAAAGCCACATTGTAGGCATGTTATTATTTAATCCAAAGAATATTTTCCCTTTATTATCTTTAACTTCTTCATCTGTTGTATTTCTACTAACTACAGTGTATATTTCTTTTAAACTTACTATAGATTTTAAAATTTCATTATATTTATTTAAATAATGCTCTGAGCTTCTTTCTATTCTATTTAATTCATTAATTTTTTCTTGTATAGATACACTACTCATTTTCATTTTTTCTCCTTTTAATACAATATAATTAAATATAATCTATTCTAAAAGGTTCTTTAAATAACTTCTTATATCCTTTTGTTCGATTCTAGTGACCTTTTCATCCATATTTTGAAATTTCAAAATAGGCTCCTTAATTTCTATTAAAGCATCTACTTCCTCTATTGGAACCTCTTTTTTAAAAACAAATTGTTCCATCTTTTCAAATCCATAATTTCTAGCTTCTTTTTCATCACTTGTACCTAGCGTAATTTTATGTATTTCTAGTATGAACTTACCTATTGCCCATGGAACAAATTCTTTTTCTTTATATATTACTTTGTATTTCAATTTATAAGCCATCTCTACTTCATTAATATCAACATCTTTTATATATATTACTTTTGAAACGAATCCTTGTTCAAATTTTAATTCTTTAAATCCATATTTTATGGATTCATTTGAATTACTTATAAGCTCTAGGTTATTATCCGATACATCTAATCTATACAAATTATTTTTATAAATAGCGTAGTCACTCATACTTTATTATACTTCCTTCCTAGTCAGCCATAACCCATCCAATTTTTTTATTAAATTCAAATTTTGTTGCTACATTGCCAGTTTCTGAATCTATAATATTCAATATATCTCCATCTTGGAAAGCTCTTGCATAACCCCTCTCATATGAAAATTCTGGTAATGCAATATTCTTACTTCCTGTAAACCCTCTTGCAGTAAATGGATAATTATCGGCATTAGCTTCCCACCTTGGAATCGTCAACTTCGATGGATCATTTTCTATATATTCAATAGCCCCATAAAACTTATCTGGTGCACCAATTGGTGTTGATACACCATTTCCTCCATAATCTACTTTAAACATCGTTCCATCATAGTCAAGCCTAGCCCCTTCATAATTTTCAAACAGTGTTTTTAAATTTGCACTATGTTCATCAACTGCAGTAAATCCTCTTACACCTGTATAGTTTTCGTCATATAAATACTTATATATATCACTTTGTGGGATTACTTTTTTCATCTTTGTACCAACATCAGGTACTCCAATTTCATTTCTTATATTATCAACTACTGTCTTTTCATTAGCATTTAACACCCTATCTGGATGTAACAACTCAATAAATTCATCTACTGAATACCCACTATTATTAATATGTTTTTTAACACTATTACTGGTATTTAGCTCAGCATTACTTAACCCCTCTGGAACCCATCCAGATTTTTTATTAAATTCAAATTTTGTTGCTACACTTCCAGTTTCTGAATCTATAATATTCAATACATCTCCATTCTGGAAAGCTCTTGTATAACCCCTCTCATATGAAAATTCCGGTAATACAATATTTTTACTTCCTGTGAACCCTTTTGCAGTAAATGGATAATTATCGACATTAGCTTCCCACCTTGGAATCGTCAACTTTGATGGATCATTTTCTATATATTCAATAGTCCCATAAAATCTATCTGGTGCACCAATTGGTGTTGATACACCATTTCCTCCATGATCTACTTTAAACATCGTTCCATCATAGTCAAGCCTAGCTCCTTCATAATTTTCAAACAGTGTTTTTAAATTTGCACTATGTTCATCAACTGCAGTAAATCCTCTTACACCTGTATAGTTTTCGTCATATAAATACTTATATATATCACTTTGTGGGATTACTTTTTTCATCTTTGTACCAACATCAGGTACTCCAATTTCATTTCTTATATTATCAACTACTGTCTTTTCATTAGCATTTAACACCCTATCTGGATGTAACAACTCAACAAATTCATCTACTGAATACCCACTATTATTAATATGTTTTTTAACACTATCACTGGTATGTAGCTCAGCATTACTTAACCCCTCTGAAGGAACTTTCTGACCACTCTTCAAATGCAACCCATCAAAAAACTGCGCTGGCTTTTTCTCAAACACAGGTTCATTCCCTACAGAAGTTTTCTTCTCTATATTAAGAGAAAGATTATCGAGTTTCTCTCCAGATAACCGATTCGCGTTTTGCGCTTGCCCCTTAGTTTCACTCTTAGCAACAGAAAATAACTCTCTACCAAGTGTATTTCCTTCTCCTACATTCCCAACGCCGGCTAATGAAGGTTTAGGGGATAAATTCGGGATCTCAATATTTTTAATCTTCTCCACGACATTCTTCATACTACCCGGCAACTTATTCATGAATGCCGCTACTTCTTCCAACTTACCAACTATTTTACCGCTTTTCTCTGCTACTTGAAAGGCTTTTGCACCCTCTGCGAGTTTTCCGCCTTTCACTGCGGCGGTTACTTCACCAACGCCGACAAAACAACTACCAATATCAAATACTGCGCCTCCCAAGGCATAAGGATCAGTCAAAATATTCTTCAAATAGTTGGCGCCCATTGTAAAGATCTGTTTTTGGTCAGTTCGGAAGGTTTGTGCCAAATCATTCAAAATTGGCACCTTATCAGTCAGCGCCTTATTATTCATCAAATAGTTAAAGGCTGGATTAGCCGTACCAGCGACCACTAGCGCGTACTCACCAAGTTTCTTCACCCCTTGCCAAGTCGCGCTGAGATCGTCCATCCTCCATTGGGCTGTCTCGTGCCCTGTTGCAGAGTTCCATCCCAATGTAACCAAGTTACAGACAAGCGAACCGAGCTTACTTGCACCTATCGCAATCCCACTAATAGCGGAACCTGCCGCGCCTATAAAACCTTCCAACACCAAGGCAGAATCAGAAAGGTCTTTCAGGAAAGGAATGTTCTCCCCTACCCATTTTGTACCTTTTCTCAATACATCCCATTTCTCACCAACACCATCGGAAAAGTTTTGAAGCCAAGCCTCCACTGGATGATGTTCCGCCCATTCCTCTTGCTTTTTCTTCATTTCTCTTTCAGCCTGAAGTTGCGCTTCTTTTTCCGCCTTCGTGATTTGTGTATCCATTTCATGAATGCCTTTTGCCAACTCATCTAGCGCAAAGAAAGCTTGAAGCTTCGGATCAGTATAAGATAAACTACTCATCTCCCCTGCAATTTGAACTTGTTTGTTTAGGGCATCGAGAATGTTTTCCGCATTGCTTTTTTCTTTTTTGCTTTCAAATTGCTGTACTTTTTGAATCGTATCCTCTAGTTCTTTACTGGCTGCAACCAGTTTTTCATCAAACTGGCTGTTCGGCATACTCAGTGAAATCAAATCACTTACGCTGTTGTAAATATTAGAGATGCGACTATCCATTTCATGTTTCTTGGGTTGGAGATTGGAAAGTTTATTTTGTGCTTGCAGTAATGCATCTTCCAGAATAATCGCATTCTCATCAGTTTCTCCCGTTGTTGACTGAAAATCCTGTAAGGTTTGCGCCATTTCGATACTAAGTAATTCATTGGTATCTTTCAAACCAATCACAACTGTATTTTGGTTATTATTGATGTCGTTGACAATCGCTTTCCCTGTTGCACCCTGCATGGCATCAGCTTGGATAATGCCATTCAATGCGTTTTTGGCTTGGTCAAGTTGATCATTGGTTTTACTGGTGTCCTTTTGAAGTTTTTCCAGTACTTCAAGGAATTCCTTTAAATCTACATGAAAGCCCATTTAATCCGCCTCTCTTTCTGGGGCACGGCAACATCGCCCTAAATCCATTATTAAAATTCTTAATGTACATATATGTAGTAACCTATATCTTCTTTTATATGTTTATTAGACATATCACTCTTTAAACGAAACAATCCCCTAAAGAACCCACCTTATGGTGGGTTCTTTTTTTATGCGAAAAAAACAGCGAATTCTTAACTATTTCATCAATACTTTTAAAAATATATATCCCACATAGTTCTGATAAAATAATGGTTGACTCTAAATGACACGTATCTCGACTGATCTCCGGGTAGTTTCTTCAACTGTTTCTAAGAAAAAACATGATTGGGAATATCCGGCCAAAATGAAATAAGAAAAAGGCCACAGATTTCTGAATAGATCCCAAACCAAATGGAACAAAAAAGAACCCTTATCATAATGATTTTGCAAAAGGAAACAATAAATATATAGAGTCAAGATAAAGAGAATTACTTATTATATCGTATATATGTATAAGGTAATGTTAAGGGAATATCAAGGAATGGTCAAATTTTTTAGAATTATACGAAATTACTGCTATTCGTTGGATGAATTAACACCAAAAATCATAAAAAAGGGAAAAGCATCTCGTGATTTCAAAGACATATACAGTTTAAAATCTTCTGGTCTTGGTCTTGAACCCAACCCATAAGTAAAAGTCCGTCTATGTCTTCCACCCCTTCTCGGGTGTGGATGCTCTAAGTTGATAGCATAACTTTCATCTGTCTCAATACCATATTTATCATTCATATATTTATTAGATGGCATATGATGTCCTGTAATGTTGTCACCTTTTACTTCTGGAAGCTCCCCAAATTTATTACTTACTTAAAATATATTTATAAAATCTTCTCTTTTTGTTGGAATTTCAGTATTTGTACTCCAATAATTATTAATAACCGTTTCCATTTCTTTGATTTCCTCTACAGTAATAAGGCTGGTTTCTACTGCACTATTTAAGAAAATTGTAATACTATCGGTAGTAATACTTTCTAATGACTGTGGTAAATATTTTACTTTTTCATTTTTATAAGCTTCCCAAGAAGTATAAGCGACAGCATCAACTAATAGTGACCAGATCCTAGCAATATTCAAATCTTCTTCTTCCTCTGCAAATTCTGAAATTCCTGTAAAGTCTGCGTTATCAATAAGCTCATATAATTCATCCCCAGTAACAGCATGAGATTCAACCCATAGCCAACATTTGTCCAAGGCTTCTCTTCCATCTGGATATCTTTCATCATCCTTGCTGATTATAGAAAATACTCTTTCAGCAACTGCTAAAGCAAAGCCTACTTTAACTTCTTTTTGTAAATTCTCGATTAATATATTACCCATGATTTCCTCCTTAAATTATTCAATAATCTTTCCATCTTTTAAAACAAAAGATAACAATCCATTAGTTTTAACACTGCCATCAATCTCCGATGTTACTTCTATTGTTAAGTTAGGATATTTTTTGCTAACTTGATAAAATATACCACTCTTTTCAATAGGATAAGGTTTCAGTAATCCTTTGCTACACTTATTACATACACCTCTTGGGTTAGATTGATGAATTCTAAGTGTACCCGTTACTTCCGTTGGTTCGATTCCTGCTTTTTTTATAGCATAATCAAACTCATTTAAAACTCCTTCTTCAGCATGTCTTGTAAACTGTGCTAACTTAGGATTTTTTATATGGTCATATGGAGCCCTACTCTCTCTATTTGGTAAGATTGTATCCAATGAAGGCAGTCCAGCTTCTTTTCTAACTTCTGGAGACCCTCCTTCAAAAGCCAAATCCCTAAGGCCTTTTACATCTGTTTTACCAACTGCTATTGTATTAGTCTCTGGAACATTCCACTTTTTCCATAAAACATCCAAATCTTCTTTACCCAATTGGATTTTACTATTACCCGTACCCTTACCAGATGGATTTACAAATTCAATATCTTTAGTAAAAGACCTCAATAGTATGTACGATAGAAATAACCTTCAAGATTAATTTTTCCATTTGCATAAAAAACAGCAGAGATTTCTAATATCTATCTCTGCTGTCTTTACTATCAATTTCCAAAAAAACAATTTTTTATATTCTATTATGTGTATCCCTTACAAATAGTAATGCTTAAATTGCAACGTCCTGATAACCTACCTCAGTTACTTCACCTTTCACAAGACAAAGGCCTAATCCATTTTCCATATCCCATGTACAGTCAAACGTAAGTCCGATATCAAGAAAGTCGATAAGGTCATTATCTGGAACAAAAATTCCAACTAAGGTTATTTTTTCGAGAATTTGAGTAGCTGTTTCTATTAAAGGATAATTTTCGTTAGATTCAACATCGTAACCAAGTTCATATCTTTTTTGTTTATAATAATCTAATATAGGCTCCAAAATACTTTGTTGTAATTGTTGCCATCTTTCTATTAAAAAATTATATGCCATATATTGTTCTTCCTCAAACTGACCATCATCTTCTCCCCTGACTATTAACGCCACCTTAACTTCGTTCCCAAAAAACTCAATGTTTTTATATCCAATCCAATCATAATTATTAAACTCAAGTTCGCCAAAAACTGCATCATTTATTTTCATTTTGAATTTCCCCCTTTCTATTTATTGGCAAATTCTCCTGGCTTAAACGCTCCTGCATTTATCTCTCCTACATCGCCAAGATGCCCAAATTTGCCATTTATTTCTGATGGTACAAGTTGTATTGATTTCTCATTCCTTTGCCGAGTTGTAATTCCGCTTCGACACTATCAATCCGACAAAAGTTGTTGGTTTCATAGGTATCTTCTTTTGTTTTGTACTTCACATTTGGTTTTAGTTCTTTTTTGTTACCAGTCTTACGAAATTGTGTCCCATAAGTGACATCTACTTTACTACTATTACCCATCCCCTTAACACCACTATCGAGATTCTACTCTGAATACTCGCTTTAGAGATGCCACGGTGCTTCTTTTACTTTTCCCTAGAATTTGTTCCCCCGTATCTACTTACGCTTCCATCAGGTAATATTTCTACACCTTTAATGAAGGGGGATATGTTGTCCACAATTTTTGCTAGTTTAATTCCAATTATATAATATTCACGACTTATTTTATTTCATTTATCAATCCGTATATACAATCTATATTTCATTTGTTTATCGAGTCTTAATATATCTATGAAAAAAGCACTTGTTGCCATAAATGACAATCAAGTGCTTTAAGTTCATCTGTTTTTAAGTAGCATAAATTTGTAAGTTTTATAGTAACAATATGACACCTTTTGTATGTCATTACAAGTACTACGTTAAAACTTACGAGCTTGTACGAGTTCATTACTATCATGTTCATTCCATGTGTTTATATTCGCCGCTCAATAAAATGTCATCTCGCCTAAGCTCGTACTTCGTTTTTCTATCTACTTCACATATACTTTATTTTTTATTCATATATACTTGTGCGTATTTAAATTTAGCACCACGAACTTTATCATATCCGTACATAAAATATAAATTAGTATAGTAAGCTTTATAAAATCACTATAACCAAACTCATTTATTTACTGTAATGAGTTTTTTATGTTTATTTATATTTTAGGAATATCAATTATATTTCCTGGTGACTCACTAATAAGAATATCTGAAATACTTGGGTTACTTTTTTTCAACTTGAATATTTGAATTTTTGTTAATTCAGGGTTAAATGATATATTTTGTGTTTTAAACTCCAAATTCATAATTTTATTTTGAATTTTTAATATAAAAACCTTCCATTCTTGTAATGGAGAATTCGAAACTTCCTCCGGACTTTCTAATAGTCGATATCCATCGGCATAATGAAACATTAGTAATCCCGTTCCTAAGTCACAATCTTTATTTTCAAGAATTTCATTTGATATATCAAATCCACTATCCCAATTATAATTTGCTGCAAAACAATGAAGGATTATTGGATTATCTATATTCTTTATTCGGCTAATTGTATCCTCTTTATTTGTATTATAAAGTAATTCTTCAAGCAAACTAATATCTTTATTTTCCATTACACCTTACCACCTTACTGATATTTACTTATTTTGTATTTCCAATTGTTTTAGCTTTCTTTCCCAAAGTTCTACTGTTGCACCTTGGCTTGGGTACAATGGTAAACCATTCCCCTGTAATTTTCTTAAATTTTTTTGCAAATCATATACCTGCTTTTGTAAACTATCAATACTTTGGTTAATATCCATTTTATTTAACGCTCTTGCAACTACTTCATTGTAAACAGAATGATCTGTGCAGGTGTTTGATTAATCCTTGATTCATACGAACTAGCAAATTCCTCTTGCTTGAAGGCTGGTGGAATATCAGCATCTCTATTACCCGTACCTTAGTTTCACTCTTAACAGTAGAAAATAACGCTCCAAGTGCGTTTCTTTCTCCTCCATTCCCAACACCAGCTGCCGAAAGTTCAGGGAATACATTCGGGATTTCAATATTTTTAATCTTCTCCACGACATTCTTCATACTATTCGGCAACTTATTCATGAATGCCGTTACTTCTTCCAACTTACCAACTATTTATAAAGTTAAAGCATACCAATCAATTAAAAAAGCACTTGTTGCCTATCATAGACAATCAAGTGCTTTAAGTTTATTTGTTTTTAAGTATCGTTAATTTTGTAAGTCTTGTAGTAACAGTATGACACCTTATATATTTCGGGACAAGTATTGCATTAAAACTTACGAGTTTGTACGAGTTCGTTGGTTTTATGTTCATTCCATGCGTTTATATTCATCGCCTAGTAATTCGTCATCTTACCTAATCTCGAACCTCGTTTTCTATTCTATCATTACACATAGTACTCTATGATGGTACAACCACCATGAGTTATCCATTCAACTTAGATATAACTATTACTGTAAACCTTTTAAAGGTTATTATTTTTCACTTCTTCAAACCACTCATCAGCAATATGATCCGCCGTTTTAATATCATCAATTGTATATACTAAATCATACTTGTATTCAGCTTTGAATTTGCCACTTTTAACATCATATATTAACTTCATCTCTGTTGGCATGTCTTTTTCATATTCTTTGCACAATACTTTTACTTTCTTGATATCTTCATTTATTATGCGCAATACCATGAACCCTCGTTTTGGAGACACATCATATCTTTCGTCTCCATCCTCCAATGCTTCATTCACTTTATGATTCTTTACATACTTATTATTAATCAAATAAAAGAAGCTGCTCGAAATAATACTTTCTTCACATGAAGCGTAAACATATACTTTATCCGCTCTATCTTCAACATATTCCATACATATGGATATCATATCTGCTTGTAATTCACTAAATCTATCTTCAAATTCTTTCATTCTACTTCTCCACTCCTAAGATTAATTTTCAATAACTTTAGAGCCCAATTCACCATTAATAGTGTAATTAACTATAAATTCCTTTGGGCGCATATCATTTCCAGAATAAATTATTTCAACATCAACTGTTACTTCTTTAGGGGGTTCTGCTTTCAAAGCTTTAGCCCGCTCTTCTTCAATCTTCTTATATTCCTTCAAATTAACATCAGATAATTGCGAAACCAAATTATCAATTTTAGGTGATCCTCCAAATCTATCACCTGCTAAATGCCCTGCATGGTCTTGTCCTTTTACTTTACCGGGTGTATTTTTACTATGTGATAATCTCTTCTCTCTTTCAGTTAATTGTAGCTTATCTGTTTCAAATTCTTCAATTCTTCCAAGACTATCGGTTTCATAAAAATAGTCAAACTCTCCTGTTTTATACCTAATATCAGGCTTTAAACTATTTTTTCTTCCGTTTGTAAAATGTTCTCCTGCTCCAACTAATGTTTTAACGCCACTTGCTCCATCAGTACCATTTACTGACCTATTTACCGTACCCTTACCAACAACACTCTCTTTCAACTTAGAAATCTTATTATGAATAATCCCTTTCGACTCGTCATGACTCGCCTTCACCACAGCTTCCCAATTCGTGCCACGACGAAGTCCCATGACCCCATCAACGGGTGCTAGAGATTTACCTAAAACGAAATCTTTCGCGATATTGAACCCACCTGTTGTACCGTCTACTACCTTGGCAACTCCGCTTTTTATCGCATGATCCCAGTCATTTATTTTATCTACTGTTTTCCAGCCTTTTTGTTCTTAACTTTAACTTCCACTGTACAAAAATTGAATTATTAAAATAAAAAATGACTTTGCCACAAGATCAAAGTCATTTCTTAAATGTTTATTTACTAAAATTAAACTTTTCATCGTATAAACTACGATGTACCCCGATATGTGATAAGAGTTTTTTATAGCTTTTTGATATTAAGAATGCTCCTCTTCATATTTTTGCATTCTTTCCATCAACTCTTTATCATTTTCATCTGTTAGTTCTCTTTTTAAATATTTGTACTCAAAGTATTCAATCCTATCTGAAGGTCCAAACTCTGAGTCGTTCCAATTGACATAATTAAAACGAACTTTTAATTTCCCTTCACCATTCACAATCATTGTAACTGAAAACCAAGCCTCTTGTTGATTATCAATAAATACTTGTTGTAATTGAACTGTCAAATCAAATAATTCATGCAGAAGTTGATTATAAATTTTTCTATCAACATTATACATTCTAGGTATATAGTGTGAATATTTATATTCTTGTTTTTCATCTAAGGTTGTATAGAAAAAGTATACTCCTCCTTCCCCATCTTTCACCTCACCATTAAAGTAAAATTCTCCCCATTCAGCAGGTATCATCTCGTTTATCTTTTCAGCAATTTTAGGATAAAGTTTATTTAATTCATTTTCAAATGACATATTATTAACCTCCTGCTTTATTTAAAATTTCACGTATAATCGGTTTCTTCCCTTGAATTTGATATTCCACAAAGAACGAATTTGGTCTCAATGATTGCCCACTATATACTGTTTCAATCTTTACTGACACTTTTTTAGGAGGAGTTCCACCTAAAGCATTAGCCCACTCCTTCTCCATATTATACCATCCTTCACCAGAACGATTAATTTGTTTATTTTGGGCGACTAAATTATCAATATCACCAGAGCCTTTAAATATAGTTGCAATTAAATGTCCGCTATATAATATTCACGACTTATTTTATTTCATTTATCAATCCGTATATACAATCTATATTTTTATTTGTTTATCGAGTCTTAATATATCTATGAAAAAAGCACTTGTTGCCACAAATGACAATCAAGTGCTTTAAGTTCATATATTTTTAAATCGCATAAATTTGTAAGTTGTACTGTAATGATATGACACCCTTAATATGTCGTGACAACTACTACGTTAAACCTTACAATTTTGTACGAGTTCGTTAGTTTTATATGCATTCTAGGTAATTATATTCATCCTCCATTAAAATGTCATCTCGCCTCAGCTCGTACTTCGTTTTCTACTCTATCATTGCACGTAGTACTCTATGGTGTTTCAACCATCATGAAGTATGTATTTTCAAATAGCCTATTATTTTTTGGTCCTTTATTTAGTTAAATAGGATTATTCGGAAATTCACTATAATATTTATCGATTAACGCTTTATAATTTTCATCATTTGGTACTTCGCCTAAGTATTTATTTTTCCAAATAATCATTTGGTCACTAAAACTATATTCTGTATCGAACCAATTTGTATAATCGTAATGCATCTTAAATTTCCCACTACTCTCAAGAGTCATTGTAAAGGAGTACCAAAGTTCTTGCTGATTATCTTTAAAAACCTTTCTAAGTTCCTTACTCAATTTATATAAAACATCTTCTTTTCTCTCAAATTCATCTTCATCAATTTGATATTTGAAAGGAATTTCTAAACTATATTTATATTGCTTATTTTCAAGTGTATTATAAAAAAAGTAAGTTCCTCCCCCATTTTCTGATATTTGAGCATAAAAATAAAATTTATTCCAATCTTCTGGAATCATTTCATTAACTGTTTCAGTTATCTCTCTATATAATCTATTCATTTTCATTTCCTTTTCCATACTCAACCTCCCGCTCTATTTTCAATGGTTTTCTTAAATATTCCTTTACCTTCAATTTCATAAACTACTTTATATGAATCTGGTCTTAATGAAGTCTCAACGAAAACTGGCTTAATTTTTACAGATACTTTTTTGGGAGGAATCTCTTTCAGAGCGTTTGCCCACTCAGTCTCCATCTTGTACCACTCTCCACCAGAGCGATTAATTTGCCTATTCTGAGCAAGCAAATTATCAATATCTCCCGAACCATGAAACTGAGTTCCTATCAAGTGTCCACCATCATCAAACAACCTATCTTCCCGACCTGCAGCCACTTGCATTCCTTTATTTCGTTTTCCTTTTTGAAGTATTAATTCTCCTGCCTAAACATCTACTATTCTACCAAGCTCATCTGTTGTATATTTATAACCATCCTCAGTAATATAACGCACGTTTGGTGCAAGTTCTTTCCTTCCATTTTTCCCTTTAATAATATGCTTTCCAAGATCCTCCTCTTTTATTTCCGTTATCTTAGGAGGATTACCCATACCCTATGTTGTAATCTTAAACTCTTACAACAAAAAACAAACTTATGGTCGTATCCACTTGAAATTATAGTATTTCGTTTCCTAGTTAAATCCTTTCATTCAAACAAAAAACTAGAAGATAATTTCCCTTCTTCTAGTTCAAAAAACATATACAAATTTATTACAAACACGTACTATAAGCACTATTTACAACTTTCACATACATTCTAATATACTAAACATCATCATTTTTATTAACATGCTTTCTTCTACTCTCATGGGTTGCTAAGTCTGCATATCGTGTTGTAATTGGTAATCTGCTATTTTTCTCAACGAAATGTAGGGTTATTTCTATTGAAGTCCCTAAATCTATCCAGTTACCACATGAAATAAAAATAGGTTTTACATCTTTTCTCGTTCTCAATACCGCTCCATATATTTCTCCATCAACTTCAATATAAGTAAAATTCCCCTTTTCATTTTTAGGCATTTGAAAATCCGTATTTTTTATCTTCAGATAACTTTTCGCAACACCTATCGTAGGTTTATTTAAATAAAATGAAGCATGTGTTGCGATTCCCATATTCCTATAATGAAGATAGCCATTTCCATCGAACATATAAAGATCTGGTTGATACTGCAGTTTATTCACTGCCTCAATTACTAAAGGAAGTTCCCGAAAAGCTAGATAATCTGAAATATATGGCACATCTATTTGCCCCGAATATTCTACTTCTTCTATAATTTGTTTTGTAATATAGTCTATTACGACAATACAACAAACTCCATAATCTTTTTTCCCTTCTGTCCAATATGCAATATCAATTCCAGCCACTAAATAAATATCAGCTAAATGAAAATTATTTTTTAATGAAATCATAGAAATCCATTTTTCTTGTTCTTTTTTGAACAGCTCTTCTTTTCTCATTTTTCACTCATTTCATTAACACAGATTTGATCAGATTTCATTGTTTATTTCCTCATTTCTTCTACTATTTTTCCTTGTTCATCATATTTTTTAAAACTCACTAATCTACCTAAAACTCTATGTTCCATTAATTTTATAACACCATTTTCATAAAATTCTTTTTGTATACCTTCTAAAGTATTTTTGTCTATATGTTTAATTTCTTTAACTTGTCCATTCGGATAAAAATTAACCATTTCTCCATTCTTAATTCCATCCTTAACCATATAGTAATTTGCTAAATTACCATTCTCATAACAATCATAAATGATCCCAGTAAAAATATGCTCATTATTATCTTGATCATATTCTACTATAAAAGAATCGTATTCATCTCCTCCATATCCAAAATACTCTCCAAACTTCTTGCCATTATTCATAACGTATTCTTCATTTAATATTTTATCTTCCAAATTTAGAAACCTCCGATATCACTTCAAATTCCTTCAATTTTACCGAAAACTGAATCATTTATTCTCCCTTTTATTTATTGGAAAATCCTCTCGATTCAAACGCTTTTTTATTTTAGTTTAATTTTTCTAAGATTGAATTAACTTTTTCTAAATATAAATCTGGATCGTCCTCTCTTATCTCAAGAAGAATTCCTTTAATTATTTGTTTTGTTGGGCTATTTACATTTTCTAATGCATTAATATAAGATACTACTAAACCTTTTGAATTTAAAAGTGTCCGATGAATTCTTTCCGCCCAGAATTCTGCATGAGGTAACATTTTAGGAATACCCATAGCTAATTTGTATAGTCCTTCCTCCATCCCGGAATGTTCAGCAATATAAAATATCGTTTCAATAAGGTAATCACCAGCTGATGGCTCAGCGATATCATCCTCAAAAATCGTACAAAGATCAGGGATTATATTGTTTGTTCCTCTATGTGATAATTCATTGAGAATATTTTCAAACTCCTCAATATTATCTCCTTCATTCTCTAGAAAACGCATTTTGTATAAAATAGAAATATCCTCTTTAAATTCCATTGTACTCTCCTTCCTTTCTATTCACTGTTACTTTGGCCTGCCAAATATCTTTAAATCATTATGCTCATATTTTTTATAGTAATCAATATATTCTTTAAGCTTCTCTCTATTTTCTTTGTTATATAATCCATCCTCTTTCATAATTTGCCTTAAATCATTAATATCAAACGCTAGAGAATCCCATGGCTTCAAAGACATA
Organism: Bacillus sp. LK2; assembly: GCF_001043575.1. NCBI lineage: Bacteria > Bacillati > Bacillota > Bacilli > Caryophanales > Bacillaceae > Bacillus > Bacillus sp. LK2. The sequence goes on from NZ_LDUK01000007.1 coordinate 34,072, forward strand.
TATAAATCAAAATCCCTTGGCCTTGTTCTTTTACTCAATCCATATGTAAAAGTTCTCCTACGCCTTCCACCTTGCCCTGGATGCGGATGCTCTAAGAACATCGCATAACTATCTTTAGTTTTAATCTCAAACTCTTCTTGCATATTATTTATTAGACGGCATATGGTGACCTGTTATATTGTCTCCTTTTGCATTGGGCAATCTTCCAAACTTTCCATGATTCAACCCATTTGGAAGCAATTCTGTACTTGTTTGTGGTATATTTTGTCTCTTATCATCCACAAATCTTTTATAACGTTCTTTAAGCCGTACTTTCAATTCATCATAATCAATTTTACCCGTACCCTTAGTATACTTATAAAATTATACGTGTACCGACTTATTTCTACGCTAAAATACAAAAAAGCACTCGTTGCCATAATTGACAATCAAGTGCTTTAAGTTCATGTATTTTCTAAGTTTTCACGGTTAGCTCTAAATTTGTGCATTTTATTACGTCGTAAAAACAATATGACACTTTTCGTGTATCATGACATGTAATACCTTTAAAACGTACGAGCTTGTGTGCATTCGTTAGTTTACTATGCGTTCCATGCCCATTAAAATGTCATCTCGCCTAAGCCGTACTTCGTTTTCTGTTCTATCATTGCACGTAATACTTTATGATGGTACAACCATCATGGAGTATGTACTTTTTTTCAGCCTATTCTTTTTCATCCATCTTCCGCTTTAAATATTCAGCAATCTCTGTTTGCCCTCTTTCAATAGCAAATTCATAAGCTCCCATATCTTTCATGGTGTCACCAGAGTATTTTATAGATATATCTATATTGTTCTCAACTAACAATTTAACAATCTCCAAATGCCCACCGTATATTGCAGCAAACAGAGGATTTCTATCTGGTTCACTAATATCTATCCCTACATTCCGACTAATTAGATATTCAGCAATCTCTAAATGTCCTTTTGTAGTCGCTCTTTCAAGAGCATTTGTTGAGAAAGTTCCACCTTGTGCATTAATATCTATTCCAGCATTAATAAGATATTCTACTATCTCTAAATGTCCATGAGCTGCCGCTACATGTAACCACGTACCAAATGGTGTCATTGAATGTAAAGATTCTGGATTATCTCCTATTAAACGTTTTACTTCATTAATATCACCAATTTTAATTGCATTCCTTATTGCTTTATTTAAAATTTTTTCATCCATAAAATTACCTCCTGTATCTCTACTATCTTGTACTAGCTATTTCTCCTAAATCTTTAAGAGTTTCAACAATATCATCAAAGTCACCGTCTATTGCTTCAACAACTCTTAACCAACTCACTACTTCCTCCAAAGCATCAAAACTGTGTTGTCCTATTACAGCATTTGGTGCCCAAGTCAAATTTTCCTCCTTTGTTTTTAGTCATGAAAAAAAGCTCATTCCTCCTCATCGTTCAGTTGGAATGAGCCCTTGAAAGCTTAGCAAGCGTGTTTATCAAATTATAAAGGGTTTGATTTGTTGATTGTATGTTCTTGTTGTCATGATATAAGTCCGGTCTATTTTTTCTGTACTTTACAAAGAGGTTATATGTGTTATTGGTTGAGTGATGGGTTCATTCGATACCGATAACGTTGTTTAACTTTGATTCAAATAATGGATTGTACAATCCGTCACTGCTCTTTTTCTACCTACTCAACCAACGGTACCTAATGTGGGTATTTTACAAATTCTCCCTCTGATAATATAATTCTATTTCTCAGAAAGTTTATTAATAAATTTCGTAAAACTAGAAGCTATTTCCCTAATAAATTTTGCTTCTAATTCCGCTTCATTTTTTATCTGATAGGTATGACAGTGATAAACACTTCCTATATCGTTACCATGGATTGACATACATATAATATTATCAGCTGGATCTTTCCCTATCGGAATAAGTCTAGAAGGCAATTTATTTCCCTTAATATAATAATTCAAAGAATTTTGTAGATTATTTTCTGTTTCCTCTGATAGTGGAAAGAACATCATAATTGATGACGTAACTACATCATCTTTCGTAGCAAATCTTCTTCTATTAGATTTACCACCATTATCTCTTAATAAGAAACTCTTATAGTCCTCTGGTAGTTCTAATCCATTAAGTCTTTCAAAGATTTCTATATCTTCGGCTTTAATTTGTTTGAAAGTATATTCAAAATTAAGATTCATAATTCATCGACCTCCGACTCATTCGTTTTCACTAAAATGCAACGAATCTATTAAATTTGTAAAAGTACTGCAAATATATTCAATTGCTTGTTCATCACACTCATCACTATCATAAAAAACTATTGCTGGTGAGTGTTTATCATTTCTAAAATCAAAACATATTTTATTACCGAATGGATCCGTAGCAAAGGGTATTATCTCCTTTGGGATGTATGGCGAGATAATATCATAAGTAACTGTTATGCTAATATATTCATTCGTGTAGCTTAGTAGGCAATCAAAAACTCCTTCTTCTCCATCTTCAAAGAAAAATATATTCGGTACTGGATGACCACCGTTATATTTCATTACACAATTTTTGTAATCTTGAGGAAAAATCACATTAAACTTCTCTTCAACTTCTGAAATTATCTGCTCGGTAATAGGGTCATGTGTACGCTCCCATTTTATTCTTCTCATGAAAACAACTCCCTAATTCGATTTGCTATGTCTCTCTTACCAACTATTTATGAAGTTAAAGCATACCAATCAATTAAAAAAGCACTTGTTGCCTATCATAGACAATCAAGTGCTTTAAGTTCATTTGTTTTTAAGTATCGTTAATTTTGTAAGTCTTGTAGTAACAGTATGACACCTTTTATATGTCATGACAACTACTACGTTAAAACTTACGAACCTGTACGAGTTCATTACTTTCATGTTCATTCCATGTATTTATATTCATCACCCAGTAAAATGTCATCTCGCCTAAGCTTGTACTTCGTTTTCTTTTCTATCATTGCACATCATACTCTATGATGGTATAACCATCATGGAGTATGTACTTTTTAACAGCCTATTCTTTTTCGTTCTCATGCCTTACCCGGCTGTGTATACAATTTTAGTACCACATGCTTTATCACTCTAGTATATAACCTATAAATCCAGTAATAAATACTTAGACAGTTACTGTAGCTAATCGTATTAGTTTCCTTCACTAAATCACAAACTATTCATCCCATTCCTCATATACAGCTGACCCCATATAAATTAAATTTCCACTTTTAAATTTAACTTCATCTATATCTCCATCGTACTCAAAATCATATAATCTAATAACAGAATCATAGATTTCTGGCAATTCTTCCCCGTAATGTTCCACAAATTGTGATAAAATTTCCGTTTCGTAAGAGGAACCACTTAAAAGGGTAGTCAACGATGTAGTGGAGTCCTCTATCAAGGTGCTCTCTAATAAATCTTGGTTATAATCAATAAAATCAAGATTAAAGTCTCTCATGAATTTAGATTGAATTCTATCCCCAACTTCATCAAACTTAATCTCAACATATTCTTTTAGACTTTGCTTAGTTCTAAAATTACCTATCCATAAAGACATTACACCTGGATTTTCCATAAATTCCCCTATATACAAATTATAGTAACATCAATTATCTTAAGCCTTCAGGTAATGAATTTATTCCATCTTTCAATCTATAATGTGCTCAATTTTTTAATCTTCTTTTAAATGTACTATAATCTAGAGAACTATCAATAATTTTTAACAACTCATTATGTGCTGTAGTAGAACCTATATCACCATGTTTACCTATTAGATTAACAAAATAAACTTTTTTCACCCCTTAATAAAACGATTAAATGGACAAAAAAAATCCACAGTGTAAAAGTTTATCACTGTGAATTCTTACATTTATTTTTCTTGGTAATGCACCATATCATAAGGGTAGTACGAAGTATCTTTCAAGGTTGAGTCATCTAATTTTAAAATTTTTGCGATTGCTCCACTTTCAAAACTCCAGTAACCACTATAAATGTCATGTTTATTTTCATGTGCATCGTACCATGTTTCCGAATAAGTTCTCAAGAAACTTTCAATATAATAATTGGCTTTGAATTATCTCGACCGCTATCTAGTTTAACATACCCATCATTTGCTTTAGCCATTTCACTTTATTCTTTAAAAATCTTTCTCCTTCGCTCATAGAATCTAGTGAAATAGCACATACTATCTTAATTCTAATTTAAGTTGCTGTTTTAACAACTTCAATAATATCATGAAAATCTCGTGATAATTCTTCATTTCTACCATCTTTATACATGAAATATCCTTCCAATCCTCTATGAATAATAGCAAACATAGTAGGATGGAAATTTTTATCTGTGGAATTAATAAGAAACTGGCTAAATTGAACAGCAGACTCTAAAGAATAATTTAGTTTTTCGTTTAAAATCTGAATCATAGCACCTTGTATGTCAACAGGTTTAATATTTTTTTCGTGTCCTAATCCATTAAACATTCAAAAAAGTATGCACCTAAGATTTGCTTTACTTGTTCATCATTGATGTCCATTTTAAAAACCTTATATATGGTAGTATTTATAATATTCATATATTCATTAAGGAAATCTTTATTTTCTTCCAAAAAACTTCGCTCCTTATCATATAACTTTTATATTTCCTTTAGGATATTCTCCAGTCCACCCACATGGAATATAACCATTTATATATATTTCGTATAAACAATTATAAAATTCAGACTCGCATACTAAAGAATAACTCTTATATAGTGCGATATTCATTATATCAAATAAAATTTGACTTTTCATGTTTTCTAAAAGTTGTCCTTCACTAATCAGAACAGACAATTTTTTATCAGCAATGGGAATAATTTCTTTTTTTATATCCATCGCTAAATTATTCCAATTTTTATTATACATTTCTTTATAATTCTTTGATAAATGTGAAGTAACATCTCCTATTCTATCTAAACAAAGGTTCTCCCACTTTAATTGATTAATACTTTTACTAGCCAATTTTAAAGTTAGTACTATCTCAAAATCAATTTCTAATTTTCTAGTGTGTGATAAAAAATCAATTCTACATAAAGACTTCACGACTTCATTTTCTAATCTCACTTTACTTCCTCCATCAAGGTTTTGGTTTTGGTAAATTAATTCTCCCCGGTATTCTAGGCATGAAATCATCAGCCAAAAGACCAGCATTTATTTGTTGCTTGATCGCTTCTGAAATTGCTTTGTTTGCTGTGCTTCTGATAAACCTGCATTAATTAAAGAATCTCTCAATGCATTGTTATAGTCTGTTAAATTAGGTTTAAGCCCTGCTAAATCTCCATTTTCCCTGTAAATATTCCAAAAATCTTCTAAACTTTTATGAGCATTGTAATGGGGGTTATCTATATCTTTAAATATATTTCCTTCCAATTTTACAGAAAGTCCGTCATTTCTTGGAATATAGTCTCTAAAAGCAGCATCTTGATTCAAATGATGTGCTTGACCTGAAATTTCTTTATTTCCCCTCAGATTTTTGTATGAATCAACTAAGATATCATCGAATTCATTAGCCCCACTGGCTCCCTTACCAATATTACCCGTACCCTTAACACCACCACTCTCCAAATTCGAGATCCTACTCTGAATACTCGCCTTCGAGGCATCGTGGGCTTCTTTTACGCTTTCACTGAAGTTCGTTCCAGATTTAATTACACCTCCATCTGGCAATATTTCGACGCCTTTAACGAATGGGGATACGGTGTCCACACCTTTTGCTAATCTATTTTCAATTATATAATACTAGTAATTTCTATTAGCCTTAATTCATAAAAGTAATTTTTAAAATTTTATAGCATGCCTATTAATTAAAAAGCACTTGTTGCCTTTAGTCGACAATCAAGTGCTCTAAATTCAAATAATATTTTCTAAGAGTTTAGTTTATTGATTATATAGGACACTCACGGAACCAATAGCAATTTTTCAACAATATTATTTTGAATTAATAATTGTATTAAACGTTTCTTAATTCAAATACCCTCTATTTTAAGCCCTAAAATCAGTTAATCAGTACTAGATATTTTCAATATATCCCCTAATTCGCCTAACAGTTCTATGTTTTTTAAAGCCAACTCAACAGGTATGTCTTTCATTAACACGAATGGTAATTGTTTTGATCCTTTTAATAAGTCAAACAATCCCTTTTTGATGATAAATACCTCTTGAATTTTCTTTAAATCCATAGCCCCTCCTACTGGTGAACTTACCAATATAAGATTACACAGTTTTTCCTTAAATACTTCCTGTTCTTCGTCCACACATTCAATATCTATCGCTCCGTCATTTATCCACTGTACAAAATTCTCACTTACTATGGTAGCATAATCCGGATCCATAATCCTCGAATCAACTTGTACTAACTCTGTTGCGTTTTCATTTGTAGCCATTAACAGTATTTTTCCTCCACCATTACTTCCTACAGCAACATAACCCTTTGCATATTCATGGACTTCATATGTTTTATTCATTTCATCTATTATATCCACTCCAAATATAACGACTCCATTATCGGACACAAAACCATTTGTATGCTTTAGTAATTGTTTATAAGCATTAGGGAGTATTAATCCCATTTCCTCTTCAACTTTTTTAATTTCATTTTCATCAACTGGAGAATATAATTCATAAGTCGACAATTTTTGAACATTTATCATTTGAATCCTCCTAATCCATCAAAATATCTATATGCTTCTCGCATTACTTTTTTTGCTACTTCTAAATCTACACCTGCTTCAATCATTTCTTTATAGCTAATATTAAATTCGTATATTATATCCGTACTAAAACCTTCATTCCTTCTTCTGGCTCTTTGAAGAGCGGATATTATAGCATGTGGTTCACCAGAGGTAGATTTGATTAATATTGATGGTGCTTGTCTACTGCTATAATTATTACCGCTTGTTTTAGCCCATATCTTAGCCCATTCATCCTGTATTGCATGATGTGCTTGCACCAGTCCATCATTTTTTGTATTCCGAAAACCCAGAGCACGATTCTTATTTGGACTCATTTTTTTATACAAGTCAACATCTTCAGCAATATAACCTCCATTTTCAAGTTGACTCCTAGTGGATCTTTGCGGAAATGTAATACCAGCCCTTTCATTAATATTAGCATGGAGCTGTTCAGAAGTTAATTCGCCATATTTCTCTCTCAGATATTCTAATCTGGATTCTCCCGTACCCTATGTTATAATCTCAAAATAAAAAGCACTTGTTGTCTTTAGTTGACAATCAAGTGCTTTAAGTTCATCTGTTTTTAAGTAGCATAAATTTATAAGTATTTTAGTAAAAGTATGACACCTTATATGCATCGCGACAAGTACATTAAAACTTACGAGCTTGTACGAGTTCATTAGTTTCATGTTCATTCTAAGTGTATATATTCGTAGCCAGATAAAACCTCATCTCACCTAAGCTCGTACTTTGTTTTCTGTTCTTTCATTGCACATTGTACTCCATAATGATACAACCATCATTAGTCTGTACTTTTTAACAGCCTATTTTAAATAGCGACATCTTGATAACCTACTTCATCTACCCTTTCATTTATAAGACGAATTCCTAAACCATTTTCCTCATCCCATGAACAATCAAACGAGACCCCTACATCACGTCCATCGCGAAGGAAATCATACGGAACAGAAATACCTACTAATGTTATATGTTCTATTAATTGATCAACTGTTTCAATTAATGGGTAGTCTTCATTAAATGCAACATCATAACCAAGCTCATACCTTTTTTGTTTATAATAATTTAAAATTGGTTGTAATATGTTATGTTGGATTTTCTCCCAATTATCCATTAATGAATTGTATGCCACATATTGACCTTCATCAAATTTACCATCATCTTCTCCTCCAATTAATAATGCTATCTCCGTATCCTTTCCTAAAAACTTTATGGTTCTGTATCCTACCCATGTATACTGATAATCAAGTTCTCCAAAAACTTTATCATTTATTGTCATTTTATAATCTCCTTATTATTTATTTGCAAATCCTTCAGGTTCAAAAGCTCCTGCGTTTATTTCACCAAATCCACCAAGGTGTCCAAATTTGGCGTTTATTTCTGTTGGCACAAGTTGTATAGTAACTCCATCATTTAACTCATGCCATGTTAATTTATTTTTCACTCGATATTTTTCTATATCTTTTGCCGTAATTCCACCAGCTTCCATTCCAAATTGGTTTGCCAATTCTGGTGAATTATTAAGCTGATCTGCTAACCTTTCATTTGCTTGCTTAAAATTATAATCTCTAGCAGTATTTCCTTTAGCCCCTTTTTCACCTAGCATATAATCGATTTCCAACTGTGCCTTTGCTACAGGTGAAAAATCAGGAACTCCATTTTTATACTCAATTCCATTAATACCAGCTTCATTTAAAATTTTCTGTAACGTAGGATCTGGTGGTGGTTTTAGAGTACATAAAGACCCACCTCTAGCCCCTTCGAAAACAACCGTTGAATTTGTTTCTGCGGGTGTTTGCTTAGATCTTAATCCATATGTACTGGCAAATTCCTCTTGCTTGAAGGCAGGTGGAATATCGCTACCTTCTCCCGTACCCTTAGTGCACTTATAAAATTATAACGCTCGCTTCACTTTTCATGCTACAACGCAAAAAGCACTCGTTGCCATAAGTGACAATCAAGTGCTTTCAGTTCATATGTGTTCTAAAGTTTTAAGTCACTAGTCACTTTAAGTTTGTGCATACAATCATTTGATACTGATAATATGATATGTTTTGTATTTCATAACAAATAGTACATTTAAACTAACGAACTTGTACAAGCTACTTGTATAGTACATTACCAATAAATTCAATTTCTATATTTTCGGATTCATCTTCACTTTTCGCTTCATTGTATTTAAAATCATAGAGTACAATAACAGAATTAATACTGTATACTAAATTATCAGCATTTATTAACTCTTTTATTTTGGGGATAATTACTTCACTATAAGAAAAATCTTTTAAAATATCTTCTACATTATTTTTAGGATCTTCATAAAAATAAATTTCAATGTTATCTTCATCATAATAACCAAATTCAAAGTTTTCCCCAAACTTTGAGTCTATTGAATCTCCATCTTCCGTATATTCTATATCAACATACTCTTCAAGGCTCTCAAATGATTTAGAAAACCCAAACCAGACCGAAACCATTCCACTATATTCCATATTATTACTCCTCATTTTTTTAGAGTTCCTTTAGCTAGTTTTAATCATGTGATTTGTCTAGATAGATGTATTAGTGAAGCATACCCATAAATTCATCAAAGGTATCTGCAACATGATAACTTACTGGTTCAAGTTCAGCAGAATTCTCATGATCCCACACACAAACTTTAGGGTTATTTTTTGATTCTCTAAAATCTAAACATAAAAAATCACCGGCAAATAATACAGAAATTGGTAATAAAGCTACTCCCAGTGAATCTCCATCATCCGTAAGTCTCTCATCTAGCTGAGTCCATGTTACATCAATATCAAACATACCTATTTCAATATTTTCTGGGGCTTCAAGAATACATAAAAACCTAATAACTGCATAGCTATGGTTATTACACACAAAAGATTTCTTTTCTGGGGAACCACCATTATTAACTTTTATGAAATTCTTATAATCTATCGGTAGTTGAACTCTCCAAAATTCTTCTTTCCTTAATATTAAACTATCAGATGGTAACGGATAAATTATAGATTCTTTTTTTATTTCCATTAAAAACACTCCTTTTTTTATTATCTTGGCGCATCTGACCACATTCCTTCAGTCCTTCCACCATTATGAACAGTAATACCATGGATTCCATAAGGAACTAGTTGTATTTTCCCTGGTACTTCAGTATGATGCCACGTATAAGAACCATTTTCCACCATAGCCCTTATATCTTCTAGAAGCCTGTTGTTCAACCAGTCAAATTGCTCCACATCTCTTTTTAACCATAAATCTTTTGGAAGTTCATCTTTATGCACTACTAGACCAAGTCCTTCAAAATCAGCAAATCCATAGCGCATACCTTCTACTTTTTTCACTTCAACTTTCGGTATAGGACCTAGTTCTTCAGCTCGTTGTTTTATCATTTTTCTTTTATTACTTGTTAATTTGTTTCCACCTTTAATATTATTGGCCCAAGACCAGTTTTTAATATCTATTACCTCAATATAATGTCGAGCATAATCATCTAATACATCATCAAAATTCTTAGTTCCGTTAATAAAATCATCTATATTATTTAAATTAACTTCACTTACTGTCTTACTTCTATTACCCGTACCCTTAACAGATGGATTTACAAATTCAATATCTTTAGTAAAAGGCCTCAATAGTATGTACGATAGAAATAACCTTCAAGATTAATTTTTCCATTTGCATAAACAAACAGCAGAGATTTCTAGTATCTATCTCTGCTGTCTTTGCTATCAATTTCCAAAAAAACAATTTTTTATATTCTGTTATGTGTATCCCTTACAAATAGTAATGCTTAAATTGCAACATCTTGGTAACCTACTTCAGTTACTTGTTCATCTAATAGACGAAGCCCTAGTCCATTTTCTATATCCCATGTACAATTAAATGTAATTCCAATATCTCGTCCTTCAAAAATACCCGCATATGGAACAATAATTCCATCTAAATTGATCATTTCTAGTATTTGATCAGTTGTTTCAACTAATGGATAACTTTCATTTACTTCAATATCATAACCTAGTTCATGTCGCTCTTGTTTATAATACTCTAAAATCGGTTGCAAAAAACTTTGTTGCAAGTGTTCCCAATTTTGCATAAGCGAGGTGTATGCTACATATTGTTCTTCATCAAATTGACCAGACTCATCACCCTTCACCATCAATGCTATTTCGACTTCATTTCCCAAAAAACTAATGGTAGTATCCTTAGACCACACAAAATCATATTCGAGTTTACCGAAAACTGAATCATTTATTCTCATTTTAATTCTCCCTTTTATTTATTGGCGAATCCTCTCGGTTCAAACGCTCCTGTGTTTATCTCTCCTACCCCACCAAGATGCCCGAATCTTTTGTTTATCTCTGTTGGTACAAGTAGTATTGATTTCTCTTTCCTTTGCCGAGTTGTAATTCCGCTTCGACACTATCAATCCAACCAAAGTTGTTGGTTTCATAGGTATATCCTTCTTTTGTTTTGTACTTCACATTTGGTTTTAGTTCTTTTTTGTTACCAGTCTTACGAAATTGTGTTCCATAAGGGACATCTACTTTACTACTATTACCCGTACCCTTAGTACCACTCCTTCATTATCAATCTCTTTTCCTTTATTCACACGTCCATCAGAGGACGAAGTAAATTGAAATTTCAGGAGAGTCTCCGTACTATTTTGTACTTTATTATACCAAAAATATCCCCTTATGAAGCTATAGTTGCTCCTGCTGCAGTTGCTGCTATATTAGCTAGGATAACGATTGGTGTTGCTAACCCAGCTGTTCCCACTGTTGTTACAGCGGTTAAGAAATTCAAAGTACCTTTTAACGAAATACCTTCAAACATTTCAACCATAGATCCTACTGCCGATATTCCATCTCCTATAAGTCTTTCAAATAGATAGGTTGTTTTCGTCTTCCAATTCATTATTTTCGGATAACTTCCAACAAATGCATCGCTTGTGCCTTGAGGAAATCCAAAAACACCATTTATATACTCAAAAGCATTAATAACTGGTTTTTTACACCAATGTTTAATTGGAAATTTCTTTAATAGAGTCAACAAAAGAGACCTCAAATATGAGGTCCCTTTTGTTGATTCTACTCTATCTATAACTTTCTCTTCACTTACTCAAAGCCAGGTTACATGGTTCATTAAGATATACAATTCTAAAAAACTTCTTCTTCGAAAAGTTCTTTCCTTGATCCAAAAATCTAGCAAAATAAATTAGAACGTATACAAGTAATAAAAAATTATTCTTCTGGTAGGTGAATATTGATGAATATGTCAGTATCATTTAGTTGACTGGAAAGTACGTTCAGAAATTTCAAGCCATTTTCCGAAACACCATGTTGAAAATGTATATCAATTATTTTTTTCTCAAAGTTGTCTCCATAATCTTTAATATACTGCTTATCTTCAAGATATACTAAGTAATTATTAATTTTTTCTTGTAGTACGTCTAGATGCATGTCTTCATATTCCCAGTCTAGATAGTCTATTATTAACAACTTTAGCTTTTTATCTTCTACTCCAATTGCATCTATCTGATCCAAATCTATAACTGCCATCTTTTCTCCTATCCTATATATGTCTATTGCAATAATCTACAATGTACTCATATATATTTTTATCTTCATTTAAAGTTTGTTTTATCTGTCTATATTTCCCTATGCTGATAAGTTCCAATCCATGTGTATTATTGATTAATAGTTACACTTAAATCGCAATATCCTGGTAACCCACTTCAGTTACTATCTCATTTAACATACGAATTCCTAGCCCATTCTCTGTATCCCATGTACAATTAAGTGTAAATCTAATGTCTCTACCTTCACACAAATCCCCATAAGGAACAACAATCCCGTCTAAATCTATCATTTCTAATATTTGATCAGTTGTTTCAACTAATGGATAACTTTCATTTACTTCAATATCATAACCTAGTTCATGTCGCTCTTGTTTATAATACTCTAAAATCGGTTGCAAAAAACTTTGTTGCAAGTGTTCCCAATTTTGCATAAGCGAGGTGTATGCTACATATTGTTCTTCATCAAAATTGTCGTCCTCTTCCCCATCTATCATTAAAGTTATCTCAGTTTCTTTTCCCAAAAAATGAATTATAGTATCCTTAACCCAACCATACTCATATTCAAGTTTACCGAAAACCGAATCATTTAAAATCATTTTACAAGCTCCTCCTTATGTCTATTAGCAAATCCTCCGGGTTTAAACGCTCCTGCGTTTATCTCTCCTACACCACCCAGATGTCCAAATTCAGCATTTATGATTGTTGGCACGAGTTGCATTGTTTTACCCTCATTCTAACCCAGTTGTAAAAATAAAAAAGTCAATAGCCACTACGTTCTCCTAACGTTGCTATTGACTTCCTTTATTGAGCATGTACCTTTGTCAGTGTCCAAGTAACTCACAAAATAGGCACATCTCTCAACTTATTTTTCTATTTCTAGTATCAAGCCTTCCAAATTCAAAACACCTTTATTATTTTGACTAATATTCATGCGAAAAGTTTTAAATAGATTTGCAAGAACATGAACGATTACCATAACACATGGCGTTATTACAATCGTACATGGCCAAAAATAGCACATTCTAGATAGCTATGTAATCTTGATATTAACTTATAAGGAAACCTTGACCGGAGTCAAGGTTGAAGACATACAATCTTAGGTCTATCTATAATACTTGATACACCTTTCTTGAAAAGGGATTCTATCATCGTGCAGCACTTCTTCTTGCAGCAATTTTGTTATAGTCTCTATTTTTACAATGAATAGTGCGAAGAAGTCGCCCGAATTTGGATATGAAAATAGTCCATACCCCTTTGGTGACAGTATTTTGTTGACCTCTTGGATCTTTTCAGGTAAAAATTCATAATTAAATGCTTCTAATTTCTCGAGTTCTTCTTGTGTTGCTAATTCAATTTGGTGGGCAAATTCGTAATCAAGAATAAAATTGACAATTTCTTGGTATTGCTCACCTTTATAGTCAACGTATAAAAACTGTTTCGTCGTCAATCCATATTTTAATAGGTCTTCATGTAAGTCATAACTTCCTTGTTCCTTCAAAAACGTTTCCAAATCCTTGCTATCAGGAAATATAATCTGTGCTATCCCTTTATCCGGCATATTAGCTTCCTCCCTTTTATTGAAATAATTCTCCATGCTTGTTAGGAATATATTCTGGGTAGTTTTTACGATAAAATTGATCGATCATCTGAAGCACGGGATCCCACTCAGGGTATGGCTCACGTTCTCTAAATACCATTTTCGCTTCTGGAGTATTCATCAGAAAATTATCGAATTGAGTAGGTACTGGCAACCCTAGTTGTTTCCTTACATGGATCAAGAATAAGATTTCAAAAGGATAAAATCCGTATCCGAAATCGCCAAATTCACCTAGCTGTCCGATTTCAGATGCTAATGCAGAATGATACTGTGACATTATCGAAATTAGATGTTCTATTTCTTCTAAATTACCAGTCGACCAACGTTCCAGCACTTCATCATAAATGTTCAGGTCTTCAGGGATTGAGCCGCATCGCAGTTCAGCTTCCTTAAACTTATTTTTCACAGCTAGATACAATTTTTTATTCGTTCCCATGATGGTTTTATTTCTATACTGCAAGTACAGCTCTAGCAAAAACCAAATATGTCTATCCTCTTCATTGGCATCTATTAAATGTTCACCGAAGTGATGAGTCATAAAATCATATAATATATTTTCTTCTTTCTCCCATCCATACATTGCAAAATGAACTAATGTGAGGACGACTTCTCTAAACGTATATCCCAAGATCATCCCTGGATACCTGCTTGTATAGAGATCCTGTCCCATGCACTGGTAAAATAAAACCTTCTGCATGTTCTTTAATCCTTCTGCATTGTTTCCACCGCTGATCAATACATCGTTTTTCCATAATGACAAGTGATATGAGGAAATTTTGCTTAGATTTATTAATAGTATGTGATCTTTATCTGTTTCATTTTGCTCAACGATTTTCTCAATCTTTTTTCTACTAACATTATATTTATCTTTAACATCTTCAAATTTGATTCCATCCACAAAATTTTTGCTATATCTTTTAAAAGCCATTTCTAACTTTTTTTGGTTTATCATTGAATCTCCCCTATGAATGTTTGCAAGTTTTATAGTGACAGTGTGACACCCTGTACATGTTATGACAAATAATACATTAAAACTTATTTGCCAAGTTTACATACGATTCAAAATCAACTTCTATATCATTTTCAACACTTGTTCCTTCACATTTTCGTCAAACTTAGCTCCTTCTACATTTGCTCCTGTCCAAACTACATTGTCAAGTTTAGCACCGGTAAAATCCGCTTCCGTAAAATTCCCATTTAAAAGGGTTGCTCCTGTTAAATCTGTATTTGTAAAATCTGTATTTGTAAAATCTGTATTTCTAGCATCTACTTCTGATAAATTTGCATTTTCCAAATACGTTTTTTCAAATTTACCATTTGTAAGATTAGCACTGCTAAAACCCGTTCCAGTGCAATACGCCTGTGTAGCATCAATTTCAGATAAATTCGCATGGCGAAAAGTAGCATGATTTAAAACTGTTCCAACTAGTTCTCCATATGAAAAATCAACTTCGTCAAAACATGTTTCGTAAGCATAACTTACATTTATTTTTGCGTACTTCATATTCGCTTTAGAGAAATCCGCTTCATCAAACCTACAATCTGCAATGTTGATTTCCCCTAAATTACAACATCTAAAGTCAGCCAGCTCAAAATCACAATCAGGAAACGCTGATCCCATTAATGAGGAAGCCCTTAACATAACTCGGTTTGCCATAATACGCTTTCCCATTACCACTGACAGGTCTGAAAAGGTAAGGTCTAACTCTTCTATAATCTTATCATTGTATTGAGATCTACTTAATATTTCCATCACTCTTATTCTATCATTATTCTTCTCATTCATGATTACAATCAACACTCCATTTAATTGTCCTCACTTGAATTTTATAATACATTTCAATCACGTAGAAAAATTATGGATGTCTTTTTTTAATAGTTAAAGACATTTTTTGTATTAATAGAATAATAATAGGACATTAAATAAGTGCTCTTACTCTCCCCGTCAAAAATCCTTTCTGTTTCGTTCACTTGTTTTAGATGCCTGTGCATCTTTAACTTTAGCATCATGAGCTTTGTCATTCTGGTAAATGAATATAAATCAAGTATTAAATAAGTGTGGTTATCCCTCTTATAAAGCCACTGTATCCAATATCATGTGTCTACTTACTAATATGAGCTATAAATTCAAATATGATTTTTCTTAATCATTGGAAATATATTATCTTATAAGCTATCGATTTGGTTCTCAAATCCATAAAAAGAGTACATCAACAGTTTTATTTGTTGATGTACTCTTTTATATTATTTTTTATAGATATATTTTCAAATATAATTATACATTTCCCGCTCATTTTCACAATATTTTTTATCCTTTTTTAATACAAAATTCCCATCATATAACACATTAACTTTTCGGTGGTGCTTTAAGTTCTTTTATAAATGTTGTAAAATCTTTTGCAATAAATTTTATATCTTCATCTAATAATTCATTATCTTGTTCAAAATAATCCATATCGCAATAGTAAAGATTACCTTTCCCCTCTCCCTCGAGCAATAAACAAACTAAACTTTCACCTATGCTATAACCAATTGGGAAAAAGTGAGAAGGAACTACTTTCCCTAAGTTATATTTGTTAAACATTTCTTCTAAATTAAGATTCGTTTCAGTAGTTAAAGGAAAAAACAGTACAATAGAAGACTCGACAGTACCTTCTTTCCCGGCATCATTTGTAACAAATCTTCTTTTCTCCGCTTTCCCCCCATTATTCAATAATAAAAATTGTCTATACTCATCTGGCAACTTAATATTATATTTCTCCTCTAAGTTTTTAATTTCTCTCTGGTCTGTTGGAGGAAACGTATATTCAAAGTTCATATTTATTTCTCCTTCACTTTTTATAAATAGGTTTTCACTCATCATATAATCCATCTAATAGCTCTGAAAATGTATTACAAATTATCTCTATAGTTGCTTCTCCTTGTTCCTCATGATCCCAAAATACAATTGTCGGTGATAGTTTATCCGCACGGTAGTCAAAACATATTAGATTTCCAAAAGGATCTCTTGCAAAAGGAACAATCCCCTCTATCTCAGGCTGTATTGGATCGTAAAACATCTCTATATTCATATCTTGATTTGTGAAACTTAATAGATTATTTATTACACCTTCTCCTCCATTTTCAAAATTAAAGTTATCCGGTTCCGGACATCCACCATTATACTTCATTACACATTCCTTATAATCTTGTGGAAAGATTACTCCTAAAGATTTCTCTACCTTAGATATTATTTTTTCTTCAATTAATTCTTCTGTAAATAGCCAATTTACTTTTTCCATGTCATAATTCCCTCCAAAATCTGTTTTACTAAATGACCTTTCCTTCCTGGAACGCCACCACCCCAGATTGCTCTCCCACCTGTATGTGGTGCTGCATCATGTTCAAAGAAATCAACAATTTGCATTCTTCCTGGATCTTGATGGTGATGCCAAGTCAATGTTTTGGGTACTTTCCCTCTTTTTAAATACTCTATTTCACTTGGAGTAAATTTCAATGCCAAATCTTGATCTCTTTGTATCTTTTCGTATAGCCTTAACGATAACTCTCGAAATTGTACTTTATCTGGTTCTAAATAAAACGATTTATCTAAAAGCATTTCTTCCTTAGAGTTGAATAGAGGAAAACCTTCTTTATATTACCCGTACCCTTAGTGCACTTATAAAATTATAATGTGCCTACTCATTTCTATCCTATAATGCAAAAAAACACTTGTTACCTATAAGTAAACAAGTGCTTTGAGTTTATATGTTTTCTAAATATAAACGCCTCTTAAAGTTTGTAATTTTTATCATTTTATAGTAACAGTTTAACATCCTTTAGGTATCTTAACCAGTCCTCAGAGCCTATACTAGCCCATTAGTTTAGTGCCTACGTCACCGTATTATAATTTCTTCCTCAATTCCTCAATCATCTTTCTTATTTAGTATTAAACAAACACTCCATAATGTTATAACCATCATGGCATTTTGATTCAAACATGAGTTTTTAATCATAAAACTATTAAAGGTATTAAAAACTATAAACGATTTGGAACCGAAAGAGAGAAATATTAACCCATCATCATGCCCTTTAATTTAAAAACAGCTTCAGCTTTTAGCCCGATGGTGACGAACTAAATTCCATACTCCATATGGATTATAAAATGGGTCATCTTCTTCAAACATTGTACAGTTCTCTTGCTCCAATAAGTATATAGGCCCACTAGAATCTATACTAAATGTTTCTCCATCGTTAATAATTGGATTTTCATCAAGATTATATAAACAAAACACTCTAAATAAGGTAGCAACTTCTCTTCCACTTATTCCTTCTATTGAAGTTTTTATATCACATAATCCGAAGTTCTGCATACCAGTAGTATAAAAAGTATCCCCTTCTCGAGACATTTGAACAAATGCTGAAAACAATTTTGTTATATCCTTACTGTTTGTCGCATCTATCCATGCTTCTTTGGTACATGCCCTTCCAGAAGATTCAACATTCACGGCAATACCACCAGCACTAAGAACAGCACTTGCAGCCTTCATAAGGCATTGAACCCTCTCAAGAGATCCACCTTCACTTATAAGGTAAATTATGCTTTTATGTGTTTTTATCTTCTCTATATCTTCTATATCAAGCAATCCATTCCCATTCATTTCCATAAATTCAGTGATATAAGGATTCGGTTCACTTATATCTACCTCGAAAAATTCTTCTGGATTATCTAAACGTCCAACATGGTTACCCATATATATATATCCGTCACCATTTCTAGCCATCGTATTTTTAAAATCATTTCTATTTATCCAATTCCCTGGTATACCTAAAATAATCTTTGGTAAATCCATATTTTTATTCACCTACTTCTCTAATTATCCAAAATGGCTTATCAAATAACTCCTTTAAAAATAAAATTGACTTTTTCTAAATATTGTTTTGGTTGTTTATCACTTATTTCTTTCAAAATATTGATTACTTCTGCTTTTTGAGAAGGTGTAACCTTTCTCAAAACATTAATAAATGGAACAATTAAATCATCTGTAGCTAAAAGACTTCTATAAAGCCTTTTAGCACAATATCTAGCTTGTGGTAAAATGTAACTCATTCCTTCAATTAATTCATATAACCCCTCTTCAATTCCATTCCGTTCAATAATATAAAAAATAGTTTCAATTAAATCACCAATAATTGAAGGTTCATCTATTTCATCATGAAAAACACTACACAAATCACCAATTACTGTATTATCAGCAGTTTGTGATATTTCATTTAAAATTTCTTCTAATACTTCTATACTATCATCTTCATGAGCCAAAAAACGCATCTTTTTTAAAGATGATATCATATTCTCTAAAGACATTATTTCCCTCCATAATTAAGGTTTCTTAAAAATTTTCAAACCATCCTCTTGATCATTCTTACGATAGTTTTTATAGTATTCAATATACTCTCTGATTCTTTCCCTCGAATCTTTATTGTATAAGCCGTCTTCTTTTAATATCCTTCGTAAATCATTTACATCTTTAATTATACTAGCAATTTGTATTTTCCTTAATTTATAAAAAATACTTTTATGAAGCTATAGGTCCCCTATTAATAAAAAAGCACTTGTTGTCTTTAATCGACAATCAAGTGCTTTAAATTCAACTGGTTTTATGTAGCATAACTTTGTAATTTTTCTAGTAATAGTATGAAACCCTTCATATGTCATGACAAGTAATACGTTAGAACTTACGAGTTTGTACGAGTTCGTTAGTTTACTATACACTCCATGTCTTTGTACCCGCTGCACAATAAAATATCATCTCGCCTAAGCTTGTACTTCGTTTTCTATTCTATCATTGCACATAGTACTCTATGATGGTACAACCATCATAAGTTATTAATTCAACTTAGATATAACTATTACTGTGAACCTTTTAAAGGTTATTATTTTTCACTTCCTCAAACCACTCATCAGCAATATGATCCGCCGTTTTAATATCATCAATTGTATATACTAAATCATACTTGTATTCAGCTTTAAACCTTCCACTCTTAGTATCATATATTAACTTCATCTCTGTTGGCATGTCTCTTTCATATTCTTTACATAATTCTTCAATTTTTTCGATGTCTTCACATATTATACGCAATACCATAAGCATTCTTTTTGGAGACACATCATATCTTTCGTCTCCATCCTCCAATGCATCATTCACTTTATGACATTCTACATACTTATTATTAATACAATAAAAGAAACTGCCTGAAATAATTCCTTCTTCACGTGAAGCATAAACATACACTTTATCCGCCCTATCTTCAACGTATTCCATACATATAGATATCATATCGCCTTGTAACTCACTAAATCTATCTTCAAATTCTTTCATCCTAATTTTCACTCCTTAGATTAATTATTAATAACTTTAAACCCTGGCTTACCATCAATAAAGTAATTAACTATAAATTTATCTGGGCGCATATCATTTCCAGAATAAATTATTTCAACATCAACTGTTACTTCTTTAGGGGGTTCTGCTTTCAAAGCTTTAGCCCATTCTTCTTCAATCTTCTTATATTCCTTCAAATTAACATCAGATAATTGCGAAACCAAATTATCAATTTTAGGTGATCCTCCAAATCTATCACCTATCAAATGCCCTGCATGGTCTTGTCCTTTTACTTTACCAGGTGTATTTTTACTATGTGATAATCTCTTCTCTCTTTCAGTTAATTGTAGCTTATCTGTTTCAAGTTTTTCAATTCTTCCAAGACTATCGGTTTCATAAAAATAGTCAAACTCTCCTGTTTTATACCTAATATCAGGCTTTAATCTATTTCTTCTTCCGTTTGTAAAATGTTCTCCTGTTTTAACTAATGTTTTAACGCCACTTGCTCCACCAGTACCATTTACTGTCCTATTTACCGTACCTCCAGTTCCAGCAGAAAATAACTCTCCAAGTGTCTTTCTTTCTCCCCCAATGCCTGCTAGCGCAAGTTCAGGGAATAAATTCGGGATCTCAATATTTTTAATCTTCCCTACGACATTCTTCATACTACCCGGCAACTTATTCATTAATGCCGTTACTTCTTCCAACTTACCAACTATTTTACTATTTTTCGCGGCTACCTGAAAGACTTTTGTTCCCTCTGCGAATTTTCCGAATGCAGCTGTTCCTTTCACTGCGGCGGTTACTTCACCAACGCCGACAAAACAACTTCCAATATCAAATATCGCACCACCAAGAGCATAAGGGTCGGTCAATGCTTTTTCTACATAACCTTTTACGGAGTTAACTAGTGCCTTACCATACTTAGGATAATCCTGCCAGCTGATGATGGCTTGTCCAAGATTTTTTAGCGTATTACCAGCTCCATAAATATCGTCCATCCTCCATTGGGCTGTCTCGTGCCCTGTTGCAGAGTTCCATCCCAATGCAACGAAGTTACAGACAAGCGAACCGAGCTTACTTGCACCTATCGCAATCCCACTAATAGCGGATCCTGCAGCGCCTAAAAAACCTTCCAACACCAAGACATCATCAGAAAGTCCTTTCAGGAAAGGAATGTTCTCCCCTACCCATTTTGTACCTTTTCTCAATACATCCCATTTCTCACCAGCACTATTGGAAAAGTTTTGAAGCCAAGCCTCCACTGGATGATGTTCCGCCCATTCCTCTTGCTTTTTCTTCCTTTCTCTTTCAGCTTGCAGTTCCGCTTCTTTTTCCGCCTTCGTGATTTGTGTATCCATTTCATGAATGCCTTTTGCCAACGCATCTTGTGCAAAGAAGGCTTGCAGTTGCGGATTAGTATAAGATAAACTACTCATTTCTTTTGCCATTTGAACTTGTTTGTTTAGGGTATTGAGAATGTCTTCCGCATTGCTTTTTTCTTTTTTGCTTTCAAATTGCTGTACTTTTTGAATCGTATCCTCTAGTTCTTTGCTGGCTGCAACCAGTTTTTCATCAAACTGGCTGTTCGGCATACTCAGTGAAATCAAATCACTTACGCTGTTGTAAATATTAGAGATGCGGCTATCCATTTCATGTTTCTTGGGTTGAAGATTGGAAAGTTTGTTTTGCGCTTGAAGCAATGCATCTTCCAAAATAACCGCATTCTCATCAGTTTCTCCCGTTGTTGACTGAAAATCCTGTAAGGTTTGCGCCATTTCCATAATGAGGAATTTATTGGCGAGTTCCAATCCAGCCACAACTGTACTTTGGTTATTATTGATGTCGTCGACAATCGCTTTTCCTGTTGCACCCTGCATGGCATCAGCTTGTATAATCCCATTCAATGCGTTTTTGGCTTTTTCAAGTTGTTCATTGGTTTTACCGGTGTCTTTTTGGAGTTTTGCCAGTACTTCAAGGAATTCCTTTAAATCTACTTGAAAGCCCATTTAATCCGCCTCTCTTTCTGGTGAAGTATGAACAGCTTCATAGAAGGCAAGCGCTTTATCTAGTGGTAAAAAGGCACTGGATAGCTTGCCATTTGCTACTTGCATACTTCGTAAGAAAGTAAAAGCAAATTGGTCTTCCCATTCATTCGTCATTCCAGGTGAAACAACTCGCTTAATCATCATATTGGACACATAAATCGCTGGCGTGTTACTCATTTCACCAAACGGCCACAAGTAACCAAGATAATCTACCACATAATCGTTAAATCCCTCTCTTAACGGTACTTTGCGCCCTGTTAAAATCACGAGTTCTCCGAGTTCACTATTCTTGAACATATTTTGAATTACTTCTGGCATCATGTCTATGTCCAATTCCACAACAGTACCCAGCGGCAAAATTTCACTATAGCACGCATCAATCAAACCCATCAAACGTAAAAATTGAGAAAATGGAATATCTAATTGCGTTTCTAATCGTTCAAAACGAATTGTCTCATTCGGATAATCAAACGTCACTGAGAATTTCGCGCCGATTTTTGGTTTGTTTTCAAAGACATCTTCTTGATTTCGAAACGCCTTGTAAACCTCACGAAAAAGGGAAGGCTGATTCCCCAGCAAGTTACCCATTTGTAATAGTTCGTCAGTAATCTCTAAATCTAATGTTTTGTCATTTTGTAAAACAACTTCTAAAAGTTCTCGTTTGTTATATTCGACCATATTATTTGAACCTCACTGTGTTTTGTTGGATTACATTCGCCATTTTGGCATCTTCATCGACAATTTTGTCCGCGACGGCTTTCATTTTGCCTGTGTCAGCAGAAGATACTCCTTTAAATGCTTCTAAAGTTGTTCCGGCTTTCTCTACTAAATTTTGAAAACCCGTCAACCGAGATAGATTATTCTTGGTAATGTTCGGTGAGGGAACTTTCTCTATCCCACTAACTGCGTTTTCTGCACTTGCGACTGCACTTTTAAATTTCCCTTTATCTATACCTATTTTCCCCATCGGTATTTTCTCCTTTTCTATAACATAGCATGCAAACCGCTAATACTTGCTGAAATGCTCGCAATAGCGTCACCTATTATAGACTGATCCATTTCTAATAGAGTGATTTTACTATTCATCGCGTTTAGCTTTTCATTGTGCTTCTCTTTATCTGCATCAAGCGCTGTTGTGATTTCTTCTAATTTTTTATCGAATTTATCACGACGTGTTCCTTTGAACTGGCTTGTTGTTAGACTCCTGCCTAAATTGGTAAACTCTTTCTTATAAGAATCAAAATGATGAAGTTCTCCCTGTAAAGATCTCTTTGCGGCTTTTAAGCGCTCTAACTTTTGGGCATTTGCCCTGTGGCTAGCCATTTTACTATCATAACTTGCCTTAAATCGATCAACACGTGCATGGATATCCGCTTTTCGTGCAGCTTCTTTGGCTTTATCTTCCTCTTGAGCCATAATGTTTTCCCTCCTCAAAATCTATTTCCCTATCAAGACTATCTTTCTGTTTGTAACTACTCAGCCATACACACCACTCGCAGATAAAATGATCTACTCACTAACTAATTTCACTCGTCCTGCATTTCGTCCAACAAAGAAATGAGACTCATCTAATTCCACTGTAGGTTCACTATAACTAGATTTCACATTTATCAATCCTTGATCAGCTAAACGTGTTCCAATCATCCCTGCTGGAATATTTGCTCGTAATCGTTTATTAAATTCATCATAACTGTTCTCAATTTGTTTTTGATTGCCGTGGAAAATGAAATAAACACCTACTTTAGAACCATTTTTTAAGTATTTATTGAATGTTTCATCCGAAATAAATGTTTTATCTCCAAATATTTGCGCATCGGGAATATACACAAACATCGGTTGATTTTCACTTTGTGTCTCTCTTTCTTCAATTTCACTCATTAGATCATTAACAAAAGTGCTGTACTCCATATCTGATACAATCACATCGAAGCTTTCTTTGAATCTGCCAAATCGTTCGCTTCCATTAAACACAATTCTTTGTGCTTTCCCTTCAAAATGTTTGAAGTTTTGAACGATTATACGCTCAATATATTCCGTTTGCTGTGGCGTATCGTCTCCAATCACAAAATAACCATGTTTTTCTGGTACAAAACCAACGACATTTGTGGTTTCTTTACTTAGAGCAAGTGGTAGTTGTAGATTATCCAACATCTCTTGTACCTGTGGATTTGTATAAAAATCATGCATAGAGATCGTTTTAGATAACATCGGAATCTTGGTAGGACGTGTGCCCTTCCATTGCTGATTCATCTGTGCAATCTCTTGCTCTAAATTATTCAATCGATCAATATCATTTTTTCCATGAGTTGGTAAATAAATTTGAACTTCATGTGGCTCGTCTAGTTTGATTTGCGCTCGTCCAACAATTTCTTGCGAAATCAAAGCATCGCGTCCTACAACATCTCGAATTGCACCTTCTTCCACAAGGAATAGCCCAATATGTGATGGAATATTACTCGCCATACTCATTCTGAAGCTGTTCGTACGAAGAACCGTCATAACTACATAGAGTCCCAAACTTGCTCCTTCTCGTAAAAGCTGATTTAACACAGATTCTATAGCTTCCTCTAAAGGACTCTCCTTAATTGAGTCAAAACCATCAACAATGGTAACAATCCCTGGCAACTGCTTTCCTGATTTCTCTTCATATTGAGACAGACTTGCGACACCATACTCTGTAAATGCGTCTTTTCGACTTTGAATTTCTTTGCGAATTCGTTTGAGGAACTTCATCAGTTTTTCTTCTTCCTCTAACCGAACAATATCCACCACATGCGGTAAATCTTTTATTGGAAGTAAACCATTCGTACCAAAATCAAATAGGTTAAACTGGACCTGTTCAGGATTATTAATTCTTGATAAATTCATTACAAGAGTTTGTAATGCAGTGGATTTCCCAAAGCCTGGAGATCCATAGATTGCAAGGTGACTCAACTCTTCTAAATCAAGTAAAAAGTCAATTTGTTCTTGTCTTGATGGAATATCCATCAAACCAAATGGAACTGAAAGATTTCTTTTCGAATCCCCTGAAGTTACTACATTAATCTTTGGACTATCAATTTCTGTTTTTAATGGAGGTAACCAAGGTTTTTCAGGAAGAACTGCATTTGTTTTTTCAGCATGAATCACAATATCTTCTACAATCGCGTCCAATTGTGTTTGCTTTTCTTCCTTTTTCATGGACACTTCATCATCTTGAGATAAATCTGTAGTTAACAATTCGTGCTGGCCCAATTGATTAATTAGCCAAATTCTTTCATCTACTTTTTCTTCATATTGTGCATCTGGATTATAATACGCTCCACTCCACGCAGATTGAAACAGTTCATAAATTTCATTGTTTCCGACCTGTAAATACGCTCGTCCGGGTTGAGTAATCGTTGCTGCATCAGGTGTTTTAATAATTTCATTTGAATCACTTGGATCGGCTACTTTTAATGCTAATTTGAATCGTGAGTTTGACCAAATCTGGTCGTCCACTACTCCACTTGGCTTTTGAGTAGCTAAAATCAAATGAACTCCTAACGAACGACCAATACGTGCAGTTGATACTAGCTCAGCCATAAAGTCTGGTTCATTTGCTTTTAATTCTGCAAATTCATCACTGATTAAGAAAAGGTGCGGCAATGGTTCTGATGGATATTTTTTCTTTTCTACAGGATCAGCAATTTCTTTTCCCTGTTTGTACAACTTGGTATACCCATTAATATGATTAACACCAAATTCACCAAATTTCCGTTGTCTCTTTTGTAATTCTGCTCGAATACTCTGTAATGCTCTTGCAGAACTTGCACCGTCTAAGTTTGTAATCGATCCTAAAAGATGTGGTAAATTCTTAAATAAATTCGCCATACCTCCACCCTTAAAATCAATTGGTAAAAATCCAACGTCTTCTGGTGCAAAATTTACTGCTAAAGATAAAATATAACTTTGGACAATTTCCGATTTACCAGATCCTGTTGTACCTGCCACGAGTCCATGTGGGCCATGTGCTCGTTCGTGTAAATTCAAATAAACAATGTCATCTTTTCCTCGAACACCCAAAGGAACAGCTAATGACTTTGAAGTGTCTGCTTTTTCCCAACGAGCACCAATATGTAACTCTCCAACATTTTTCACATCATATAATTCTAGAAAGTCAATCGATTCTGGAATCGCATTTTTCTCTACCTCAACATGTTCTAAATTAGCTATGCGTTGTATTGCTTGCCCAATTGGATAGCTTTTGGGTAAATGGTTAGGAACAAAAAGTTGATTCACGTACTCATTATTATTGTTAATTAATACCGCGGATTCGTTACTTTGATAATCAATAACTGTGGTTGCTGTCTCTGGCAACATGTTTAACGCGTCTTTCCCCCAAATGACCGTAACACCGTATTGGCTCATATCTTCAGCTAAAAATTCATTTAATCCATGCCCAGAGAGCCAGCTCTCGTCTAAAATCGTAAACATATAATGCGGAGCAAAGGTTACTTTCTCATTGCCCGCCTCTTTGACTTGTTGCCGACGTTTTGTTAACAACTGATAGAACGAATTTAAAACCATGTCACGTGTCTGTGAATTATGAATAATTCCTCGTAAATTTAAGCTTCGTATTTGAAAATGTGGCAACCAACGCCATGCATGCCAACAATCTTGATAATCTTCTTCTGGAACTAATGCTACAAATTCTACATCTCTATAAGAATGTAAAACGGAAAGCTGAAATAATATTGTCTGTACAGCTATTCGTAGTACTGTTTTTGTTCCTGCAAGTCCTAACGTTTGATTTAACATCGAGATGGCAATAGGTGCATCTTTTAACGTTTGATGTGGCCAAACAATTTTTTCTTCTGCAAATTTACTTAAAGCATCATCTTCTTCTCTTGAATGATAACTGACTTTATAACTACTTTGAATCTCTCCATGGCCCAAACGAATACTTATAAAATCAGCATTTGTCATCGTTTTTTCATAAATTCTTGGGCTGTATTCTTTTGTCATCAAAGACAATGAATCCATATCAGGGAAGTTATACGTTAAAGCTTCAAATTGCTTTTGAGAGAGCAACGACAATTCTTTTTCCTGTTGAATAAGATACTTTTCATAGTACTCACTTCGCTTAAGATTCTTTTGTTTCACTTCTTTCTTATTCGTAATATAACTTGAAACAGAGAAACCTGCCGTGAGTAAACTTACTCCCCCCATGCTTAACATCATAATAGGGTTTCCATTACTTAATACGCTCGTCGCACCACTTAAAACAACCATTGCCAATGGCGGAACAATCGTACGCAATAAATCACTTCTCCCCTCAGTTTCCTCAGCTCTTGGAGGTTGAATTGCTATCTCTTCTTTAGGCTCTCGTAAATGAATTCTTGGACTACGTCTAAATTCAGGGAAATTTTTTGGGTATTCTGGAATAAATATCTCGTTAATAATCTCCCAAGAATTTAGTGAAAATTCATTGGTTATCTTACACAACTTAAATTGTTTTTCTCTCAATTCAATAAGCACACCATCAATAACAAGTTGATCCCCTACAGACAAAACTTTTTCTAATCGAGCTACTTTCTCTCCATTAAAGTAAACTAACACCCCATTTGAAAACAGATTTAACTGGTAAGTTTCATTCTTTTCATTAAATGTGACCAGAGCAAAAGCCTTAGTCGGAATGGTGATTCCTGAGTCCTTTGAAGAAGAAATCACAAAATTTGTTTTCGGCTTGATAGTTGTTAAAACCTCTAATTTTTCATGAGGTAACGCGAGAATTCCATCCTTCATATCACCTGTCCATGGATCTTGATCTAAGAACAAATGCGTGCCATCAAAAGAAATTTCATGGTTACCAATCTTAATTGATGGCTTTGACATTGTTAGTTCGTGATGCGAAAATATATGACCAAATGAAAAAATATCATAGAGTACAGACGCTTTATTTACAATTTGATCATCAATTGGCACACCTTCACTAGATAATCTATTGTTTAGGTTTCTGATCATCCGTCTTCCCCTCCAATAACTTCATGTACTTTTCCATCTCTTCCTTATATTTCGAAAGTAATTCTTGTTTCTTCGTACCATTCATCTTGTTATCTGCATTTGTTACATCATAAACTTTTGTATAGGCGTGAAGAATATATTGATTATCTCCAATATTTTTAGCAATATTTAAGGCCTTTTCAAAGTCTCCTTTTCCTATATAGATCCAATAAAGTAATGAGTTATCATTAGATTTTTGGGAGATAGTCCCTAATACAGATTCTTTCTGCTCTTTAGACAAGCTATCTAGTTGAATCGAGCTCACTGCTAACACATATTGTGCGCTTTTAGGAAGATTCTCTGGTTTGTCTTCCTTTAAAGTATCTAGAACATCTGAATAATTATTTGAAATAAAATTTGATTCGGCACTTATGATTCGTTTTTGCTGAGGTACAATATTTAATGAATATATCCCTACCCCTATTGAAAGACCTAATGTTGCTAGACCAAGAATAATTGTTCCCCACTTAAAAACAGTGTGATTTCTACTTTTCACCAGTATACTTGTAGCATTTCTTTTTTCCTTTTGAATCGCAACTGTTTCCATTAGTAACTTGTCTATCTCTTCAAACGAAGAAGATTCTTGAATTTTTTCGGAGAAAGGATCTCGGACTGCACCGGCCCCATCAATAAGATTCTCAAAATCCAGTTTTGGATTTAAAATATAAAGAAGTAATGCCTTGTATTGTTTTAGATATACTTCTTCTGTTGAAAGATAAGGAATAACGGTATTCATTACGCCACGATGACCAATAAACAACTCTTCCCCAAAAATAAAGATATTTTTAGGATGGATAAATGGCGTTACTGGTTGGTTAAGATATTCTTTTAAGAAATTTACTTTTTGTGCTAAAAGAAGGCGATCAAATGCATCTAATTTTTTAACATATTGTTCAAGCGAAAAAGATAATTCATCTTTTTCATAAGTGATAATGACCTTTTCTTCATTCGCCACTTCTATCTTTCCAGTCAAAAAGTGTGGTGCTTTATTTAAAAATAACTGGAATTGCTTTACACCTGACAAAGAATATTGATTAGCTGTTAAGTGCACTTTAATAAAAGTAGATGTAGTTTCCTCTTTAATAACTATCAAACTATTTTTCATTTCCCCCATACTCTAGTGTTCCTCCAAACTCCCTATAATTTCTTTTACGGCTAATTGATCACCATCCGCCAATGGATATTTCGCCAATATAACATTTTCATCTAAATGAATTGGCTTATTTTTTACTTCCAATGAAAAATGAGTGGGCAATTCTATATTTACTAAAGATAATGAATCAACCAATAGTTCTTTCAATCTATTAGAAGAAACCTGATTAGGTATTGTTAAATCAAGTATTTGCTCATTAACATGAAGCTCGATATTAATCATTGTTCTTTCTGCCATTGTTTACTCCTTTTTCCGTATAAATAGGTTTGAAAATCTTTTACCTAATAACCAGCCTAAAATTAATATTCCTATCACACCCATGCTTAACAGTATCCAGAAGGTCCATCTAGGAATTTCATAATTGGTATCTTCCACAGTTGCTTCATTTTCATTAGAAGCTGTGTAGTCTTTAGAAAACAGCTGCTTGGTAATTGTATCCTGTGGTTTCTTTTCTACACTCTCAGCGGTAAGAAATAATTTTTCTTTTATACTTGAAGTACTCTTTCTATTTTCTTTCTCAAGTTCCTTATTTTTTGTGTTTTTGTCTTTTAAAAACAAATCTTCTATCCCTGTAACAGAATAATTATTTTTATGATTTTCTTTTTCATAAATCACGTTGTTATGAATCGTTAGTTTTCCATCTTCAGCATAAGCTAGACTGCTAAAACTAGTAAAAAGATTTGTCACACAAAAAGAAATTAGAAGAGAAAAAACGAGAAATTTTGGTTTTTTCATTTTTTCCAAATTCGTACATCCTTTCTCCTAACAACATAAGCTATTGCTTTTGTTCAGCTTTCTCTGACTTTTTCACACCTGGAAAAGCAATGAAATTCGTACCAATTCCTACAACAATAATAATTACCAATAACAAGTAACTTTCCCATCCAACATGAATAGCATTGCTTAGTGCTGTATAACCATTTTCTATGTTTTGAAGCGGTGAAAAACGATAAAATAAATCGACAATACTACCCGGACGAGTATGCATTCCTAATAATGGTGTTAACATGAGATATAATCCTAAAATTGAAGCACAAACATAGAGTGTTATATTTTTAAACTGACGAGAAAAACCTGTTATTAATAAAGTTCCACCTAAAATAGTTAGGAACGTGTAACTAAACCAAGAGATATTAAACACTCTCCAAATACTAAAAGTAGTTATTCCAGCAAAGAATAGTGAGATAATTAGACTGACACCTGTTACCTTCATAACATTAGGAACATTTAGCCATGCCCTTGTAGGTGTAATAAAAACCATATCTTTCTTAATTTCTCTACGTTGAATAGTACGACATAAGGAAATGCCGGTAATGACTGAAAGAACAGCTCCAACAAGCGTCATATAGTAAGGAATAATAGACGTTTGGCGAGTAGCTTCAAAACTTCCTTTTGTAGCAATTGGGGCTGATAGAAAATTGAATACTTTATAATTATCTGCTCCACCTCGTTTGGTATTAGAAAGCACTTTGCTAAACTCTTCTGAGTATTTTTCATTTTTACTTGTATTCTTTTGAATTTGAGTGACTGAAGTATTTAAATTATTCAAAACAGTATCTGCATTTTTCTGAACATTATCTGTATTTTCTTTCAACTCCTGAATTTTTGGAGAAATGTCATGAGCTTTCGCTGCAGATTTTTCTATACTTTCAGCCGAGCTCTTTGAACTCTGAACTAAATCTTCCATTTCTTTTACTAAGCTATCTGTTTCTGCAGTAATTGGTATTGTATCGTTCTCTGCAGGATGTTGATTTTCTGCAGGATGTAGATTTTCTACAGGATGTTGATTTTCTGCACTGTTTACAGATTCTTCTTGGATTTTTTCATTTTCTTTCCATGATTGATACGCTTCATTAATCTGTTGATTGGCTTGCACAAACCAATTATTTAACTTTTCTGCTTCATTCAGAAACTTCTGAGGTTCAGTCATTAGATTTAAAGTTCCATATAATGTATTTTTTGTTCCATCATGATTTTTATCCGTTGTTGATCCAATTGTTTCTTGTAAATTTTTTATTTGGCCTTCAATATCTGTATAGAGTTGATTTCCTTTATTCTTAAATTCTTCATAAATTTTCTCTGTAATAGCATCTATCTTTTGTTCACCTGTGATATTGTTATACATACGATAAACAGAGTTTGGATTTGCCAACTCTTCGAGAGTCTTCTCTTGATTTTCAGTTTTGTTAATCATATCTGCATAGCTATCAATAGATATGGAATCTTCTGGATTTCCAAATAAGGTAACAATTTGCTGTGCAGTGCTATCAAGCATTTGAAATTGTTTCAATAACTCAGGTAAGTCAGATATTAAATTCTTATTTACATCTATATATTCTGCATAGCTGGCATTCACTTGAGTTTGCTCATTAACAACCCATGAATAATCAACAGAGACAAAAGAGTTTTTCTTCATTTCTTCATCCAAGGTCCAATCAAGATCCGCCTTAAACGTTAAGCTAAAACTTGAAGGTAACGGCGGAAGATCCTTTTCTTTAGAAGTTGGCCTATTAGGCTCATTTTCTGTTCCTGGTTTCGATCCTGTTTCCGGTTTCGGCTCTAGTTCTGTTGGTGGATCTACCGGCGGTTTCGGTTTCTCTGGATCCGTTGGTGGATCTACTGGCGGTTTCGGTTTATCTGGATCCGTTGGTGGATCTACTGGCGGTTTCGGTTTATCTGGATCCGTTGGCGGATCTACTGGCGGTTTCGGTTTCTCTGGATCCGTTGGCGGATCTACCGGCGGATCTACTGGCGGTTTCGGCTCTGGTTCTGTGGGGTTCTTTTTCAATGAAATACTGAATTCATGATTAGAAACTTCACTCCACTCAGAAATGTACCCATATGATTTGAGTTTTTGATCCAATTCTGTTTTTAACACCGGTAAAAGATCCGTCAAATTTCTTATTCCTAAACTTCCTTGTTCTGTATGGTCTGTCTTCAAAGAGATTCTATTATCTTTTGTTGGATCAATAGATATAGTGACCTCCCTACTATTTATAGGAATTATAGAGTTATGTTTAGAATTACCTTCTAGATAGGAAAAATTCCCTTCCTTTCCTATTTCTTTTTCAAAATTTTTCGCATAACGCCGAACTATAGTTAGCTCATCTTGGAATTTTTTAGATTGAGAATCAGTTATAATATTCTCAGCAATTAACTTTTGTAAAAGATTTTCTAAAGTGTCTGCTGGAATTTGTGGTAGACTTTCTTCTATCATTTGACGATAACGATTATCTAAATTAACTTTATTTTCTTTTGAATCAGCCATTAGTTTCACAATCGCCTGTTTAATATCCTCCTCAGAAGCTGTATCCGGATTTTTTTCTGCACTTCCATAATAAGTTTGTGCAATCTGTTTTCTTAAATCATTAAGAGTTTCAACTTGCGATTGCAATTGCTTAATTTCATCTTTTAGTTCATCAATTCGAGCAGTTTGTGTTTCTTGAAATAGCTTAGCGTTTAGCAAGAATTCTGTATAAACCCCAGCTGAATTCACTTCACCTGTTGGCAATGTATAAAAGTTTCCTAGTTGTTTAAACACTGATTGGTTCAAGCCATCATATTTTGCTTTATATCCCGATAAATCAGATTGCCGTTGGTTTTCTAATTGCGTTTTCTGTTGGTTAAATTGATCCTCAAATTGCTTTTTTTGTAGGTTAAATTGATCCTCAAATTGCTTTAAGGAATCTTTTAACTTTTCATTTGTTTTATCGATATTTTCGTTAACTGATTTTTTGGCTTCTTTTGTCGAGGTACTGCCTGCTTCTAAGCTCTTATTATTATCATCCATTAGAGTTTTTACGGATGAAACAAATGCTTGTTGTTCCGAGAGAAAACCTTTATTATCTTCATCAAGAATACTCGAAACATTTGATAAATTATTAAATCCTCCCGATAACTCCTTAAATGGATCTTGAATATTTGTCATCAGATATTTCTTAGCATCAGTTTCTGCTCCAACAATTTTATTAACATTTAGTTGGGCTTCTGATAAATTTCCTACAATACTTGAGAAATACATCTGCACAACTCGTTGATTGAAATTTTTCAAAATATCATTTACTTGTGTTTGAACGGCTTGATTGGATATCTCATTTTGCCCTTTACGTACACGATAATTAATGGTCGCCTGTTCTGGTGCTATACTTTGAAGGGACAAAAGACGTTCAGAGAAATCTTGAGGAATAATAATTTCTGCATCAAATTGACCATTCTCAATTCCTGCATTAGCAATATTCCTACTGACCGTCTGCCAACTATTTTTGGAATCTTGATTAATCAGAGTAACAAAGTCTGCACCTAGTTCATACTTCCTCCCCTCAAAAACAGCCCCTTTATCTTCATTCACTAAAACATATTGAACCTTGGATACTTTTTGATTTGTAGACCGGTACACATTATCATCTTTAAAACCAAAATAAGTGAAAGTCAAAATAAGAAATAATCCACCAAGTATAATGATGAGTAATGGAAAATAACTCTGATATTTTTTTATCAAAATACATTTCTTCCTTTCAGATAAATTAAAAAAGGTGTCAGCACAATGAGTTGCACTGACCCCTTTTTTAAACACTTAATTTAAGCCAAACGAACCTGCATCCTGACGGTCACGGTCTGCGACTGTATCTGCATATTTGGTCAACTGCATATGAATACTTTGTAATAAGTTTTCCATTTGTTTCACATTACCTTCAAGCTGTTTGAATTGATCCAAGTAAGCTCGAAAAGCTTCCCCCTGCCATTCTTGGGCAATCGTTGAATTCATAGAATTCACTTTACGAATAGCGTCTTCAATTTGTGAAGAGGCCGTTTGATATATTTTCGCCTGAGATTTTAGTTGTTCGGGTGTGACCGTAATAGCTCCTGCCATAAAATCATCTCCTTGTTTTATAACTATCCTTACGGATAATATAATATAATTCAAAATTATTTTAAATCTTGGATCAAGCGAGCTTCTTTCTTTGCCTCTCATTATATACACACGTGTCTTATATGACACACTGAAAGAAGGAGTAATAGTATAAACATAAAAAAATAAATGAAATAGAAAAAGGAAGGTCATAATTTAGTAATTACAACCTCCCCAAAAAATATAAACCTTATGTAGAAATTTTAATTTCGTACTTCTGTTTTATAAATTCAATTAATTCTTCATTCATCTTGTAATAATTATCGGCACCTATATATTTACAGACCACCTGTGCTTTTTTTAGCATTTCTTCCCCTTCTTTATTTCCTCTCAAACATTCCCAAATACCATTAATCACCAATTTTAGGTTTTTTTCAAAAAACATTTCTTCTTCAAGTGAAAATGAATTTATTTTATCCATATATTTCCATATAAGATTCATTCTATCGTGCTGGATAAAGAAAACAATTGCATTTGTTAACATCCTAAAGCATTCACTTTTTCCATCTCTAAATTCTTTGTAATGATTGATTCCCAAAAGTGCTTTTTCAAGGGTGATTTCTATAAATTCAGGCGTAAATGCAAACATACAGTTGTTGAATAAAACTAGTTCATAGCGAGTCCATGTCTGCATGTTTATTAAATATTGATAAATTTTAGTTTCTCTTGTTTCAAGAGTTTCATTTTTTAATCTAGCAATGAGCAACTGACATAAACTCGAAAGATGTTCATACTTAATTTCATCTCGCCCTTTAACTAGATTACAAAGACTTTCTAGTCTTATTAACTCTTCTACATCTTTCTTCATAAAAGCATTTCTTATTTCACCCATAATCTGACTGATTACATTTACATCCTTTGGGTAATCAAAAGCTTTTAATTCATCAAAGTATACATTAATTCTAGAAAGCATATAAGTTAGATTTGTAACACTAGTATCTGCACGATTATTTACAAATCTGTTGTAAACAGATCTACTAACAAAATCACCACAAACATCTTTAATAGTTAGTCCCTTTTGTTTTCTCGTATAATCAATAAGTTCTCCGATCTCCATAAAACATCTCGCCCTTCCGAATGATTCTTATCCGACTAATATGTGTCGTATTTTTATAAAAATCACTTATTACGCTACACATTCAAAAAAATTGCCTTTTTCTTATTATTATTTTTTAATAAGCAATGAGAGGAGTTGTTACTATGTGGTGGTGGATAATAATCACTTTATAGAATAATTTTGCACCAGAACCTATGCATTTTTCGCTGATAGATGAAACAAGAAGAACTGGAATTATAAAACATTGAATAAGGTAGATAAAAATCCTTTACCCTTGTTTCCTTTCCTTTAAACAAGTAGGCTTTTTGATTCTAAATAAATTTATACTTGTTTTGCTTTACTACATTGCTTATTAAAAAACATTGAAACAATTAATAATAATACTCCTATTGCAAATAAAATTAAGTTATTTAGCAAAATTACTTCATCTTTCCAATATGCTAAAAATATTAATAAACCGTGCCTAACTAAAAAAACAATCCTAATCCAAATATTGAAAGCAGATATGGAGATGTATTCTTTCCCTTTCCTTTTCTTTCCTTTTCCCTCCTTTTTATCACTATATTAGCACATTTTGTATTAACTTGTTAAATTAATACTTATCAAACTTATTTTCTGATGCCTTTTAGTTGAAACTCTAGCATTATAGAAATGGTTCGAATTACAGGCAATAACCTATTCTATAATTATCAATGTTAAAGAAAACACCTTAAGGCACGCCCTATATATAATCTAAGTCTTTAAGATAAACCTAGGATATTACCCCTATAACAGCACCAACTACCCCTAGAATCAAACCCTTATATTTTTGTAAAAACATCAAGTTAAACCTTTCATACAAACAAAATATTCCATATACAAATAATACTAAATTATGGAATATCTTTAAAGAGTCAAAACATTTTTATATTCAATTCATATATTTTATTCCTTTTCTTAATAAAAATATCCCTATAGATAAGTAAATCCAAAGGGATAAAACGGTGCATCCTTTTTATAAACAGTACGACTTTATTTCAAAGCTACACATTAACCCTAAATCAGCTAAAGGAACAGAAAGAAAAAATCACTAAAGAAACTAAGGCTGAAGCCTTAGTTTTCAAAACTCTTCAGGACTTTTCTTTAAAATCTAGTTGGTCAATATATCCCTCAACAAAAAAGGGGTGAAGAATTTAAATTCTTCACTCCTTTTTTATACAAAATCATAAGGGACTTGGATCCTGTAAAATACTAGAAAAAGGTAGTAAACTGGAAATTTTTTCTCTATAATAAAACTTAGCGCTTATAGGGAGGGGGACATATCCAATCATCTGATTGTGTAGATTAAAAGTTTAATAGTGGGAAAACAGGGGGAAGAAAAATGTCAAAAAAATTAATGTCTTTATTTTCTGTTGGGATGGTTACAGCTCTTATGATAACTGGTTGTGGTCAAAGTGATAAAGCAACTACCGAACCAAAAAAGAATGTGACAAAGGAAAATAAGGAAGAGAAAAAAGATACAGCAAAAGAAAAAGAATCTAAAGATACAAAAGCTAAATCAAACGATTATTCAACGCTTATCTCGTATATGGAGAAAGAAACACAAGGAAAAACAAAAGTCATTTATGAAAACAAAGAACCAAAAGTACATAAGTTACAAGATGTTTCAGTATCACTTGACAACTACTCATTAGTTGAATTAAATGATTTTC
Source organism: Bacillus sp. LK2 (assembly GCF_001043575.1). NCBI lineage: Bacteria > Bacillati > Bacillota > Bacilli > Caryophanales > Bacillaceae > Bacillus > Bacillus sp. LK2. The sequence continues at coordinate 71,226 of NZ_LDUK01000007.1, forward strand.
ATACCGACTTTAATATTCCTTTTAATAACCAAACAAATGGTGGGGTTATTCTTGCACACTATACTGTAAAGAACGATTCACAAAAAGATGTTTATTATATGCCAAATTTAAATATAACATTTACAGGTGCTAAGAAGGATTACAGTAACTATAAAGATTTAATTCCAAAGGAAGAACAATTAACTACAAAGTTATCTCCAAGCAATAATTATTTAGTAAAAGCTGGCGAGAGTATTTCTGGTTATATTGCATACCCATTTGGTAAAGATGATTTAACAAAAGTTTTAGAGCTATCAACAGTTTCAGTCCAAGTCCCTGAAGCACAAGCGAATAAAGGAAAATATGACGCCCCAATTGGAAGTGCTGGAACTTTTGCATTAAGTTTAAACAAAAAAGGCGATCAAAAAGTTTCAACCGACACAGCTTTTTATCAAGATAAAGCAACGGCTCAAAATATGGGCGAGAAAACAATGCTAAGCGAGAAAGCAAACATTAACAAAAGTGAACAATTAGGTTCTACCAATGTTACATTAGATGGATACCAATTTACCAAATTCACGCCAAATTCCGTTGAAGCCCCTCGATTTGAAAATTTTAAAAATGGTATTGTTTTATTGACAGTTAAATTTAAACTTGATAACAAAGAGACCGAAGATATTTCACCGTCTCCAATAAGTTCAAAATTAAGTGTTAATGATGGTGCACAATATGTGCTTAACGAAGGTATGTTACTAAATTACAAATATAATGATTCGATTAAAGCGGGAACATCTGGAGAGTTATTACAGGTTTTCATTTTAGATGGAGAGCAATATGAAAAGATTTGGAAAAACAAAAACTTTGAAATTGAATTAGGACCTATGAGAAACAAAGATGCAAAAGACATTTCAAAAGGACACAAAGTGAAATTTACATTACCAAAATAGATATGTTCCTGAACCCTCTTCAAACTGACGAAGAGGGTTCTTTACTTGTTATTATATTTCTTTCAATATGATTCCAAATATCATTGATTTTTGTAGTTTCGAATCGTCTACAGAGGGTTGATATACTAATTTGACTCTCTTCTTTTAATTCGCTATAAGTTAATCTTCTATTGTATTTTTTGGTAATCTTGTGCTCTCTGTTTCCAGTAATAATCACGAAATCGCTCATACTGAGCTTTTAAAATCTCATCATTTCTAAAACTTTCCCCATCATCAATTGTGCCATGAAGCTGTTTTGAGTATTCCCGATGTTTACTAGCTGGCAATTCAACCATGCTTCCTGGTTCTCGCTGAGTCGTATGATGAAATTGAATTTGTTTGAAAAAGAAAAAGCACCTTGATTTCAGAGAAGGTGCTTTAGTAATTATATTTGTTTTCTATATATTGACACATATATAGTTGTAAAACTTACAACATCATTAACATTCTTTTTTGAATGACCTTGTAGCCTATATACATATCAATATTTTCCTATATCTCTCTTTATTTCTCAAAATGAGCCATACCAAAATTTTCATTAAACCTCTTACACCATATAGAAACTAAACCATATGCATCGATATCTACCTCTTCAGGAATTTCATAGTTTTGAGATCCTTTGTTTCCCTTTAACTTACCTAATTCAATATACTGATAGTTTTTAACATCTTCATTATTTTTTAAACTTTTCACAGGAAGTAATACCACTCGAACATCTGGACCATTAGAAGTTTCAAAATTGGTAAGTCTTAGAACGCGCTTTCCATTCGATAGTTGATAGATTGTTGCTACTCCCGTCGTTTCATGAATACCATTTTGAAACTGCCCTTTGCTTATTACTCGTTCTTGTTGTTTAACTTCTTTTGATTTTATTTCTGTTTGTGGCAATGCTTCATTAATTTGCTTATCAATAAATAATTTTTCGGGACGGAATAAAAACCATAAAATCCCCCCGATCATTACAAACCCTGTAATCAATAAAACAGATTTTATTTTCATAAAATAATCTCCCCTGTAACATCATAGTACTTATATGTAAGTTAACACGAAGGTCTTTCATTTTTATAACATAATTATTACAAAAGTCTTTCAACCGTCTCATTTCTTTTCTGATGTAACGGGAAGAGTAAACCAAAATTCACATCCCTGTTGCTTATCCGGACGATCCCGAACACTTATAAATAACATTAAATATGTATTATAAGTGTAGGAATCAAGAGTAATTTATCATTTTAGCCAAGTAGACTCCTTCCTCAAGGAACGTGAAGGGTCGCAGCCCAGTGAGTAGGTGGGAGATGAATTGGCTTCGGACAAGGGATGTCATGAAGCCATCTTAATTAGGTAAATTCTTTAATATAGGCATTTTCGTAGCCTTATGTTAACTAGTGGTGTATAGGATATTCACCTTTTGATGTTACTTAATCTGTGTTGAAAATATTCTCTTTACTCTCAGAATCTAACAAAATAGACAAGTTTATAAATTAAATCCTATTTTCACTTCTAATAACAGCTTATTTAACTCAGATTTTTCGTCTGGATTATCCTCTATAATAGCCGAAACTCTGTTAATCAAATAATCATAAAATTCATTAAAAGTTAAGTAGACTTGAGTATCTCTATCAGCAGCGGGATAGTCCATTTCTAATATCACATGAGAATCATCTATGGGCTTCGAAAGCTGTGCTAAATCAAAATCATCAAAATCATATTTAAAAAGAACTGCCACAAATTCTTCTCCATATCCTCTTTTTTGAGAAAAGCATCTTAAAGCTTTCTTAAATTGTTTGTCACTTACTACTGAAAAATACGTCAACATTAATTTATCAATTGTTGGTTTATCAGTAACAATAATATACTCACTCATTATTTTCCTCCTAAAAATCTAAAGTTAGTTTAACATTGGATAAAAGTTTTTAATATTCCCTTCTGAATCAAGAAACCCTTTGAATTTTAACCCATTAGAAGATGTACCTATCACAGTTCTTCCATCGGCTTGAATTGTTCCATTTTGCATTGCATTTTTTCCCCATTCAAACATTTGCGCATCTGAAACTACTTTTGGATCATAAACTGTCTTCGGCGTATAAATATCTTTGTATGTTATAGGTTTAGCAATATTTTCTGCCATATCTTTACGTGGAATCCTATACTCAATTTCGTACACACCATTAATTGTAGGATGGGATTTCTTTGTTATTATTAAATCTTCAAAGTTTACATCCTTTGGAGCTAAGGTTCTTCTAAATTCATCTAAATTATGACCACCACTTACTCCCCTTTTTGCATTTACTTTTTCAACATTTTTCAGATGATTTTCGGCATTATCACCAAATTTAAAGTTGTTAACCACGCTGGCTTTCCCAACATTTTCGACTTTGCCAACTTTGTCAAGCAACCCTGCCTCTTTTAATATTTTCTCTTCTTTTTCAGTTAATTCTACACCTTTTAAAAGTTTGTTCCCACCCTTTAACTCTTTTGCTATATTTTCTAACTTCTTAGTAGGAAGGACTGATGAATCCATTACTATAAAACGGATTCCCCCTTGTCCTTGCTACTGATAAGTAGCCTTATGTTAACTAGGGGTGTATAGCCTATTCACAATACAGTTGTAATCTATCAACTTTCAAAATAACATATTGTCCTATCAAGTACTGATAATCTTCAAATAAATCACTTGTGATAAAAAAACCTACATCTAAAACATTATCTTTTAACATTTCACCAAAAAGCATATAACTATAATTTTTTATATGTTCTATTTTTTTCAAATTTATATCTTTTTGTTCCTCTATATCCAAAATATCATTTACAAATATATCTATTTCAGCCTCATATTCTTTGTCTACTTCCAGCTTTTTTGGTGATACATCAAATCCTATAACTTCTTGGTTATTTACTAAAAAGTTTACTTCTTCCTCAATAAAAGGGTCAAATTTATATATTTTTATCATGTTATTCATAATTTCACCTCTATTCTACAGGATTAATAACAGGAATATTTTTACCGTTATTCAACAATTTCCAAAAAGTTTTACCACTTTCAACATGATATGTTGTAATTTCTCCTAAATTATTTGTTCCCACAAATTCAAACTTAGCGTAACTTTTTATAGGAACACCCTTGGGATTAGTTAAACTACTATTCTTCATAAATTTAACATATCCTGTCCTTAGTTCTCCTTTATAATTGTACTGAACTTTTGTTCCATTTTTTATTACATTATTAGCTCCTGCTAGATACTCAACTGCATTGGAATATGTTCCTCCAAATTCACCACCATGCTTTATAAAATGTGATTCTAATTTTTCTGTATTTCCGAATTTTAGTTCGCTGGCCTTTGCAACATTTCCAGATTTTCCGACTTTATCGACCTTGGTGACTTTGTCAAAGTATCCTGCATCATTTAATATTTTTAATTCATCTGCTGAAAGTTCGATGCCTTTCAATAGTTTATTTCCTGCTCTTATCTCTGTTGCTATATTCGTCAACTTACTATAAGGCAATAATGCTAACCCTAGCCATCCAGCTGCTTCTACTCTGTTACTTTTTTCTTTCGATAGCCAATCCTCACCCATTATTAATCGATAAATGTCATTAGCCAATACAATAACGATCACTAAAATTAAAAAAGAGCAAGTTCTCATGTAGAGAAATTTGCTCTTTTTTTACACTCGAGTATCCCAGTTATATCTTTATAACGGAGATACTCGTGAGGTTTTTTCATATTTTCTTCTGAAGACTTTATTTTTCCCTCAGTTTCAATTTCAGACGCTGATTTTGATTTAGTTCATGGATTAAATTATTCTAATAACATATTTACTCTTAACTTATAAACATCATCTTTATCAATACTGTAATTCTGTGTATCTAATAACTTCTGTAAGTTCATTTTCTCTTCTTCATAAATGGACTTCTCTTCATCATTTAAAGCATCAATTTCTTTTAAACTATCTAATCTTTCTAATAAATAATCAGGAATAAAATTTTGTTTTAAACTTAATATAGCTAGTGTCATTATGACAGATACATACACCTTTTTACTTTTCCTCACCATTAATACTGATTCTTCAAAGGTGGCTGCTATTGCTTGGCTAGGAGTAAATCCTTCATCTTCAATAAAATCATTATAATCATCTACTACCAATTCTTTAGCTTCTAAATAACCTAATTCTTCCACACTTTTCACCTACTTTGTAAATATATTAAGCTTTATATTTGGAAAACTTTTTCTAAACTCTAAAATAACATTTGTACAACTTTGACATGCTGGTAATTCAGTATACAAATCTATTTTACCAGAAATATTTGGGTCTTTAACCCGAGAAGCAATATCTTCTAAAATTTTCGCTTCAGTATCATTATATCTTGGGAATTTATCCACCGTATATGACTTGAAAATTCTATTTTCTGATGCTGGGGAAAAATTACCTACATCGGCTCCTTTACTATTTGGCCCATGAATTTTACTATGTGCGATAAATTCATCAGGCAATCCCTTAATATTAACATCTGCCGCCGCCATGTTACCTTGATTTTTCAACTTAGAGTTTGGCATTTTGTTTCTAATATCATTAATTCTATTTTGGAATCTTTCTATCTTTTGAGTATTAGTAAGTCCGCTGGCCTTCGCAACATTTTCAACTTTTATGACTTTGTCAAAGTATCCTGCATCATTTAATATTTTTAGCTCATCTGCTGAAAGTGCGACGCCTTTCAAAAGTTTATTTCCTGCTCTTATCTCTGTTGCTATATTCGTCAACTTACTATAAGGCAATAATGCTAACCCTAGCCATCCAGCTGCTTCTACTCTATTACTTTTTTCTTTCGATAGCCAATCCTCACCCATTATTAATCGATAAATATCATTAACCAATGCAAAATCGCCTACTAAATGGATTGTCTGCCCTATAGACTGATTTGTAACCATCCACATGAGTTCGTTCGTTTTATCCTTGTCAAGGATTCCGTCGACATACACTTCATACTTTGTGAATTCCCCTCTAAGGCCAGCATCTATCTTTTGAACCCGTACCTCTATCTTAGGTTCATGGCGTTCAACATAATCCTTCCATTTCTCTTGAATGCCTTTTGTCCAACTTAGGGCCTCTGAACTTGGAATCGTAAAAGTACCACTTGAAGCATTCCATGCTGTCTTTGTTTGGGCTAATCCTTGATTAACGGCTTGCTGTAAAGAGGCGATTTCTGAAAATATATGAGGAGAACTAGCGTTAAAAGCTAACAACTTTTGTAATTTTTCTTCTAACTTTTTCTTAACACCACGATACATAAAAATGAGCGTTGAATTAGCTGATAATTGGGCTGTTTTCATACCAACAAGATCTGGTACATTAAGCGACATTAGATTACTTTGAATGTTCTCTGCCTGTAATAACAATGCATTAACTTCACGAATTTTCATTTCTAACTCTGCTTGTTTCAAATCGCCACTATCTACTTGAGCAACATACGTCTCTGGAAATTTCTTAACCGATCGTTCGACTGCTTCAGATAAAAGTATACCTGCTTGTGCAAGAGGATATAAGACCGAAGAAAAATATTTCTTTGCCGAGTCATATGCTTTTCCCGTTAGAAAAGGACTGTTCATAGTAAAATCATTGATCGCTTTTTGTAATTGTTCATACCCTTGAATCTGTTGCTTACACATATTACTTGCGCTTGATGCTTGTCTCTGAGAGGATGAAACATACATGTTAATACTCATATTTTCACTCTTTCTCAGCCATGGAAGCTTTTCTTTTTTCAGATGCTACATCACTCAACTTATTTTCAATGGTTCTATAGTAAGACTTTAACTCTCGTTCTCCCTCGTCTACAGAATCCATAATTTTTTTGGATTCCCTTGAAAATTCACTCATTGTCGTTTCATAAAAAGTACGTTCATCATTTTTATGAAATAGATGTCTCAGTTGATCCATTACACGCTTGGAGTTCCTAAAGTGGTCATCATACATATCTTTTACTTGTTTTATTTGTCTTATCTCTTTTGTCATTACTTTTTCTTGTTCTATGAGCTTCCGTTCTTCTTGATGCAACTTTTCCCATTCTGCTTGTGTCATGAATTCAACGCTCCCATTCGGTTGAATACAGTTTGACTCGCTGATTGATCCATTGCTTCAAAATTTTCTGCCACACTATGTATATTGTTAGCTGCGGTAGCAATAGCAAGTGCGACTTGTTTAGCTGTTTCTTGTGCAATCTGAATCGCTTCTTGTGCGTTCTTATTGCCAGCAACCGTTGTTTGTGTATCTGCCTCACTTGATATTGAAGAAGATTGAATCATCATGTCTGTAGCACTTTTTAAAGCAGTCGCTTTTTGTTGCGCTCCACTTAAATCACTTTTAATAGCAGACAATGTATTACCTCCTTAGTCTAAAAAATTCAACTAAGTATATCAAAATAAAACAAGAAAACATCAAAACGTCTTTTATTCGAAACGTATGTCACATATCAAATACAAAATTCTTAATTCATTAGTTTTTTTGCATGATGGGACGGTACCCCATTGCTATCAAGCTAAGGTTTTGAAGTACCGCCAAACCGAAAAAACAAGCTGTTTTCTGTCAAAAATACACGGAATTTTCATCCTCGGGGTGTAAATTCTTAAGTTGATGGGCATGGGGTAGTACCACACACCCATCAAGCTAAGAAAAGCAAATATCCAAAAACAAAAAAATGAACTGAATTCTCATAGAAAACTAACTGTGAAGAGATAAAATTTTTATTTTGGGGGACATCAAAATATTAGCTTGATGGGTATGTATGGTGACCCCTAATAGCTGCTATATCAACATCCCAATGACCAGAGACATGAATTGCAATATGCCAGCTCGCCCAAAGAATTGGAGTAATATTGCTGGCCATGTCCCTAATTACATTTCCAAACTCTGTAAAAAAGTTTTCTATCTACTTTTTAGCTTCATCACTCATTTCAATGATATGAGTCCAATATTTCTTTGTAATGGGATCGTATTCTACCCTAACTGTGACATTCTTTTGAGCATCTGTATTTACATATCCTTCAATCGTTAGGGCATGAATCGCATTTGATGATCTATTTTCTTTTTTATAGGAACTCGTATGCTTGTCAAAGACTTGTTCAACAATTGTTAAATCAAAGTTATACTCATTTTTCATATACTGAATCGCTTTCGATTCAGAAATATTACGGATATTCATTTCTTCCTCTGGTGTAAGAGCCAACTGCTTTTCTAATTCTACAGCATGTTGGTTATCTTTAGATAGATTTAGAACACCTGTATTTTCTTCTGAATTATAATCTACCAGCCACTTTTTATCTTTGTAGTACGCTTCGACAGAGGATTTGCATGAAAATCCGCTCTTTCCTTCATTTTGTGCATCACAGCTAACTAACTCAAAATGAATATTTATTTTGGAATATTCCGGACTTCCTGTACCTTCATTCGCTTGCACCCTACTTTCCTTTGTCACATATGTAATCTTTATAGGACCATTAGTTTTTTCAACCTCATGTTTTACTTTTTCTTCAATACGTTGTTCCTGAACCTGTTTCGCGAAAATGTAGTTCTCCTCATAAAAATGATACATTGCTAAAGGAACAAATAAAGCAAGCCCTAAAACGAAACAAGAAAGTGCATAATAAGCCAACATTCGCTCTGTAGTATATATACGGAAACAGGAAAGTACAACCCGAATATATACTAAAGGCAAAGCGATATAAAAAATAGGTACTGAAAAGTAAAATGTAAAGGCTGTAATTAGAAAAATCCCCCCGAGTAACTCGATATATCGCGGAATACCTATACTGTATGCTGCTAAAATCAAAAACCAAATGTAACTTGTTGATACAAGAAAAGCAATTCTATAATACTTCTTACTTTTTATGTTTTTCTCTTCCATTTCCCCACCATCTTTGCAAAATTGAAACTGTACTATCGGTTACAACTTAAAACAAACTCTTACTTACATTCAGTTTCTCAAATGAATGTAAGTAATACAAGAACAAACTCCATTTATTAGCTTGGTTTCATAACTCATGTGAAAATGATATGATTGCATTGTCAATATTATCTAATTACTAAAATATATTACAAGGAAATCACAAAGAGGAGGAGAAATCATGGGTTTTTTCAGTAGATTTTTTAAAAAGGTGGAACAAGTAAACAATAAAGAGGCCACTATCCATGAATTAGATGAAGAATTGTATGTTGAATCCCCACTAGAAGAAGCCAATAGCTATTGGGTCTCAATGGCACAAAATTTACTTATTAATACTGTAAAAGCCGCTGGAAATAATGTGGAGCGTGCTTTTTTATTGCTTAATATGAAAAAGGGAGAGGCTTCATTTGATATTTTTTATCAAATAAACGGACAATTGTATTTTTGGGATCAAATAGAAAATCAGGAAATAAAAAATAGAATTAAAAATGAGTTATTACCACAAGCTTCGGAAGTTTCAGATGCTGTAAACCAACACTTTCTCGAAGCAGATCATCCTACAATTTCGTTTGCAGAATTACAATTTGAATGGGAAACAAAAGCTTGGTTTTCACACATTATCTGGGAAGATGACCCAGCCTCTCAATTACCAAAGGCTCAAATATTAAACAAATGGTATAGCCTAATTAACAAGGAAACACACGGTAAACCACTTGATAGCGATATAAAATTTTCTTGGTATCCATCAAACTCTTAATAATCTAACAGTATCTAAAATAGGGGACATTGTTCCGATTAGTTTAAATATAGTTAGTTAATAACCTTAAAAAAATAGAGACCCCTTATAATAGAAAAATTCAATTTAAAGGAGGTATTAAATGAAATGGCTATTAAAAACCTTAAAACCAATGAAAATTCCGAATTAGAAGGAGAAGCCTATTTCGAATTATTTGATCAAAATATTCTGGTATACATAGACCAAGATGCAGATATCGAATACGCAGAGCTATGTATAACATACTTAAATTCTTTAAGTGAAGAACTGAAAAATAAACTTTGTAAAGCATCTATTAGATACTGTAATGAATTTCTTGATGATATAGGTGAAGATATTATAGAATTTTCTAAACTGACAGATGTTCTACCTCATATTACACCAAATACTATATGTATTCCGAATCCTAAAAATAAATCTGAACCTGTCATTGATTTAGAATTAAATTGCACATGGGAAGAAGAACATGGTATGGAATGGATCATTCGCAGTGGGAAAGTTATGTATGTTGGAGCATTTAATGGAATAAATCCATATGGGGATTGTGATATCGGAAAAGATTGGAATTATGCTTAATGTATGATTTCATAGAAATGTAATCAAAAAATATACTAATTTTCTTATTAAACTAAAAGGTGCTTTTGTTTAATAGATTTAAACATCTTTATTATCTTTTATGTGAATAAATTTGTATAGTTCAATATATTATTAAATAACTTTATTATTTCTATACAGTTATTATTTGTTGTAGCTTTGAAATAAAGTCGTATTGTTTATAAAAAAGATGTACCGTTTAGAAAAAAGTTGCATCGTTTTATTCCTTTTCGATTGAAGAATACTAAATGTATTTTGATTAAACTTTTTATAAATAAGTTAATCTATCACAATAATTCAGGGTATGTTTTGATCAATCTTTTTTCAAAACATGCCCTTTAGACTTGCCTCTAAATCAAGGTTATTAGTAATAATTTAATCAAACTTTATTCTAAAGTTACAGCAATGCCTTTTAAGAACATTGAATATTCATGTGAAATTTCAGATGAGATTGTGAAGGTTTCTCTTAAACTAACGAGTGGTTTAAGAAGGAGTAATTAATTTCTATAATGAATTAGTGATAAAAATCAAGAATATGTCGATGTAATCGATGGAGGATGAGGATTATATTAATAGAAAGGAAATTAGGAGATGGAAAAATCAATAAAAAGTGAATTAATTGGAGTGTTTATCTTTAATGAGGCTTGTAAAGCATATCAGCAAAATAAGGGTAAAATACATTGGCAATTGGATATTAGAAATGAATATGTCGATGTTAATGAGATGATTAAAAGAGCAGAGAAGCTTTTTTTATATGTAGAAGAATTTGATAAAAAGGCTAAAGTAGCCATAGCAGAGAAAATGATTGATTATAAAAATGACTTTTGGCCTGAGTATGATGAGAATGATGAACATTTAAATTGGGATGCTGTAGATGCAGGAGAATATGATGTAACTAAAGAAAAATTTACAAAAGCAATTACCCTCTATGACATCGAAATTAGAGCAAATGATATATACTGTGAATATCATGATGGAGATTTATTTGGTGGACACAGGATACATGCCTATTTTGATAATGATTACAAGTTATTAAATGCAGAAGTGTAGTTTTAATTAGATGAAAATTGCGAGAATAACGCGACATTTCGCTAATTCACAACTCTTAAATTATATGTAACAAATACTATTCTTTATTGAACTAAAGGTGGCTTCGCTACAACTGTTCCTGCGAAAAATAGAATTCAAGAGACAACTCTTTTACCAGAATGGAAAAAAACAGTAGAATGTATGAAGTCGGGATTAAAGTTCCAAAGGATGCGAATCTTAATATTGGAGGCATAAAAATGATTTCACAAGATCAAGATATTATTGAATTAAAACAAAAAATGAGTAATGTTATTCAAACCCTTCAAGAACAAAATGAAGTAAAACAAAAACGGATGATTGACGATATAATTAAACGTTATAAAAAAAGCACTGGATACTTTAGAAACTAAAGATAATAATTCTTTAACTAAATTAGACTTCAATATTTCCGGTGGGGTAAGAGCATATCTTGATTGTGCAAGTGACTATAATAATCCTGTAATAGGCGAAATGGATGCAACTGAAGAGTTACTTCAACATATCTTAGAAAAATAAAAAAATCGATTGCCTGTAATTGGCGGTTGATTTTTTTATCATTTTCCGACAGAAGACTCCTTCCTCAAAAATGTGAAGGTGTGAAACACAAATTTTAGGTGGGAGATGAATGTCAGTAGGCGTAAGCCTACGTTTTCATAATTCCCTATTCTAAATAAAAAAATAAGCTTACTGAGGGTATTGCCAAACTCATAAATATTCAACAGTTAATGCATAAAAACTGTCAAGTTTATATTGTTCTTCTTTGTTGGTGATATAATATTTTCTTCACTCTTCCTTGGAGATCCGAGCAGTTAGCTTTTGCTAGCTGCTCTTTTTATTTCTCTTCATATCAACAAGTTTTCCCTCATATCCGTTTGTACCAATATCTTTTTAAAGTACTCTAAAAAATGAACTTTATCTTAACTTTACTTTATCTTTACTTAATCTTTAGATTTCCATATTAAACTTTAAACTTAAAAGAAATAATTTTGGATCTAAAAAGGATCAGGGAATTAGCTGTTCATTACATATTTTGTAATGAACAAACCTCCATTGAAAAATGGAGTTTCTTATAAGAGGAGGAATATATGAAGAATACGAGTAAAAAACGAATAATTATATTATTCTTTATTAGTATTTTAGGCTTAGGAACAATGCTTGGAATACTATATTTTAATCATAAAACCAATAATCATAAAAATAAAGTACTTGCTACCGAAAAACGTTTATTGCAATATGAGCCCATTTTGAAAAAAGAATTAGAACAATATAACTTGGGAGAGAAAACAGCAGTTTTGTTAGGTATTATGTACCAAGAGAGTAGAGGTGAGGGCAACGACCCTATGCAATCTTCTGAATCACTTGGATTAAAGCCAAATGAACTTCAAGAGACAAGCTTGAGCATTAAACAAGGGGTAAAACACTTTGCTCAAATGTACAAATATGGAACGGAAAAAGATGTTAGCATGGATACAATTATTCAAAGCTATAATATGGGACCAGGGTATATTGATTTTATTGCCAGTCAAGAAGTTAAACAACACTCGGAGGAGTCGGCTAAAAAGTTTTCTAAGATGAAAGTTGATCAAAATCCAGCGATGTACACTTGTGGTGGAAATAAAAATAATTTTAGGTATCCATATTGTTATGGTGATTTCACATATGCAACAAAGGTGAATGAAAAAACAAAACTTATTGAAGAACTTCTCCAAAATGTACATGACTCTTCTAAATAGGCAGTAGAATGAAATGTGATGATACCGTCAGTTATTAATGTGATATGAACCATAAGTTTGCCAGAACGGCAAGCTTATGGTTCTTTTTGTTTGCGGCAAACTTATGCTTCCAAAAATAAAAGATTTTAAACCGTATCTTTATTATTGTCTACTTGACAGGGAGATGACCACCTTACGTGCATATGATATTCATTGAATTTCCACAATTTAAAAGTACAATTTGTACCATTGATAAAATTACTAGATTTATACTAAAAACACGCATTTTGATTAAGTTTTTTCAAAATGCGTGTTTCACTTATTTTTATATTTTACAATGATGCAAACAAACCTTCTTAAATTATTTTTACCTATATTTGTTAATTGTGTTTTTGAAGAAAGGCTTTTACTTTTTCAAAAGCAAATTGCGTATTCAAGCTACCTGATTTTACATCAAAAACGTGATCAGCTCCTGGAAGAAGATAGAATTCATGTGAAACGCTATTTTCTCTCAGCTTCCTGTCTAAAATTTCACCTTGTTCATCTGGGACAACTCGGTCACTTGTTCCATAAAATGAAATAGTAGGAGGTGTATTTTCATTAATGTAACTGATTGGAGAGAGTATTTTGTAACGATCAGGGAATTGTGCAGGTGTACCCTTTATATACTTTTTCAATACATCTTCCGCGTAGTCAGGACTTCGTTTATTCTTGTAAAACTCTGTCATATCAGACGGACCGTATATATTAATCACAGAGTTAATAGGTACCGGTGAAACGCTAGTAGAAGGTGGTAACTGTTCATCCCCCATACTATAGGCGGCTAGCATAGCTAGATTCCCCCCTGCTGATTGCCCCATTACATTTATTTTTTTAGGATCAATTTTGTAAGTATCCGCATGTTCTACTACCCATCCTATTGCTGATTTTACATCACCTACTTCATCTTTCCATCCCGCATGAGGTGGCATACGATATTGTACATCAAAAACAGTATATCCTAATTCACTAAGTCTTTGATACCAATGAGGTGAACCACCTTTATCACCCTCAACCCAGCCGCCTCCATGTAACATGATAACAGCGGGGTGAAGTGATTTTTTTGAGTCTCCATGAGCTGGCCACACATCAAGCTTTAATTCCACACCATCAGAGGTTGTACCGTATACAACGTCCTGTGTGACTTTTGATGTTATCTCTGTCTTACCAAAAAAATGAGAACTAAGCGAAACGGAAACATTCTCGTTTTTAGCATAGTTTAACGTCTGAGTAATTGGCTCTATTATTAAAAATAATACTAGTAATAATTGAGGAATCAACAATGCTCGAGCGATTAAGGCTTTTTTCCATACAGCTAATAGTAATAGCACAATTATAAATAATGTTAGAATTACTAAAAACATTGGCATTTGCAATGTAAGCATTGCCAAAAGACTCATTATATTAGAAATTCTTAATGTGACATTAAAATCTGATGGATTCCAAATATAATATGCCAAACTACCAATAAAAGCTAATGCTAGTACTGTAAGAACTGTCAGAAACCATTGAATAAAACCTCTAGGACGCCAAGAGGTTGATTGTTTTTGTTGTTTCTTTTTCATTTTTTTATATTCCTCCATAACAAAAAAGCAATTTTAAAATGTTTAATATAAATTGTATCTGAATATCCCTCCCTATTTATAACTTGAAAAATGGCGGTAAATTTCCAATGGGAGACAAAGGAAATGGCACACATTGACAGCGATAATGTCCTTTTATATATTTACATAATTAGCGGAGGAAAATCTATACTTTCTCTAAAAAACCGCTTCTCTTTTATAGGGAAGCGGTTTTTTTATGAATACAACTATGAATTAACTTTAACTGTTCTGTTTATATATCTTTTCACTTTTGTTTTCCATGTGATGGATAATGCTTTCTCCTTCAACATCAATGTTAGGCAAAATTTTATCTAGCCATTTTGGCAAGTACCAGGCTGACTTACCCATGAGAGTCATGACCGCAGGTACGATTGTCATTCTCACGATGAATGCGTCAAAGAAAACACCGAATGTAAGAGCCATGCCTATGGATTTAATGATGGTATCAGGTGCCAACATGAATCCAATAAATACAGACATCATAATTAATCCTGCTGCGACTACGACTCTACCGCTCTCCCGCATTCCTTCTAAAATAGCTCTCTTCGGGTCGCTTGTATGCGTATATACTTCCCGCATCTTGCTCACTAGGAACACCTCATAGTCCATGGCGAGTCCGAACAGAATGCCAATCAGAATGACAGGCAAGAAAGCTAAGATCGGACCAGCAGCCGGGAAACCAAATATATTTTGGAAATGCCCATCCTGCACGAAAAATACCACGGCTCCCAACGTAGCACCAAGAGAAAGTAGAAACCCTAATACTGCTTTTAATGGAATGAGCAGAGATCTAAAGACTAGAACTAAGAGTACATATGCAAGTCCAACAATAAGGGCAGCGAAAACTGGCAAGGCATCACTCAGCTTTTGCACAATATCAATATTCATCGCTGCTGGGCCCGTTACCATTAGTTCAATTCCATTTTCTTTCTCAGTCTGGTTCGATTTGTCCCGGATCGCTTTTACCAAATTCTTCGTCTTTGTATCGTCAGGTCCTGTTTTTGGTGTGACGGAAATCATATAAATCTTTCCAGAAGGACCAGGGATAGCTGGTGTCACACTTTTCACGTCAGATAAGTTACCCAATTCTTTTGCAACGGTGTTCATAGCATTTTGCGTTTCAGCTGTTGCTTCCTCTGATTTTGCCACTACCACTAAAGAGGCATGAAATCCTTCTCCATATGCCTCCGTCAATAAATCATATGCTCTTCTTTCTGTCGTTTCTGTAGACTTTGTTGTTCCATCAGAAGGCAGGCCAAGGTTCATATGGAAAAATGGAATCGTAATCACTGCAAGTAGTCCGATTGCGAAAATCGTAACAATCAGAGGACGTCTTATGACAAATTCCCCCCATTTATTTGAACCAGCATGTTTCTTGCCTGCCCCAGTCATCTTTTGCAAGAATCGATTTTGTTTAGATGGGGCAATCTTATGGCCGACTAATCCCAATATGGCTGGTAATATGATGATAGAAACCAACACAGCTGCGAGCACAGTAAAGGCGGCGGATACGCCCATCGCTGTCAGGAATGGAATCTTTGTAACAGACAGTCCCAAAAGACCAATAATAACAGTTAATCCTGCAAAGATTACGGCACTTCCCGCTGTTCCCGTTGCGATGGCAACAGATTCTGGAACAGAATCTCCTTGTGCAAGCTGCTGTCTAAAACGATTGATAATGAAGAGCGCATAGTCAATGCCTACTGCGAGTCCCAGCATGGCAGCTAATGATAAGGAAACTGTTTGGATTTCCACATAATTGGTCCCAATCATGATTCCTAGCATTCCAATCGCTAATCCGATTATCGCAGTGAGAATCGGCAGTCCAGCTGCCAGAAAAGACACAAAGGTAAATGCCAGGACTACGAAGGCTACAAGTACTCCGACAATTTCAGTCATACCTGAAGTCTCTGAGTCGGAAAACTTGATATCGCCTCCTGATAACTCCGTTTGAATGCCGGCATCCCTTGTTGTTTTAATACTATCTAAAATCTTATTCTTAGAAGCTTCTGTGACCTTTTCCGCTTTCACTTTGTACGTAACGACTGCATATCCGATTGTCTTATCTTCACTGAGGTTCTGCAGTTGCATCGGTGCTGCCACAGAATCAACAGCTGAATCTTTTTTAATCTCATCTAGAACTTCTGCAATTTTCTGTTGTACTTCCGCTGACTCCAAGGTTTCGTTTTTTGGTGCTTGAAACACCACTTTTACTTGGGCACCTGCTGGTTGCATCGCTTTAAACTCTTTTTCAATTACTTTTCCTGCTTTATCTGCTGGTGTATTCGGAATGCTCAGCTCCTCCTTGAAAGAGGAACCCATGTTGACTGCAAAAAGCACTAATGCAATCATAATTGCGAGTGCACTGAATACAACCTTTTTCCTATGATTTACTGCCCAATGTCCTAACTTATACAGATATTTTGCCAATTGAATCTCACCCTATTCTTGTCGAAAATTTGTTTTGTTCTTACGTTGTAATCTAGAAACGCACAAGCACTAAACCGCATATTATTCATATAAAAAGATTTTAAAATGCTCATTATAAATTGTATCTGAATATCCCTCCCTATTTATAGCTTGCAGAATCGCCGCAAATTGCCAATAGGAAACAAAGAAAATGGTACACATTGACAGCAATGATGTCCTCTTATACAATGGCGTTATCACTACGTTAACAATTGTGCTTACATGTGTAAGTATAACAGTGAATTTTCATCTTTCAAGCACTATGTGATGATTTGCACTTAAAACGAACAGAATGAAGGGATGTGTTAGCTTTGAGGAAGTCAAGAGAAGACAGTATACACTCTCAGAGATATATTATGGAGGCATTGAGCGCACTGTTGCATGAACATAAACTGCAAGATATAACCGTAACAGCTATTTGCAAAAAGGCTGGAGTTGCCAGAGTCACATTCTACAAATACTACCGCAACGTTTACGACGTCGTACAAGCATCTGTGGATGAAATTGTTCAACATTTCTTGAAAGAGGTTGATAGTTTGGATCCATATGAAAGTATGCAGCTAATTATTGAATATATCATAGAGGGATTTGTGTCTGCACAGAAACCGTCAGGAAAGTTAATTGATGCAAATATATCTAGTATGATGCTTGATTATTTGAATTACACAATGGAAAAGGTCTTTCAAGCGGATATTACGCGCAATCATGGCATGAGCAGAATGCAAATCCTGTTTTTAGCAGGCGGTATCTATAATATTGTTAACGATTGGATTAAAAGAGGGGCAAGGGAATCTCCCAAGGCACTTGCTGCAAAAATATACGAGATTCTTCCATATGGGACAACAGATACAAGGAATTTGGCAAATTCATGATGCAACTGTTCTACCTTTGATTACATCTAAAAAATGGGCATCACATAAATAGCTGTGTAAACGACCGTTTTTGGTTAAAAGAACAAAACTTTCTTTCATATAAAACTTTCTTAACGTTGTTGAAAGCGAAGGAATCGTCAGGAAAATGGACTTAGCGTTGTAAATCCGCATTTTCCTGACGGTACCCCATCGCTATCAAGCTAAAAAAACAAAATACCCCCTAAAATGAAAAAATACGCTATTTTTTCTGTAGATGTGGATTTGAATAAAGTCACGACGTAAAAAAATGTTGTGATATTTGGTTACTTTTAGATAATTTTTTTCTAAGGATAAGTTCCTTTTTTTACTATAGGAGTAGGTTTGCCTAATTAGAAAATAATAACGAACTGAATCTACACCTAAAGCTGTATGGAAATTTTATCCTTAAATTGTTATATTTAAGGAGGGTGGTTCTTATTATTTGGCAATAAATGAACGGATTTGGTTAGGAACCTACTAAAATATTAATCTTATTAGTTCTAAGTAAGGAGGAGTGGTTTATTTTCAAAAAATTATTGCGAAAGATTGGTTATCTAAATTGTGTGTTAATAGGGTTCATTTTATTATTATGGCTCAGTGTTTTTTTTATTGGTGATATATTTGGTGCGTATTCATGGACAATACTCAAATTAGTTTTACCTATCATAGGAGCACTCGGATTATTAATTAATTTTGTCATGTTTATCATTTTAATTGTTAAAAAGAAAAGAAGTTTAAAGTTGTTTATTAATGTAATGATAAACATAGTATTAATCTTTCCAATATTAATGACCATGAATATTATTCTTTGTGCTTACCCAAACAGTATTAAACATGCTCAGCCATCTGTAACTGTAAGTTGGCCTTTAACTGAAAAAACCGTTGTTGGTTGGGGCGGTAATAGTGTCAAAGATAATATACCTCATGCAACATGGGCATCTGAGAGATGGGCATATGATTTAGTAATGGAACCATATAATATTAATAGTGATAGTAATGAAGATTATGGAATATGGAATAAAGAAATTTATTCACCGGTTTCTGGAATAGTAGTTGCTGTTTCGGGTGATGAAGCTGACATTAAACCAGGCTCAGAAAATTTTATTTCAATGGAAGGAAACCATGTGTATATAAAAATAAAAGAAACAGGCACTTATCTTTTACTTAACCATTTCAAAAAAGATAGTGTCCCTGTTGAAGTAGGAGATCATGTAAAGCCAGGGGACGTCTTAGGACGTGTTGGGAATAGCGGTTCATCTTCAGAGCCTCATTTACATATTCATCATCAAAGACAAGATCCAACTAAAGTTATACACCCTGTCTTAGCAGAAGGACTACCTCTATTTTTTAAAGATATAAATGGTGATTTAATGCCGAAAAAAGATTCTGTTATAAAACCCCAAAATACTTCATTAAAGTAACGATTTTCTATTTACAAAAATTTACATCCAGAAAAATTAATCAGTGTGATTCCGCTAACGGGAGCTAATATTCAATAAAACGTACCTAAAAGTGATCAAACGTTTTTATAAAAAATAATCATCTAATAACAAATTGAACTCACATTTTGATCACTCTTTGTCAAAATGTGAGTTTTTCTTATGTTATAAATTCAGCGTTTGTAGTTCCATTTTAATCAAAATTCATTCCAAACCAACAGTAGAATCATAGGAAAGGATGGCGTTTTTGTATGTCTATTTCTGTATCTGATGAATTACAACTATTTGCTCAAGAGATTCAAAGCTTTTTATCTCCAGATGTTTTACGAGATCTTGCTAGAGATGTTGGTTTTGTACAACGAACCAGTAAATACCAAGCAAAAGATTTAGTTGCTTTATGTATATGGATGAGTCAAAATATCGCTACAACCTCTTTAGCTCAATTATCTAGCTGTTTAGAAGCATCAACAGAAGTACTCATCAGTCCTGAAGGACTAAATCAAAGATTTAACGCCGCAGCCGTGCAGTTCCTACAACAAGTATTAGCTAAACTTCTGAACCAAAAATTATCTTCATCTAGGTTGTGTTCTTCTCCCTATACTTCTATTTTTAAGAGTATTCGCATCTTAGATTCAACTGCGTTTCAACTTCCAGATGTATTTTCATCAGTTTATCCAGGTGCAGGAGGTTGTAGCCATACAGCTGGGATAAAAATTCAACTTGAATATGACCTTTTAAGTGGACAGTTCCTCCACATTCATACAGGACCAGGTAAACAACATGATCGAACCTACGGATCTTTGTGCGTCCCGACTGTGAAAGCCAATGATTTGTGTATCCGAGATTTAGGCTATTTTCACCTCAAAGATCTTCAACATATACACGATAACAAAGCTTACTATATCTCTCGTATTAAATCCAATACACGTATTTATCAGAAAAATCCTAACCCAGATTACTTCCAAGATGGACGAATAAAGAAGAGTACGCAATACATTCAGTTAGATATGGAGAATTTGATGAATTCCCTTCACTCAGGACAAACCTATGAAATAACAGATGCTTATGTAGGGATGAGTGACAAAGTACAAACTCGTGTCATCGTCCATCGACTTACCGAAGAACAACAACAAAAACGTCTACGAGATCAAGCTGTTCGAGAGAAAAAGAAAGGAATGACATATTCTCCTCGTAGTAAAAGGCTCAGCGGTATCAATGTATATATGACAAATACCCCTACAGATATTGTCCCGATGGGACAAGTACATGATTGGTATTCTTTACGTTGGCAAATCGAGATTTTATTTAAAACGTGGAAATCATTCTTTCAAATTCATCATTGTAAAAAGATAAAACCAGAACGATTGGAGTGCCATTTATATGGTCAATTGATTGCCATTCTACTCTGTTCTTCTATCATGTTTCAAATGCGCCAATTGCTCCTCATGAAGAAAAAACGAGAGCTTAGTGAGTATAAAGCCATATATATGATTAAAGACTATTTTCTTCTTCTATTCCAAACTATACAAAAAAACACCCAAGAGCTATCAAAGGTGTTACTTCGCCTGTTCAATCTCCTACAGCAAAACGGGCGAAAATCTCATCGATATGAGAAAAAAACGGTCTTTGATATATTAGGTGTCGTTTACAATTGTACCATGTCTGATAATGAAGCCGCTTAATTCAAAAAAGTGAAACCCGTTAGGGTTTATTTCGTATGTAAATCTTTCAATCACCTACACTTGTCCTTTAGAAAAAAGAAACAATCTCACCCAAAATTGACTTTGCATAAGCTTAGCTTGATAGCGATGGGGTACCGCCACATGCCCATCAACCTAAGATTTTAAGGTACCCCCAAAACGAAATTTTTATCTCTTGACAGTTATTCATATAAATTCAGCGCGTTTTTTTCGTTTTGGAGAATAACCGATATCTTAACTTGATGGCGATGCGGCGATACCCCTAAGTACATAATACCTTTCTAAAACCATGAATCATGTAACCATTTTTCTGTTAGTCGACCATTCTCCCATTTAATTCCCTGCTCAAATGTTATCACTTTATCATTAGAGCCAACAATTACCCAAGCATAACTATCTTTGTCTGTCAGGTAACATTTATACTTCATACCAGTCATGATCATTTGTTTCCCATTTATAATAACTGATTCATCATGTGGTCGAATCCAAAGATTTTCCAAACAATGAAATAATCCAGGCTCAACTTTCTCTAAAAATAAGTGAGCAATTTCTTCTGTTCTTTTTTGGGTTGGTAATTCACCTTTAATAGAAAAAATCTGATCCATCCATGTAACACCAAGAAGTTTATGATTTTTTCGACTTACTGTAAAAGAGTAATGTTCTCCGCCAAGCCCATTATTATTACCAGTAATCTTTTCAAAGCGGAATACAAAAACTTCTTCTTTATTTTGTTTTACACTTTTCACCTTTTTTAATTCATATCCTTTTGGAATTGTTATTTTTTCACGAACTGCATCTAAAGCTATCCCATATTCTTTTTGTTCAATTGTATTCATATTTTCCACCTCATATATAATTTAAAATAGTAACTTTAATTTCTAGAAATTTCAGAAACCAAACTCCAAATTTCCTGACATATTCTCCATCATTTCATAAACGCTTAATTGAGAACGAAATAACTAAGCTAATTACTAGTAAAAAGGCTAACGTTTCAAAAGTTATTAAATAACTTCCTATCCCTAAGAGGGTAATAGTAATTATAGGTCCTAAAGTAGCACCAATAAACAAAATAAAGGTATAAAGAGAAACCGCTACTCCGCGATATTCACCACCAAATTGTCCCACCATTACAATAAGTGTTGGTACAGTGATAGAAATTCCACCAACAAAAATAACGCTCATTATTATGAGAAGAGAAAGATTAGTGCAAACACCAAGAACCGCTAGACCTAAAATAGCCATCACTATTCCACTACGAAGGATATAGTTAACACCAAATTTCCCCACTAATTTACCCGCAAATGGGGACAAAAGCATCCCAATAATACCTACAGACCGTATAGACAAAATTTGCTGGTTGGTCAAATAAAAATTAGTATTCAAATAGCTTCCCAAAGTGGTATACATTCCTACAAAAGTCAGTAGTAATGTGATAGTAATCGCATAACACATAAGTAATTGCTTATTTCGTAACACGACTGCTATTTGTTTAAAAACATCTAACAAACTTCCACTTTTTTGTTGCACACCGTTACTCGGAAGAAAAATAATAACGAGAATAATTGTTGTAAGATACATACCAGCAAGAAAATAAAAGACACTTTGCCACCCAAATTCTGTAGCCATGAAGCTACTAAACACTTGACCAACAATCCCAGCCATCAAAAATCCTGTACTAACAAAACCAATAGTCGTTACCCTTTTCTGAAGTGGAAATACTTCCACAACATATGCTAAAGCTGATGGTGCGAATGTTGCAGCTGCAACTCCTTGTATACTTCTTAGAACAATCAAACTAGATAAATTATGAAAAAAAGCTAAAAATGGAGAAACAATTGTCAAAGCAATGAGTCCTAATAAAATAATTAATTTTCTCCCATACCGATCAGATAATGGTCCGAAGAACAAAAAGCCTACCGCATAGAAAAAAGAGAACGCACTACTTGTTAAAGTTGCTTTGGCTATCGTTACTTTAAATTCACTTGCAAAAATTGATACTAATGGGATCGTAACATATAAGCTTGACACAACTACCAAACCACACCAAAACAAAATCATTGTCATTATGGAATAATTTTGTTTGATTAATCCCTTTTTCACCTCGACTATATTACTCACTTACTTCTTCCCCTTTACATTTTTTTAGCGCATTCATCATTTCTGGCAAAATGGCAAGAAAATCACAAATCCCTCCCGCTGGAATAGATAACATAATTGCTTCTCTAATTTCTTCAGGTGTTGCACCTACCTCTAAAGCTTTCGCAATGTGTACACGAATAGCAGGCGCATATCGATTAGCAGTCAAAACCCCGAGATAAACCAATTGTTTCGTTTTTTCATCTAGAGCATTAGAACTGACACTTTGATACACACTACCAAAAGACTCGTAAACTTCTGGAAACTCATTTTTAAATAATTCAAAATCAGGATTTTTAATCAACTATATTCCCCCTTGTTTTAAATAATCAAATGCACTAAAACTACATTAATTGTAACCTATTTACAAAACAAGTCAATAATTAACGTAAATGTTTGTAATCTAATTACTTTTGATGTAAAATAGTTACAATATATATTGGAGGAGTAAGATGAATAACAAACATGAATTGGATCCATTACTTGACTTTGGATTACTTCAAAAACTTGTAGTAGGTATTGGGGAAGTTGCTGATATTACTGGAGTTCCTACAAGAAAAATTCGGTATTGGGAAGAAAAAGGAATCATTAAATCTGAAAACGAAACAGAAGGAACAACTCGTAAATATAATTATTTAAACATAAAAAAAATCCTTTTGATTCAAGAACTAATCGAAGAAGGATTCACATTAGACGCTGCAGCTAAAAAGGTCGAAGCTCGAATGCACAACATCAATGAGGTATTTTCTAAATTAGCAAATCATACATCCGAAACAAATAATGCAGAATAAGGGGTAGCACTACATCGCTATCAAGCTAACAAAACTAAATTTCCTTAAAATGAAAAAATACGCTATTCTTTCTGTAGAATCATAGGAAAGGATGGCGTTTTTGGCATGAGCTTATCGACTTTTGATAAATTAGAATTGTTTTCTAAAGAGTTACAACGATATATGTCACCTGATGCTTTAGAACAATTAGCTAGAGAGATAGGATTTGTCCAACGAAAAAGTAAATATCGTGCGCAAGATTTAGTAGCTCTTTGTGTTTGGTTAAGTGAAAACATAGCAAACGCTTCATTGACACAACTATGTAGTCGATTAGAAGCTAACACGGGCATTTCTATGAGTCCGGAAGGACTCAATCAACGCTTTAATTCTCAAGCTGTACAGTTGTTACAACAACTCTTAGCACATTTACTTCATCAACAATTTTGCTCTTCTACCAAGATTTCAACTTTGTATACAAACTATTTTCGTCGTATTCGTGTGCTGGATTCTACACATTTTCAAATTCCGGATAAATTCACCTCTACATATCAAGGTTCAGGTGGTAGTGGTCAAAATGCTGGTGTGAAAATCCAACTAGAGTATGATTTACTAAGTGGTCAGTTTCTACATGTTCATGTAGGATCAGGAAAGCACAATGATAAAACGTATGGTTCTACTTGTTTAACGTCTCTTCAACCTAACGATGTATGTATACGTGATTTAGGATACTTCGATTTAAAAGACTTACATACTATAGAAGAGTGTAATGCTTATTTTATTTCAAGATTAAAGCTCAATACACGTATATATCAGAAGAATAAAGAGCCTGAATACTTTCAAAATAGAACTATAAAAAAGCACTCCGAGTACATCAAATTAGATATGGAGCAATTCATTGACCAATTACAATCAGGTGAAACATATGAAATTCCTGATATTTATATTGGAATGTATCAAAAGCTTCCTGCAAGACTAATTCTCTATAAATTAACTGAAACGCAAATGAAACGTAGACAAAAGGATTTAGCATCTAAAGAACATAAGAAGCAAATTACTTATAAAGAACGCAGTAAGCGGCTTAGTGCAATTAACTTTTACATTACAAATATTCCTTTGGAATACCTACCAAAGGAACAAGTATACGATTTCTACTCTTTACGATGGCAAATTGAACTTATCTTTAAAACGTGGAAATCATTTTTTCGTATCCATCACTGTAATTCTGTAAAATTAGAACGGCTAGAGTGTCATTTATATGGACAACTAATTAGCATCCTTCTTTGTTCCTCCACCATGTTTCAAATGCGCCAATTACTCCTCATCAAGAAGAAACGAGAATTAAGCGAATATAAAGCGGTTTATATCATAAAAGATTATTTTCCACTTATTTATCAATCTTTACAAAAAAACACCCAAGAATTAACAAAGATATTGTTACGTCTGTTCAATCTCTTACAGAAAAACGGACGAAAATCCCATAGGTATGAGAAGAAAACAGTCTTTGATATCTTAGGCGTCGTATACAACTTTTCTATGTCTCACAATCATGTAGCGTAATCCAAAAAATTGAAACCCGATAGGGTTTATTTGGTATGCAAATTTTTAAAGAACTTACACTGGATCTTTAGAAAAAAGAAAAAATCTCACGTGAAATTAAACTTATATGAGCTTAGCTTGATGGGCATGGGGTATCGCCGGCATTTCGGAAAAAAACCACGCTTAGAGTATACAAGATTTTATACAGTTTTCGGCTAATCCAGTAACAAACGAGAAACCTAAAACCGTGCCATAATAGGAATGTATAAAAAGATGAATAGCTTTATAGAAAATAAAAAAGAGGATTCCTTATGAGAGTAAGGATTCCCCTTTTTCCTTGCTACCGATAATAGGACGTTATGTTAACCGAACATGTATAAAATATACAGGAAAACTTTTCTTATAAGCAAATTATCTAAATGATACAATTAAGAAAAGGGAGGTATATGTATGAAAAAGGGTTTTATAAGAAGAATATTCCTGAAGGAATGGATGTTTACTCTGGTACTGATAGCAATTTTCCTTAATGTTTATATCCAAAAAACAGGTATAACACACATTTCCCTGCTCAAATTACTGTTTATTCCCGTTATCTTTATCATTGCTCATTTCATAGATAAGAAATTTGCAAAGTATGCAAGTTAAGCATAGAAGAGGGAACGCCAACATTTCGCGAATTTTGTACGCTACGGCATAACGTAGTCATTGATTGAAAATATTTCGTAGAATTTTATAAATGCAGAAATCCACCAGGAATATTCTTTAAAGGAGAGTGATTACTTTATGTTAAGTGAATGGATAAATAAGATAAAAGAACCTAAATGTATTCATAAATATAACTTTATTAAAACTCAAGATAGTGAAAATTTTAAAACAGGACAGATCGGCACAGCTAGTTTTTATAAGTGTGAAAAGTGTGGAAAAGAAAAGATTGAATATAAATATAACAGTGATATAAATAGTGACTATTGGAATATATAAAGTAGATTGTTTAATGAAACAGAGATTTACTAATATTAATTATTCGCTTCCTATAACCAGAATTATGTAAAAAGTAAAGCCGTCCTGATGGACGGTTTTTTGTATTTTTTGCTTAGCGCATTTTTTATATAAAATAATTTTTTGACTTTAATTAAACTTTCTTTCAAACTAACAATAGAATCTATTTTGAAGAAAGGAACATAGGATAGCAAATGAAAGTAAACATTAACATCATCGAAAAAATTAAAGAAGAATCTTGTACTTTTTACGTGCACAAAATTACATCTTTCATTCTAGATATGATATCAACACTAGAGAATAGTTCTGATGATTATTTAATAGTAAATTCTATTCACAAAAATGAACAAGAAAAAATCTCTTGTTCAACTATTTATTATTTGGAATACCTTGAAAGAAAAGTGTTTATTTATACAAAAGAAAATATATTTGAGATAAAAAGTCCTTTATATAAATTACAATATACGCTTCCAGATAACTTTATTAGAATTTCCAAAAATATAATTGTCAATATCCATTTTTTAAACAAATTCTCCGCTAAGGCGAGTGGGAATATAGAAGCACTACTTTCAAATGGAGAAAATTTAATTGTATCAAGAAAATACGTTTCTTCTTTAAAAAACAAGCTAACACAATATTCTAAATAACCACTTATGTATTGATTTTTACCACTTATGCTTAAAAGTATTTCTTTCTATCTCCTTTGATGTAAATATTAATAAAAACAAAGGAGGAAATACAATGTATATCATGATTAAAGAAATAGTTATAGGAACGCCATTATGGGTATGGATATTATTATTCTTTTTAATAAAAAGAGGTATTGCTATTTCTCAAGAAAGACCAATTAATTTGTCTAAAATGTTTCTTGTTCCCATGATATTTATGATATGGGGTTTGAATAAAATGATTACTAAATTTTCTCACTTAGGATATTGTTTAATAAGCTATACTATTTTCATTCTTCTAGGTATTTTAATTGGATATTTGTTGTATCAAAAATATCAAACTTTTTTCGAAAAAGAGACAGTGATTTTCAGAAAGAAATGTTATCTTCCATTAATAATTATCTTGATTAATTTCTTTGTAAAATATCTCTTAAATGTAACTTTAGGAATTTCCTCAGCATTTTATGATAATATTTCGTTTAACATAATTTATTCTGCTATAAGCGGACTATCTGTTGGTTTATTTTTTGGAGGAATCTTTTATACATTTTATATACAATCAAAATTAAATAATCTTATCTTAAAATCATAGAAAATACGAAGGGAAAGACTATATTGAAATTAAAAAATCGACTTTATTCAGGTTTAGGGACTGGATCATTTATATATATGATAGTTTTACTATCGAGAAACAATAATATATCTATCACACAAGCTGAGGTTATAAGTGTTCTTATAATTTCAGCTTGTGCAGGTATTTTCACATTCATTTTTGATGTTGAAAGAATAAGTTATGTATTCGCTTTAATAATTCATTTTTTCATAATGATTTTAGTTATCTTTGTTATATCTATATATAACCATTGGATAGAAACCTTTCCAACTGCTGATTTTTTCGAGAGTATAGTTTTGATATATGCATTTTCTTGGTTTATATCCTTTTTAAACACAAAAAAAGATGCTAAAGAATTAAATATATTACTAAAAAACAATAAGAGTATTATTTAATTGACTTCCAATAACGTGAATTATGTAAATAAGCTGTCCATATGGACAGCTTATTTTATTTTTTGCTTAGCGTGGTTTTTTTCCGAAATGCTGGCGGTACCCCATACCCATCAAGCTAACAAGAATCCACTACCCTAAAACGTTAAAAATGACTTTTATTTATATAAAAGTCATTTTTCATTCTCAGCATATTATAAGATTTTCTTAGAGGATTAGTAGTTTGATATGTTTTAATAAATATAAAAAAATAATTTAACTTAATTAATATTATCAAAATGTTTACAAATCAAAATTTTGGAATATAATAACTTTAGAGTGAAAAAACACAGTTCGGTTGGTAGTCCGGACGCAATAATTATTGTCAGTAACCTTCCCCCCTGGGATGTCCATCACTCATGTATTAAACAAGGGGGATTCTCAATGAAACTTACAATTTATTTTGATGGACAGTTTTGGATTGGAATTGTAGAAATGTATGAAAACAACAAATTGAAGGTATGTAAACATACTTTTGGTTCTGAACCAAAAGATAGTGAAATACTAGATTTTATTTTTCATGATATGATTCCGCTATTACAGGGTACATCAGGTGTTAAAAACTCTATTGATAAAAGAAAAAATAAGACTATTAGTCCCAAAAGATTGATAAGATTAGCAGCCAAGGAAATGAAAAATCAAGGAGTTTCTAACAAATCCTATGAAGTGTTGAGAATAGAATTAGAACAAAAAAAGAAAGTGAAACAATGTATTACGCGTCAAAAGAAAGAGGAATTACAAGAAAAAAAACGACAAATGAAAATCCAAAAACGGAAAGCAAAACACCGAGGAAGATAAAAGATCATCCGCTAATTTTAGCGGGTGATCTTTTATCTTGAGGATTTATTTACACCTTGTCATTTTTTACTGAAAAAGAAATTGTATTTATAAAGCGAAAAAAAAGCTATTCTTTTTGTAGAAAAATACAGAAAGGATGGCGTTTTGTATGACTCTATCGATTCAAGATGAGTTTCATTTATTCGCTGAAGAACTACAGCGATATCTATCTCCAAGTATCCTTCAACAGCTCGCACAGGAGACGGGTTTCGTAAAACGTAAAAGTAAGTATGGCGCACGAGATTTGGCCGCTTTATGTATTTGGATTAGTCAACACATAGCAAGTGATTCTCTCACTCGATTATGTAGTCAGCTTTATGCAAATACAGCTACACTCATGAGTCCAGAAGGACTGAATCAACGCTTTAATCCAGCAGCTGTCGCATTTCTTCGAGAAGTCTTTACTTCTCTTCTCACACAAAAACTCTGCTCAAATCACTCACTTTCTACACATATAATCTCTACTTTCAATCGTATCCGCATTCTAGATGCAACAGTGTTTCAACTGCCTGATCAATTCGCTACAGACTATCAAGGTTCCGGTGGGAGTAGTAATACGGCAGGCGTAAAAATTCAATTGGAATATGATTTGCTTAGTGGTCAATTCCTTAACGTGCAGCTTGGACCAGGAAAGAATAATGATAAAACATACGGTACCAACTGTCTTGAAACCGTAGAGGTGGGCGATTTGTGTTTACGTGATCTTGGTTACTTCGATTTAGGAGACTTACAAACGATTCATGATAAAGGAGCTTACTACATCTCGCGGTTGAAGCTGAATACACGGATTTATATCAAGAACCCTGAGCCAGAATACTTCAACAACGGTATGTTAAAAAAGCAAACAGAATACATCCAGCTCGATATGACACAAATGCTGTCTGGCCTAATCCCTGGTGAAACGATGGAAATCCACGAGGCATACATTGGCCAAAATCAGAAACTTCCAGCACGTGTCATTATCCATCGTTTAAGTGATGATCAAACGCAAACACGTCTGAAAAATCAAGCGATACGTGAAAAGAAGAAAGGCATTGTCATGAAGGATAAAAGTAAACGTTTAATGGGCATGAATGTGTATATCACGAATACGTCGCTAGAAGAAGTACCGACAAACTACGTGCATTCATTATATTCACTGCGTTGGCAGATTGAAATTTTATTTAAAACGTGGAAGTCATTCTTTGAAATTGATGAATGCAAAAATATAAAAAAAGAACGCCTAGAGTGCCATTTATATGGACAACTCATCAGCATTCTCCTCTGTTCTTCTACGATGTTTCAAATGCGTCAGTTTCTGCTTGAAAAGAAAAAGCAGGAACTAAGTGAATACAAAGCGATTTATATAATTAAAGATTACTTTCCGTTACTGTTTCAAGCGATAGCTTTTGGCACAGAAGAACTTTTAAAAATTCTGCATCGCCTTTATCAACTACTCAAAAAGAACGGTCGTAAATGTCATAGGCATAAGAAGATGACCGTCTTTGATATTCTAGGGATTGTGTATAAAACGACAGTGAAGCATAGACAAGCTGCCTAGCGAAAAAATCGCGTTTTAATAGGCTTCTTTAGCATGCCTACTTTTATATCAATTGCTAGTTTTGAAACACGGATCATTTCGTAACTAGTAATTTACTTGGTTAGCTTGATGGGCATGGGGTACCGCCAGCATTTTGGAAAAAAACCACGCTAAGAGCATACAAGATTTCATACAAAATTTTGTACCAATACAGAACATCCGTAAACCTGAAAAACCCTAAAGTCTCCACAATGTATAAAACCATGCAAAGTGTTGGTTTAGAATAAAGTTTAATCAAAAACACTTTGTAAACCCTCATTTTACAGCAAATAAAAAGAATCTATTTTGAAAAAAGTTTGATCAAAATAGATTCCACATTTGAAATAAATTATTTAATTTTTATAAAAAAGTTTGATCATTTTCTCAATCAGCATTTACTAACCTCTGTCACCTTAAATCTGTTTTTCATGCTATAAAATTGTAAACAAAGGGAGAACACCATAGAAAGAACTGCAAAATAAATCAGTGTAATAGCTCCCATCTCTAAAGACAATACAACCCCACCTAAGGTAGCACCTATTGCACTCCCTAAATAATTGACAGAACTGTTTAATGCCACCGCTGAACTTCCATTATTCGGCTGGTATGATAGTAATATATGCTGTTGTGGTGCTTGACATGCCCACCCCATTGCTCCCCAGACAAAGAACGGTAGATACTTTAATATTGGTAAGTTAATCATTAGTGGTATACATATAATAGATAGTGTTAAAGTTATTAAAATTATTGTAACCAAAGTTTTTGGCTTTTTAAAATAGTCGATCAGATAACCAATCATCACACTGCCAAACAAACCTCCAAATCCCCATGCCCAAAGATACATCGTTAAATTACTAGAAACTGCAATTTCTTCTAATAGTGGTGATAGGTATGTGTATAGGCCTAAGCTAGCAATGCTAGCAAAAAATGTTATAAATACAGTTATGGTTACCCTTTTATCTAGAAACATCTTTAATCGTTCGTTTAGTGCAGGAGGAGGTGTAGTTGGAAAATTCGGGAGAAATCTAAGCATACCTAAAACAGCAATTACACCAATGATAACTAATAGCCAAATTGTTGATTTCCAATCAAACAAGTCGGATATATATATACCTAAAGGGACACCCAAAACTGTTCCTATGCTCATTCCACCTATAGTCAGCCCTAGAGCTCTCCCTTTCTTTTCACTTGAAACAAGCTGTGCAGAAGCTGCTACAGCTAATGGTGAGAATAAACCAGCTCCTACTCCAGCAATTGCTCTAGATAATAGGAGAATAGAAAATGTTGGAGCAAGAGCTGTAATACCATTAGCAATAGTAAAGACTAGCATTGAACATAATAATACTTTTTTGATTGGTTTTCCGGCAAGTAGAGAAGAAAATAAGGGCGCTGATATAGCATAAAACAAAGTAAATATGCTAACGGCTTGTCCTACTTGTGACACATCTTTATGATATGTCTCACTAATCCCTGGGATAAGCCCTGCAATTATATAAGCATCAAAACCCAAGGCAAACATACCCAATGATAGTAATAAAACTTTTTTCATAAATTAATCCTCCCTAACTAGGTGTTGAACATTCTGTCGATTAATTCAATGTTCAGTTATCGGTTTTTCTTTTGTTCATTCCAGTAGAAAAACAAACCACATTAAACGATAGCCTATAACATTATGTTATAATCAAAACATCTTCCATATCTAATAGGTTACCAAAAAACAAGGAATATGGAAGAATGATTATTTTATAAGGGTATAACAAATTGTTATAAGGTTTGGAGGAATATAATGAATATTGAGTGGTTGCACAGCTTTGCTGAAGCAGCTAAACAAAAAAGCTTTTCTAAGGCTGCAAAAGCAAATAATCTTTCCCAACCAGCATTGAGCAAACATATTCGGAATTTGGAAAATAATCTTGATATTGAGTTATTTCACAGAACATCAACTGGTATTGAATTGACGGAAGCTGGTGAACGTTTCTATAATCGAATTACGCCTGTTATCTCTGAATTAACCGCAATTCGTCAAGAATTACAACAATTTTGCCGTACTAATCCTATAGCTATAGGCAGTCTTCCTAGTTTAGCCACTTACTATTTACCCTCTAGGATTAAGGGACTTCGGCTATTGGGTAGACCCTTGACATTAATGATTCAAAATACTTCTAGCGAACTACTACAGTCTTTACAGGAAGGAAGACTTGATGCGATCTTTGTTGAGGCTTTAAATATTGGAGAATCGTTGTGGAGTTGCGAGTTGTTTACGGAGCCTTACTATGCGGTGTTTCCTTTAGATCATCGATTTAAATCGAAAAAAACGGTTGAGCTTGCCGAACTGTGCGAAGAACCACTTATTGCTCATCAGGCTCCTTGTGATACAAGGAAGCATATTATTGAACAAATGTCATCGCTCGGTTACAAGCCTAACATAATAAGCGAGGTAGCCTTTGGTGATTTTATCTTTGGAGCCGTAACTGCTGGAATGGGGATAACCATAGTACCAGAGTTAATGGCTAAAAATATCGGTCATCTCGAACTTTTTGCTTTACCAATTGATAATTTCGGAAGAAAAAGAACTGTTTCATTGGTCACTCGGAATAATAAACTTGGATCAAAATTATATCAATTTTTATCTGGAATTGATTAATCTTTTCATAAGAAATTTATAAGTTATTATTTGTTCAATCATTCAAGCCAATAATTGTTAAAAACAAAAAGATGTTCTTTTCCTTTTCATTATAAAAACACCCCTTTAGATAAACAGATCCAAAGGGGCAAAACATCGCAACTTTTTTATAAACATCGCGTCTTTTTTTAAA
This sequence comes from Bacillus sp. LK2, assembly GCF_001043575.1. NCBI lineage: Bacteria > Bacillati > Bacillota > Bacilli > Caryophanales > Bacillaceae > Bacillus > Bacillus sp. LK2. The sequence goes on from NZ_LDUK01000007.1 coordinate 104,784, forward strand.
ACACCGTGACTTTATTTAAAAGCAACAGCTACCATAAAAAGTCTTGCAAAACATGTAAAAGCCCCTTCAGAAGTACTGAAAGAATTTTCAATTCGCATAATCAGCTTTATTGGTTGTAAATCAAAAATCCACTGATTTTATTGAATAAATAGAAAATACTTTCCTTTTTCGTCTATTTAATTTAATATCAATAAGGGCACCAAAAAAATAGATAGAGGTGCTAGAATGTACGGTATTATTAATTATGAAGTGTTTTTACTAACAGGGATTTTATTAAATTTAATTCCTGGCGCAGACACCATGTATATTGTGGGGAGAAGTATTTCACAAGGTAGAAAAGCAGGTGTGTATTCTGTTTTTGGTATTATTACTGGTTCTTTAGTTCATACGTTATTGGTTGCTTTTGGTTTATCTATTATACTTACAAAATCCATTGTACTATTTAACACCATTAAGGTTATAGGTGTTATCTATCTTGTATATTTAGGGATTAAAATGATACTTGATAAGACAAATGTAGCTTTCCAAGCCTCATCCAATAAATTGAACATTAGAAAGATATATTTACAAGGACTTTTAACAAGTCTGACGAATCCAAAAGTCTCTTTATTCTTTATTGCGTTTCTTCCGCAATTTATAGATACAAAGGCTTCAGGTCCTATGCCTTTTATCATTTTAGGACTTACTTTTACAGTAACTGGACTATTATGGTGTTTATTTGTTGCTTATTTCTCTTCATATGTTACAAAAAAATTAAGAGGAAACCAAAAGGTAGGAATGATTCTAAATAAGATAACAGGACTGATTTTTATTGGTATGGGGTTAAAGTTGCTTCAAACGAAAGCTCCTCAATAAACCTGAATAACATAAAAATGCCCCCTAAAATGAAAAAATACGCTATTCTTTCTGTAGAATCATAGGAAAGGATGGCGTTTTTGTATGTCTATTTCTGTATCCGATGAATTACAACTATTTGCTCAAGAGATTCAAAGCTGTTTATCTCCAAATATCTTACGAGATCTTGCTAGAGATGTTGGTTTTGTACAACGAACTAGTAGGGGTCCCGCCAACCAAATGACATAAAACCCACGTTAATACATTTTTTGGAAGTTAAATCCTTAATTTTCGTACGCTAAGGGTTTTCCATGCTATAAAAAGGTAATAAACATCTTCAATTTCTTTGTAACAAAAAGGATGTCAAAAAGTTTTGATACAGATTAAATTTGTTACGCCAAAATCAACAAATCGCTTAGTAATAAGCTTTAAACAAAGCATTGTAACAAAAACGTACAGTATTGTTACGGTACAAATACTCCTTAGCGTGGGTTTTATTTTAGTGCGTTGGCTGTACCACTAGTATGAAGATAAGAATAAATGATACAATATTCCATAATTACATTTGAATATTTAGATGTATAATGAATAAGAACTGATCAACTTTTTTCGTTAAAGATAGTCTATCAACCTCTAACTACCTAATGAACTCAAGTAAGCACATCTTAAGTCATTTTAAACAGGTTCTATATAAAAACCACTTAGACAATTGTCTAAGTGGTTTGGCATTACTAAGTATAGAATATGTTTATGTATTATTCCTCTTCTAAATCAGCAAGTTGTTTCATTCGTAATTGATAGACATATAAAATAGGAATGAGTCCGCAAATGAACACGATAATACCTAGCAGTATCCCATCTCTTGTACTAGATTCTGGACTAATCGATGTAAGGTAAGATAAACCAAGTACAATCACTACTAATACGAGCAAACTTGTAAGGAGTGATTTTTTAGGATTCTTTTTCATATGTTCATGCTGCACATTAATGCTCATGGATAGATACCCTGACACGACCGAAGTGATAATAAATAGCATCCATAGCGGATTGTCTCGCATGTGTTCAAAGCCCCCATGGATCAAATCATATCCAAGAATGCAAAGTATACCTATTGTTTGTACAAAGAATAGAATACGGATATTTTGTAAGTTCCTTAGTACAAGTCTTTCATCTGTAATTTTCTTCATTCATAATTCTCCTGTTCTATCCAAAATATTTCGTCTAATGTTGCGTCTGTCGCATAACAAATTTGTAAACATAACTTTAATGAGGGGTTATATTTCCCTTTTTCAATAAGGCTAACAGTTTGTCTTGTAATACCAACTGCCTCAGCTAATTGCTGTTGGGTCAAATCGGCTTTTACTCTTGCAAGTTTGACGTGATTTTTCATAAGTAACCTCCTATATAAATGTAACTTATATATTACGTATTGTAAAGTATATATTACTTCATATTGATGCTGTTTTATGCTTTAAGGTATACTTGAATGGCGCTACTCTCCATCTTCGTTTGTTTTCCTTGTAAACTTACTTGCTTGCATTCCCCTTAAACATGCTGGTGTGATGCAGTGTAAATTTCGATTTGGGAAGATGCAAGACAACTAGGGGTGAAACAATGAAAAGTATAAGGCTACATGATTATGATACCGTAGAAGATATCCTATTAGAATTCTTGTATCGAATTGGTGTACCAGTCTATTCTTGTTATGAATCGTTAGATAAAGAGGTTATATATGTGTGCGGGACGATGAATATTGTTAAGATTGGAGACAAAGCCGATACATTGAAGCATAAGTATCATGATGGAAACTGGTCAGAGAATGTAGAAATTACAGATAGCTATCGATATGCTACCTTCTATGTACTTGATGAAATACAACGGTTATGTGCAACCCATCTGATAGGTAAATGGTTCATGTAAAAAAGGAGATGCTATAAGTGCTATAGCATCTCCTTTTTATTTACTGATTCATAAAGAAAGACAGAGATTTATCCTCTACCTTTGTTGCGTTATCCTATTGGATTAAGTCACCATATAGTAGTAGATGCGTTGAGTTTAGTAAAAACTATCTGATATACATTGAATCAGGTACAGACATTAAATAATAGAAAAGGTCGCCTACTATTCCACTAGTAAAAATAATAAATCCCATATTGCGTATGCCTTTAATTTTTGACCATAATCCAATGAATGCTGCTAGTAGCCCAGTTAAAGAAAATAGAATCCAGTATAGTTCGGTTGGAATGGGAAGATATTTATCTCCATCAACCCCCATACCCCAAAAAACATAAGGCAGTACGACAAAGGAAACGCTGAGTAATCCCAGTACACTGGCTAGTAATTTGCGATATTTAACACCAGTAATAATTAGATAAATCCCACCGATAAAACCGCATAATACAAGATAAGGTACATAGAGAATCCAAAGAAGACTCAAGATGATCATATGTAATTTCCTCCTATTTATTTTCGTTCATTGTAGTTTTAAGGGGTTATTTGATTTTCTGAATCTGTTGCTAATTTATTAAGTTGATCTAGTGCTTCTTCTTGATCAAACGAATTAAACCAACGGTAATCATGTTTGTCTAAAATACGATAATGCTGACTAATCAGATTTTGTTGTAAACGAAAGTTCCCTTTTTCTTGAATCTGTTTCCACCAGACTTTTCCTCCCAATGTTTTTTCTTTGAAGTTGCTAGTTCTATTGTGGGCCATTGTTTCGATTACTACTAATGGATCATCCCCAAGAGAAGACTGTAAAACCTCACTATCCCTAAACAATGCACAAATAGCAACGGTGTTGGTCCAACCTGCATTCGTTCTCCCTTTCTCAATTTGAACAAGCGTTTTTTTTGAAATGCCGAGAACTTCAGCCATTTTATCCTGTGTATATCCTTTTTCAGTACGTATTAACTTTATTTTCGTTGAAATGAGTTCAATTGTAAGCTCCTTATTCACTTTCTTTCCTCCAAAAGTAACAAATGTTTTATTTAGTGTAATTTTACACTAAAATCAATCCGTTTTCAACTCGTCCCCCTAAATCTTGTAAGAAATAATTGAATAAGCCATAAAAATGGTCATTCCACAGTTATCCATGAGAAGTTAACTCGTTTTGGGGTGCTAGAAAATTCTTAAGTTGATAGCGATGTGAAGGAACCCCTTAAGTTAAAACCTTTTAATGAATTTATAGCGGAGCAATTAAATTAAACTTTATTGGGATGTTTTGTATTGTGTAGACAACCCCGCCCTAAATTTAGGGTGGGGTTAAAATATAGTTATATCTTTAAAATAATGTTTGATTTGTTATGTAACTTATTTAGAAATCTTGGATTGAAAATATAAAGTATCTTAATTAGTAATACAAAAAGAACTTGTAGGAATCCCTACAAGTTCTTTTTTAGATAATGTAAAAAAGTTAAAACAAACTATCTCATATTTGAATCGGAGCAAACACTATAACCACGGGTTGATAGTGCTTCCATTTGAACAAATTTTCCTTTTTTAAACCAATCACACACCTTTTTTAGAGTAATAGTATCAGTATGTCCAAGGTTTAGAGATTATCTGCAATTTCCCTGAAGTTTTTGCACCAGAACCCTCAAAAGTCCTCATCTTGAAAGAACATAATCCATTTGCTCTGAAACGCGTACCATACTTTATACTGACTATGAATTTTTCAAATCAAGAAATGAGGGAAGCAACATGAAGATCATCGCAATTGACTTAGATGGTACTCTGTTATCTGAGAACTTATCTATCCAAGAAAAAGATGTAAACGCCTTACAGAAAGGACAAAAGCAAAATCATATTGTAACAATCGCGACAGGAAGGGCTTTATTTGATGCAAAACATATCATTAATAAATATAATTTAAATTGCCCAATCATTGCATCAAACGGAGCTCAAATCTATGTAGATAACCAAAAAATATATGAACATTTTATGGGTTCAGATATAACTCGACCTATCATACAATGGCTAAACAAAGAAAATATCTATTATCAAGTGTATTTATCTGACAAGATTGTCGTATCAAATCAGGGAATTCATCAATTAGAAAAGCAGCTATATGATGTAGTAATTCAAGATTCCCATTTTAATAAAGATATGTTTTGGGAAACTATTAAAGCTCAAATCTATCAATATGGTTTAGAAGAAGTTTCTGGTATAATTGACCCTATAGATTACCGTTTGGTCATCAAATTTATGATTGTTTCTCCAAACAGAGGTAAGCTAAAGCAAGCAAAAGAATATTTTAGTCAAATGGACGGGTGTGTCGTATCTAGTTCTGGATCATTCAACCTAGAGATTATGAGTACAGGGATAGATAAAGGAGTAGCACTACATAAACTTTGCGAATATTACAGAACAACTGTAGCAAATGCAATAGCGATTGGTGACAATCTAAACGATATGCCTATGTTTAAAGTAGCAGGAATAGGGATAGCCATGGGAAATGCAGATGAAAGACTTAGTAAAGTGGCTACTTTCAGAACGTTACCAAATTATAATTGTGGTGTAGCTTATGCTTTCGAGCATTATATCCAAACGTCTGAGGAAGAAAACCACAACTCAGTTCGGAGTATACAATCATGAACTATTTCTTTCAAAGATGTCTGATTTATATTATTGGATTATTTGTTTTATCCCTAGGTGTTGTTTGTATGATTAAATCCAATGTAGGAATTGCTCCATGGGATGCCTTGAATGTTGCATTATCAGAACGAATCGGACTTACAATTGGATCATGGGTTTTCATTATTGGTGGAATCCTTATTTTTATAAATAGCCTGATAAAAATGAAACTTCCTAATATAGCAGGTTTTATTCCTATCTTTATCATTGGGACTTTTGTTGACCTTTTAAACTTGAAGATTCTCTCATCCGTAAAAGTAGATGTTTTACTTTTTAAGTGGAGTTTATTTTTTATAGGACTATGTATACTAGCCTTAGGAATTGCTATTTACTTACGGGCATCTCTTCCCTCCGTACCAAATGATGAATTGATGTTAGCTATCACTGCACGTACAGGTTGGGGTATTAATATTACAAAAACTATTGGGGAAGCTATAGCTTTTGTACTTGCAATTGTACTCCAAGGTCCGGTTGGATTAGGAACTATTATTGTACTACTATGTCTTGGGGTAATCGTAGGTCTATTTGATCAACTATTACACAAGATGGGAATGCCACGCTCTATTTATAGTAAGGGGTACAATCAGGAGAATGTGGATTTATAACAATAAGCCATTGAGTTAATAAATATTTGCTGATTTTTATAACGCTAAATAGATTTTAGTTTTTGGTATAAATCATATGGGATAAGATAAAAGTCTATTTTAAGCGATTTTGGTTTTGTTTCACTAGGGTTAAACCTTAATGAAACATAGAAAGAAACATTGATATACAAGGGTTCTTTTTCTTAACGTTGTAAAAAAGAAAAATTCTGACGCTACCTTAGTAAGGAGTAATAGTAATGACTAATATTACAGAGATATCCAAAAAAGCAAACGTGTCTCGAACAACAGTATCTAGGGTCCTCAATCATCATCCTTATGTCAAACCTGAAAAACGAAATGCTGTCTTACAAGCCATGAAGGAATTAAATTACGTTCCAAACTTCAATGCTATAAACTTATCCAAAGGAAAGACGAATGTATTGGGAGTAATTGTACCTAAAATTAACCATCCGTTTTTTAGTAATTTAATTGAGGGAATAGGTGAAGAGTGTAGTAAGCATAGTTATAGTTTACTCGTGCACCAGTCTAATAACGACCCTGCACAAGAACTAGAGTTTTTCAACAGATTAAAATACAAGCTTGTTGATGGTCTTATTTTAGGTTCATGTATAAGTCCTTGCCACATACTCGATGAAGTATCTTATTTTGGGAAAATCGTTTCCTGTGAAGCTTCTGAAAGTAAACAAATTGCAAATGTATTTATTAATCACGAGTCCGGAATCCAAATGGCTATTAATCACTTAAGAGATCAAGGACATCAGGCCATTGGTCTATGTATAGGAAATCTTAAAAGTGGTGTGGGAATGAGTAGAAAAAAATCATTTTTTCACTATCAAAAGGAATACGGATTAAAATGGAGAGATAATTGGTACTTTGATGAGCGGTATACAATTGAGGATGGAATTGAAGTAGCAAAAATACTACTAGAACAGTCGACTCGTCCTACGGCTATAGTTGTAGGAAGTGATTATGTAGCTGCCGGAATCATCTACGAAGCTAAGAATCAGGGAATACGGATACCTGAAGATTTGGCAGTTATAGGATTTGATAATCAGCCAATATCGAAAGTAGTGGAGCTTACAACGATACATCAACCCATTAAAGAGTTGGGTGAGACAGCGGCAAATTTATTATATAATTTAATTAATAATAAAGATGTTCCAACCATTAATACATTAGAACTAGAGTTTATTAAAAGAAAGTCCACATAAGAAAAGACCGCATTCAAAATGAAGTTCACCCCAATTGTTAGACACAGTCTAACAATTGGGGTGAACTTTTTTATGGCTAAATTTTCTTCAAAAGAAAAAATACAAGCAGTGCGACGGTATTTAGAGGGGACTGAAGGAGGGGGGACAATTGCTAAATCTGTAGGTATTGATTCTAGAGAGTTCTATCAATGGATTAAGCGATATGAATTTTCAGGTGAAAAAGCTTTTGAAAAGCGCTATACATCCTACTCTTCTGAGTATAAACTAGATGTACTTCATTATATGAATAAACAAGGGACATATATCAGGGAAACGGCGGCCCTTTTCAATATTCTTTCTTGCGAAACACTTCGGAAATGGAAAGTAACTTATGAAACAGGAGGATTGGATGCCCTACAATCATAAAAAGGGGCGTCCATCCATGGAAAAGAAAAAAACAAATACAACTAAAGAGAAAAGTGTAGTGGTAGGTTCAATAGAGGCGCTACAAGCGGAAAATGATCGTTTACGTATGGAAAATGCATATTTAAAAAAGTTGAATGCCTTAGTTCAGAACAAGGGAAAATCACAAAACAAGACAAAGCACAAGTAGTCTATGAGTTAAGGCGTAAATTCCCTGTAAAGGAACTACTTCAATTCGCAGATATCCCACGTAGCACGTATTATTATTGGGTGAAAAGCTATACTTATCACCAATGTTGGATTTATTTAATGGTGAAATTATCACACATACAATTGCTTCAAGACCAGCCTACTCCCTTGTTTCACAAATGTTAAATCAATCTTTTGAACGCTTAACAGATAAAGCCACACTTCTGATTCATTCCGATCAAGGATGGCACTATCAAATGAAACAATACCATCATTCTCTTACTGAGCATGACGTTACACAAAGCATGTCCCGTAAAGGAAACTGTTACGATAACGCAGTGATTGAAAATTTCTTTGGGATCATGAAGTCTGAATTTCTATACCGAAAAGAATTTGAGAATATAGAACATTTTAAGCAAGAACTAGCAAAGTACATAGCTTACTATAATCATAAAAGAATTAAGGCAAAACTAAAAGACATGAGCCCGGTACAATACCGGACATATGCCCAAGAAGCTGCCTAATGAAATAATGTGTCTAACTTTTTGGGGTCACTTCAAAAATGTGTTCTTTTTATACTTAAGCTAGAACTAGTTCTGGCACAGGAGCTTTAAAATGTGTTCTTTTTTTAGTTTCATCTATAAAGCTGAATGGTTTCATAGGTAGATTTTCTAGTGTGTGTAGGTAATTACAAGCTTGTAATGGAACAAATGAGGTCATATTCCATACATCCTTTTCATTAAAACCAGTAGCGCGAATATTATGCATGAGTCGATCAATTGTGTAAGATCCCGCCGCTACATATCCTTTTTCCTGATACCACAAATTATTCCCTTCAATTTTTTGTAATGACTGACCACACATAGAATCTGTGTCAATACGATCAGTCATGGCAATAATGCTTTTGGAGCCAACGAGCTCTACAACTCGCCGTGCAACTTCTAAGTCTACATGCTCACTATCAAAATTCATACAGATTGTTAACAAACCTTCTGTAGCAGCTCTCATTAAAGTACCAGGAACTTCTCCAACAACTGTGTTTATATTATCTAGATTCCATTGGTCTAATCGAGCATTTTTTAATCCTTCTAATCTATGTGCTCTTTCCTGAGATGTTCTCCAAGTGTGTTTAAAATTATTGGGCATATCATTAAATAAATGGTCTGTTAATACAGCATCTGATCCAGTATAATTACTACGTTTTTGCGCCGTATCTATAACCTTCATAATAAGCTTTGAAGTTTCTTCTGGATATGCCTTTTGGAAGTGACCTAATGCGGGCTTAACCCCAGCTTCTACCAGCGTATCCACAATCCATTCTAAGCTTGGATGCTCCTCAGTTATATACTTCTTTAGATAGGAGTTTTCAGTCATAGCATCTGGAGAAAGTACAGTATAAATAAGACCATATTCTCCACAAGATGCAATCTTTTCCCATTCTTTTTTAGTTGGTGCCCAGTTTCCTCTTTCTGGTGTACCTGCAAAACTGGCTAATAATGGTCCCTCTAATGATATACCTAAAATATTATGATAGAGTCCCTTTTTCTTTTGTATATGAAAATCTTTCATAAAAGCTACAAATTGATCTAATTGGTTATGTGGAAGAAAGATAGAAGGTACACAGAAAATGCCTTCATATTCGGCTAGTGTATTGACTTTCTCAATATCTAATTCATCTAAATTACTAAAATCATAATCACCGATTCCATGGCAGTGAAATTCTACTGGAATGGATGGAACTAAATAAGCACCAGATTTCTTGAAAATCCCTTCGTCACCTATTTCAAAGTGCATCCACTCATTGTTATTATAGGAAATATTCGCAAGCTTCATAACCCCGCTTGTTTCAAGATAGGATGGACTAGTAAATGATGTGCTAAACTGCATAGAAGATTCCTCCTGGGAAATATTATCTTAGTTGTCATCGAAGACATATCATCATCCTAAAACATGGAACGCGTACCATGTCAACATCTTTATTATTATCTTTTATCGATTTAAGGTCACATTTAGCTAACTATCTATAATATATTTACGCAGAATCATTATTTTTCTTTCTTTATCCATTAATTCTTTATCCATCTCTACAAGCAATGTATTGACTTGGAAAAGTTCCATTACTTTTAATTTCAAAGCAAAAGGAGCATTATGTTTTTTTAACCATTCAAATATTTGTAGTTCACTCATATCCTAAATACCCTCCTTTTAAATATCTATCAGTTAAAAACACTAGTCGTAACGCCACTATGTCTATAAATCTCTATTCGTGTTACGCCAACTATTGTTCTTCTTGAGTTTATTTTATGGGAGTGGTTTCATGTCAATAGTAATAAAAAATATTTTTGCATAATTAGGGGTACGGAAACGATTCGAGGGATGAGAAGTTTTTTTTACTTAGAACCATTCATATACTTTTTATTATGCAAAAACTTATGAATTTACAGATAAATCTTATAAATCAGATGGTTTTCCTATGGATAATTTTACAAAAAAAAAGAATTGACATTTTCGGTTTAAATGTGAAATTATAGTATTTGTTATGAATATTCACACCTTTCTTACAGTAAACACGAACGTTTTTTATTTAATATGGGTTAATGTACGCTTTTTATGAATGCGTATTAATCTGTATATCAACAGACAAGAGCAGAACTCATTTTGCTAAGAAAGGAGGTGTAGAACATGTTAGATACCATCCAAAGGGAACTCCCGATGACTGTAACTCAGTCCTATTTCAATACAGGTGGAGCCGGTCTTATCCCGAAATGTGTGTGTAATGCCATTATAGAAGAATTGCAGTATGAGTTTGAAAAGGGACGAGTGAACCAAGGTCAAAGAAAGCGTTTCCAATTAAATCTGGAGATGGTACGTCATAGGTTGTCCTCACTCATTCATGCAAAATCGTCTGAAGTAGCTATAACAAACAATACAACTGATGGGGTTAATGTAGTTTTGTGGGGTTTACATCTGACACAAGGGGATGAAATTTTAACAACTAGCAGTGAACATTTGGGTGCATTAGCTGGTTTATCTATTTTGAGCAGACAGAAAGGTGTTAATGTTCGATTCTATAAACCTGAGAATCATGTATTTGATCTCAATGCTTTTTTCACATTGGTTACAGCACGAACGAGAATTATTGTTATTTCTCATGTGTTTTGGACGACTGGGTGTATTGTTCCTATCCAAGACATTTGTAAGTATGCACATGAACGAGGAATTGTTGTTTTAGTAGATGGAGCGCAGGCAGTAGGTGCTATGCCAGTGAATGTGAAAGAGTTGGATGTGGATTTTTATGTGTTTCCGGCACATAAATGGTTACATGGGCCAGAAGGTATTGGTGCATTGTACATTAAAGAGTCGATGCTAGATATCGTCAATCAAACCTTTGTTGGAAATGCTTCGTTTAATAAACATGACGGAACTATTTATTATTTTCCCTCTGAAGGAAGCAGGCGATTTGAGATTGGTACACGGTTCCGTCCTTCTATTCATGGATTTTTAGCAGGATTAAAGTGGCTTTGCGATGAGATGGGGATGAATACTATTTTCCCTATGATCCAAGCAAATACAGATATGCTAAGAAATAGAATCATCGAAGAAACAGCATTTCGTCCTATAGTGATGGAAACTGCTAGTTTAATAACTCTTCCTTTACCAGAAGGATTAGATTGTAAAAGCGTTACAAAACAATTAGAGATACAGAATATTTTTGTTAGAGAGATCAAAGAACTAAATGCCATACGTATATCGGTTAGTTTTTTCCATACTACCGATCATATAGAAGCACTACTTCATCAACTAAAATAAATAATTTTAAAGGGGAGATTTCAATGAGTAAAGAAAAAGTAGCTGTATTATTCACAGGTGGTCGCGATTCATCATTAGTAGCATGTCTAGAGGCATTACAAGGAAAAGAGGTTCATCTATTAACATGTAACAGCGGTATAGGGATTAAAAGTGAGTTGTCTGAAATTCGAGTAGAAGAATTAAAAAATCGTTTTCCAGAGCAAATTATCGGTCGTACAGTATTACCTACATATGGATTATTTAGAAGTATTGCAATTTCTAAATTGGAAGAAGATTTTAAACGCTGGGGAGTTAATCTTGTGTTATTAGGTGATAAATTAGCTATTCACGCAGCTGCGACAGTATATTGCCTACAAAATGGAATTACACGAATTGTAGATGGATGTGTAGGCTATCAAAAGGATTTAGCAGAACAGAAAAATGTAGCTATTGAGATTTTAAGTAGATTTGAAGAAAAGTATGGAATTACATATGAGTGCCCTATTTATAATTTCGGTAGCCAAGATGATGTGAAATATGCATTATTGACAATTGGTTTGTCTTCAAAATCATTAGAGGGAGTGTCTGTGTTTGGAGATGCATTTAGCGAACCAACTGACGAAATGGTAGAGGAATATATGAATGATAAGCTTTCGATTTGTTATGATCATGTGACCCTTATGACGGACACGATGAATGTTGTTAATACATTTAAATATACGAACCCTGTTTTAGCGTAGGAGAAGTTAGGAGCGTTAGGTACTATGATTCGAAAAATTGGGGCAGCAATCGTAAAAGATAATAAATTATTAGTAGTGAGTAAGAAGAAATCTCCTGATCATTATATGCTACCTGGAGGTAAACTCGAGGATAGAGAAACCGATTTAGAAGCATTGAGGAGGGAACTGCAAGAAGAATTGCAGTTGGAGGTTGTATCGAGTACTTTGCTAGGTGATTTTGAAACACAATCTATGTTAGGAACGGAGTCAATGTTTTTAACAGTGTATGTTGTAAAAATAAAGGGTGAACCGACACCAGATAATGAAATTGGAGCATATAAATGGATCCCAATTGATACACAAGAGTCGGAATATTTAGGCACGGGCATTACTAAGTTCACATTACCTGCCTTACGTAAGGAGATAACAGTATGTCCAAAGTAAATTCTAGGCTGGGAGCCTGGGCGGCCCTTATCGCAGGTATTGTGTTTGGAGTGAATTCCAATGTCGTAAAAGTAGCAAATAATACGGGGTTAACAACGTTGGACTTACTCATTTATCAATTCGGGTTTGCGATTCTCTATTTTATCGGCAAGTTCCTATTCGCTAACAAAAGAAACAGTATTTCACAACCATATATGTCATTAATCAAGAATCCGTACAATTGGATAGCTGGTATTACGACAGTGTTAACAGGATTGTTTTACTATAACTCTATCCAATTAACAGATCCGAGTATTGCATCACTAGGCTTATTTCAATATCCCTGGATTCTTTTTCTGTTTGGGATTCTGTTTAATAAAGAGCTAGTGGTAGGTAAACATATAGTAGCCATTATACTATTATGGATGGGAACTTTCTTGCTGATTGGTGGAACATTAGCACATGTGACTGTACCGGGGTTGCTTTATGGATTTGCAGCAGGTATATCATTTGCAACAAATTTATTTAGTTTGCAAAAGATAACAGATCATCCGTTCACGAAAGTGTTTATCTTCCTTATTGCTACAATCATGGTCTTGGTTTTCTGTTTCGGGCAGTATGAAAAATTACATCTTTTCACAACGGATGCTTTGTCGTTTGGATTCATCACAGCAATTCTGGGGCAGATTGTAGCATTTGAACTTCTGTCCTATGCTGCAAAAAATGTGAGCTCTGTTATGATGGCGACATTAACAACGACTGAATTGCCAGTCGCAATGTTATTAACATGGTTTATCTGGGGACCAATTCCAAATGTTATGCGGATTTCGGGATTGGCAATCATGGTAATTGCGATCCTATGGCTTAAATTTGAACAGTCACGATCTGTCACAGTCTCTATAAAGAAAGAAGTTAGTTCGTAAATACAACCGGATAAAGGAGAATCGTATGTTACAAGATATAAAACTAGTGCTCTTTGACTTGGATAATACCTTGTTTTCATTTGAGACCTATTGGACGCAAGCCACCACAGATACCTTTTATCGGTCTAATATCACAAAGCATCTGCCAGTTAAGGAGTTTTTTTCTCACTATCGACACTATGATCATCATTTTTGGGAGTTGCACCATCAGGGGCATATTTCCTTAGATGAAGTCAGGCAGCAACGTCTTATTCATACACTTAAACATTTTAATCAGGAGGTTAGTGTAGAAGAGGCGGATACTTACTTCCGTGAGTTCTTCAGCCAGCTTATCTACTTAGTGAAGCCAGAAGAAGCTGTCAATGCGTATCTTCGAGAATTAAAGCAAACTTATCAAGTTGGTATTATCACAAATGGAAAAGCCAATGAACAACGATCTAAACTCATGAAATTGCAATTGGATAAAGTGTTTACAGAAAGAGAAATCTTTATCTCAGAGGAGATAGGGGTTGAAAAACCGCAACGAGAATCCTTTCATATACCACTCTCACAGTATGGAATCGAGCCAGCACAAGCTGTATATATAGGTGATTCTTGGAATAATGATGTAGTGGGTGCGATCAATGCAGGAATGTCTGCCATCTGGATTAATCCAAAGGGAAACAAACCACCAAGTGAGCACAAGCCGCTATTTGTGACAGAGGATTTAATAACATTGAAAGAAACATGGGTGTCTTTACAAACATCTAAAGTAGAAAACTGAAACAAAAAAAGAGATGGATTCTCCATCTCTTTTTTTATTGAAATAAGTTTCATTTACCCTTTATTATATGTATTTTGAATGTATACTTTTGTTTGTCATGGTGCAAAAACTTTGAAGTATATGAAAAAGGTATATAGATTCCTAATGGAATCTATTCTTATCCAGCCATTCCGAATAGTTGATGAATAAACTTCATTTCATTTTGGACAGACCTGTCCCGTAAAATAAGTTAGCCTTTTTCAATGATATGCATCGTTTCTATTCCTGAAAGAATAGATTTTACTTTTCCATACTAATCACATCCTTTTTTAGAGTACTAGTATCAGTACAGTACGTCCAAGTTTTGGAGTGTTTGCACTAGAACCCTATTCTTCTTCTAAAATAGCGTAATAATACTCATCCCACCATTCATTTCCATGTGGTATACACTTCCTGAAATAGCCTTCTCTTCTCATTCCAATCTTCTCCATCACTCGATATGATGGGGTGTTTTGTGGCTGACATGTGGCTATAATTCTATGTAATTTCATTTCCTTAAACCCATATTTCAATGTAGCTTGTGCTGCTTCAGAAGCATATCCTTTATTGAAATATTTAGGATTGAACACCCAACCAATCTCATAAGTATGTTCACCAAAATATTTATGAAAAACAATATGACCAATCAGGATATTTTCATCTATTAATACCACAGGAAAGTTCTTAGCATTTTTACCAATGTTTTCATTCACAAAGTTCCTCGTATCTTTTTCAGTAAAAACCCCTTCGGGTATGTATTTCATAACATTGATATCTGATGTATACTCATGGACAGCTTGCCAATCTTTGAACTCAAATTTTCGTATTAATAATCTTTCTGCTTTTACAAACATTTACTTTTCCCCCTCAAAAAATCGCAACTTTATTTCAAATCAACATTTAACCGGAAAAGCAAAAAGAACTTGTAGGATGTAGGGATCTCTACAGGTTCTTTTTAGTTTAAGGTGAATATATGGGACAAACAAACTATCTTACAGATTCATCATAAAAACTACAGGGGTAATGCTTTGACAAGTATATTATATAACAAATATTAATATCCACGTATTTCATTTTTGAAAATTATGTGAATTAAGAAAATAGAATGGTATATCATTTTTTTCGAAAAAATCCATTTGGTTATTTCGTATAAATAATTTTGAATTAATATATACATCATAATAATTTAGTGAAAATATAAGTATACGTTAATGTAGAAGAATATAGGATTCTTACCTAAGATCCTTTATTTAAATTCACTTCATATTTATTAAAACAATATGAATTTATAGTTATAGGTAATTATAATTTTTAAGTACGTAAGGGACACAGTCATACCTAAAAACTAAAAATTCTGTACTTTTAGCTTGAGATGGAGTTATGATAAAAGTAATTCCAAATAAATCCATAAGGAGTGGTAATTATGAATTTTTCAAAAGACTTTAACTACAATCATGAAGGTGATTATTTATATCCAGTTGAGTATTATCAATTTCGTCATCCTAGTACATTAAATACGTTTAAAGTTGAATTATTGTGTTTAGATAATTCTTATGCTTTTCATTTAACAATAGACAGAGAATCTATCCCTTCAAAGTATAGATTTGTAACAAGTCATGATTTTGAGATTTATGAAGAATTTGGATTGGAACTTTTGGATTCTAGTTCTAAACAAGTTACCCTACAAAGGGCAATTGATATAGCAAGTGCAATTGCAAAGAAATATTGCACAGATCCGGTTAATCAATAATAAGAACACTGTACGTTAAGGAACATCGGGGGCTTAGGCTCTCTTTTTTCACTTCATAAACAAATCCCAGAAGGTAATGATAAAAAGAGTAACTGTATAAGAACGTTCCTTAATGTATAATTTTTATATAACTACACACTTTAATCGATTAAAAGGATAATGAGGATTTACAATGAAGAAAAATGAAAAATCATATTATATTCACGAATACACCTTACGGGATAGAACTACTAAATCCATCAAAATCGAGCCTTGGCGTTCACTAAAAGATGAAATGCTAGTCCTGGGCATAATAGACAGTGATATTTTCCAAATTCAAATGAAGAAAATAAATCCAAATAAAAAGTAATGTAGGGATTTCCTGCATTCCAGAAAAATGCACATGTTACCCACATTAATAAAAGAGACAGGGAGTTTACGTTATCAAGACCTAAATTGAAAAAAGTCACAAATAACAATGGCTCAGACATATTAGTCATGTTTAATATGTCTGGGCATTTTATTTAGTAGAAAAAAAGCTATTTGTTCAATTTTGCTTTTCGGCAATGAGGGCAACCATTACCATTATTCCTGTTTGCAATAGTAGACTCCCACTCATGCCCAATTTCGCATAACCACCAAATTTTTTTTCTAGATGATTTTGTAAAATGTATTGGTAATAAATCGCCATTTTTATAAGGATGCCATTCTTTGGCTAAATAAGGATTTAGTGTCGCTAAATCATTCTCGCCGACTGCAACTCTTTGACCAGAACAATAAGGACAGCCATTGCCGTTGGATCTAGCACTAATAACCGCCTCCCATTCATGCCCTTTATCACATAACCACCAAACTTTTTTATTAGATGATTTCTTTATTTGCGAAGGTGATAAATTTAGATTCTTAGTTGGATGCCATTGTGTAGAAAGTTCAGGCATCAATGTTGCTAAATCTGTTTCCCCAATTATAGCTCGATTGCCAGAACAGTAGGGGCAACCACTTTTCTGTCGAGACCTTTGATCAACCTTTGCTTCCCATTCATGCCCTTTATCGCATTGCCACCAGATTTTTTTATCCGAACCAAGAGTGAATTGAGTCGGTTGTAATTCACCGTTTTTATTCGGGTGCCATTCTTTTGCTAATTTAGGATTCAAAGTTGATAAGTCATTAAATCCTTTTAAAACTTTTCGACCGGAACATATTGGACAACCCTTATTTCTGAATCTACTAGATATAACTGCTTCCCATTCATGCCCTTCATCACATTGCCACCAGACTTTTTTATTAGATTGTGGCTTAAATTGAGAAGGTAATAGGGGATGATTTCTTTCATGATTCCACCATTTAGAAATCTCAGGAAATTTAGTTCCTAAATCTGTTTCACCTTGGATAGCTTTACGTCCCGAGCAGTAGGGACAACCCCTGTTAAATAGAGTCCGATTGCTAACTACAGCTTTCCATTCGTGCCCTTTATCACAAATCCACCAATATTTTCTATTTGAATTTGAGGGGATTTGTGATGGATTAAGAGGGGAATTTTTCTTATAATGCCACTGCTTAGAAAGTAAAGGGAATTCTTCAGCAATGGAATTAGCCTTTTCGCTGTATTTCATGAGTTCATTTATTTTTGGAGTGTCTCTCTCAATGTTTATATCTATATCCTGAACTCCGAGAATGTTATTAAATAAATCTCTTAATTTATTTTCAAGCTCAACATTATTTAATACACTCATAATTAATTCATCACTTGTAGAATTAAGTTTTTTGCAGTTAGGCTCTCGAATACGGATTAATCTTAGATTATTTTCATAACAAATTTTATCTTTAATCAAGTCACGTTTATTATCTTTGTGCCAGGCTTGACCATCATACTCGATTCCAAAATTTAAAGAAGGTATATAGATATCCAGCTCTTTTGGAGCTAAGAAATTTGGTTTATAATTTTCTATCGTGTCAGGAAATAATAATTTCACATAATAGAAAACAACCTTCTCTGAAAATGAAATTCTTCTATCCGCATAACATTCCGGACAATTGCGTCCAGTGGCTCTATTTGATAAAGCGGCTTTCCATTCATGACCCTTATCGCAAATCCACCAGACCTTAACATTTGACTTTTTTAAAAATTGAGATGGTAAAAGATCTTTATTTTTAGTTGGATGCCATTCATTAGCTATTTCTGGGAAATTAGTTTTAAAATCAGTTTCACCTAAAACAACCTTTTTACCAGAGCAGTAAGGACATCCTGTGCCGTTTTTCCCCGTTCGTGCATCAACACTAGTTTTCCATTCATGACCTTTGTTGCACATCCACCAAACTTTTACATGCGTACCGTTTGCAACTTGAGATGGAAGTAGTTCGCCATTCTTATAAGGATGCCATTGTTTCGCTAATTCTAGGTTTAGCGTCTCCAAGTCATTTTCTCCTGGAGTAACATATCTTCCTGAACAGTACGGACAGCCATCCCCCCTAAATCTACCTTGCACTTTTGCTTCCCATTCATGGCCTTTTTCACAAATCCACCATACCTTTTTGCTGGTTTGCGACATAACTTGAGAAGGTAATAAAGTACCATTTTTACCTGGATGCCATTGTTTCGCTAATTCCGGCTTTAAAGTTTCCAAGTCATTTTCTCCTGGAATAACATATCTTCCTGAACAATACGGACAGCCATAACCTCGCGTTCTTTCGCTGACGCTTGTTTCCCATTCATGATCTTTTTCACAAATCCACCATACTTTTTTGCCTGATTTGGAAGTGATTTGTGATGGTTTCATTCCTTCATTTTTTATTGGATGCCATTGCTTTGCTAAATCAGGTTGCAATGATTCTAAATCATTAAATCCTTTCAAAACTTGTCTACCTGAACAAATTGGACAACCTCTTCCTCTGGATTTATCTGAAACGGTAGCTTCATAATCATGTCCTTTATCACAAATCCACCATACTTTCTTTCCGGAACCAGTAGTGATTTGATCAGGCGTTAAATGGTTTTTTTTGAAATTCCATTTACTAAGTAACTTTTCATCGTCAACAATGTATCTTTTCTTCATTCCAAAATATTCCTCCTGAGTGGACCAACAAATGCATATTTTTTAACAATTATATTTTAGTCTTTATTATATTTTTATATATTTCGGCATAAAAAGACAGTGATATTTTCCAAATTCAAATGAAGGAAATAAGTCCAAATAAAAAGTAATGTAGGGATTTCCAGCATTCCAGAAAAATACACATGTTACCCACATTAATAAAAAAGCCAAATCCTTAATGGAAACGGCTTTTTTTATTTCAAATAATTCTTGAAAATCTGTTCTATGCGTACGAAATTCGCGTTTTGTTGGTGCTACCCAATGCCCATCAAGCTAAGAAAAACAAACTCCCCCTAAACGGGAAAATTGATCAATCTGCATGAAATATTTGTGTTGGGGTAATTCTAAATTCTTAAGTTGGTGATTATGTGGCGGTTCTATCAAGCACTTATTTTTAGATGATATAATGAACAAAGCAAGTTGTAGTTTATTAAGGGGGATACAATTAGTGAGTAAAAATGAATGGTCATTAAATCTGCATACAAATCCAGGTATCATCGGTTGGGATTTAGGTTTCCATGTTCAATTTATCAATGGTGATCCTGATGGTATTACATACATACCTGTATTTGAGTCACCACATGTTAATGTTTTAAATCGGCATGAATCAACAAGAGCATATGCTAGGTTGACAACATTATTACGGTTGGTCAATGGATTACGGTTGGTACTAGATAACGATATGATTGTAGCTGCAACAACACTTTACTTTGATAACGGATTTAATATTAGAGGTGAAAATTATTCAGAAGACCTTGATATCATATTAGAAGAATTGTCATATCCATTTGATGAAGGTGTACTTTCCAGGTTAGAGAAAAGGAACAAGAATTCGGAACCAGATAGATACAAAGATTATCTACAGTTAATTATTGATGAGCCAATTGTAAGAGAAGTTATAATCTTATTAACACTTGCTGAAGAACAAATTATTTACCTATTAGTAAATACATATAAGATTTTTGAAAATATCCTTTCAGATTTAGGTTTAGGAACAAGTAAACTTAATACAAATAAAAAAGAACTACCAGAAGATTTATTTAATTCTTTAAAGGAATTAAATGAATTTACTCAATACATAAATTCTAGAGATGGCTCTGGCATTTTGTGCAGACATGGTGCAACTAAAAAGCCTGCTCCAGCAAAAATTCCAACAAGAGAAGAGATTAAAAGGGCTTTAACTTCTACAATTGATGAATGGTTAATTTATAAATGTACAATGACTTTTGGAAGAACTTATAGAAGGCGTACCACCAGCCAAACGAAAAAAACACGCTAAGGATTTTTGATTCATTTTAAATTGTGTTGTATTCAAAATTAAATAATTTTGATGAATTATGTTGCATTAACAACTGTTTTCATTGGTATTCTTATGTCCTAACGCAACTGTTAGTTTGAAATAAATGTAGCAACATAATCGCTGCTACATTTATTTTGAGAAATTCCTATAAAAAAATGAAATTAGAATATGTTTTTATAAATCTCTTCTATATTTGTGTTAGACATTACTTTTTTAGCGGTTGGAAGCAAGATTTTATTTCTACTTCCGAATATCCCTTCATAGCATTGTGGATTACTGTTTGCTTCTTGTAATAAAGTTTCGAATTGTTCTTTATTAAATTCTTTGTAGAAAGGTTTTATACAGATTTCAAAAGTATGAACTGCATTATTAAATGACCCACTATGATAATAATGACTAATCATAAAATCATAAAACGCACTTAATGCGTCTTCTTTTTTCGCTAATTCGTTTAGAATTTCTACATCTTCACTTCTTAGGTAATAATGATGAATATAAGGTTGGTTATAATAACTGCCAGGACCATGAATTTTAGATTCAATTGCGTTAAAGTGATCCTTTAAAGATTCGGAAACAAAAACACTTCTAATAAACCAGCTGTCTTTTTTAGTCGCACGCTTATTTAATATTTCTTGTGTGTGATTTCTGAATAAAGAATAAACTTCTGGATATCGTGATAGGAAATCAAACAACTTAGATAGGATAGTTTCCTTATCCAAAAAGTCACTGAAATAATCTGGGTTCTTTTTTATATAGTTAAATAAAATTTCATTGTACTTTTTATATATAATTAGCAATACCTTGTAGTTAATATTTCGATTATCATTTTCTCGTTTTCCATCATTTTTAAAAACGATTTTCCAAAGATTCTTGAAGATATATTCGGTTAGTTCTTTATTAAAGTGAACGAAAAATTTAGATTCTATATAGGTTTCTAAGCGCTCCTGATTTGATAAGTCGTGTTGTATTCTTTCTATCTCGACCATAAATGGAACGAATACATTTTTTGTGAATAGAGGGTGTTTAGTTAATAACCCTTCTAACATATTTTTTATTAATGATTCTGCTTGTTCTTTATTTGGCCTGTACAAAATATCCATTGAATTTAATACAGGATGAGCACATAAATTCCGGTATGTTTTTAACGTTTTAATATGAGTATAAACATCATTTTCTAACAATTTTGCTTCTATAAACGATTTTTCAATTAATTGATTTTCCCAATCGGGTGAAACAGGATTGGCTTCTTTTTCAACATGCAGATCCTTTAATATTTTTTCTGCCTTAGCATCTCCATGAATTTCCTCTAAATCTTTTAATTTAAAAACTAAATCACAAATTACTACTGTGCATAGCATCACAACAGAAGATCTGTAATTACCACTTTCGAATGTATTTAGTACCTCTTCAAAGTATTCTTTGGTTTTTTGATGATGGATCTTATTTGCTAGTACTTGAATTGTATCGGCATCTGAATTAACTACTTCTATCTCTTCTGCTATGTCCGGTTCTGCTAGTGGATATTCAACTTCATTTGTCAATTTGTTTCCCCCTCTATAATTGTATATTTCTATCATACTATATAATCACCAGTAGCCTTCCATTGTTAGCTTCCATTAGAAACAAACTCAGTCACAACTATTTTGTAATATTTTGTAAAAAGGAAATGAAAAAAGCACCCTAAGGTGCCTTCTTCTGACTTGATAACCACTTTAATTGTAATAATATGTATTTGATTCTCATCCGAATATTATTTTACCATGTTAAATTAGATACGAAATGTATCAAGTATATTATCTTTTTCTTCTTTATTAATACCTATGTACCTTAGTGTAATTTGTGGTGTACTATGATTCAATATTTCTTGTAGCATAGCAATATCCTTTGTTTGCTTGTAAAACCAATATCCAAATGTTTTACGCATGGTATGAGTCCCTAAAGATTCAACTCCGGCAAAATCTCCGGCTTTTTGTAATTGTCGATAGGCTTGAATTTTACTAATTGGCTTATCCCCTTTTCGAGAAGGAAATAACCAGGTACTTTTTAAATCTTCAGCATATGGAAGTACTTCCTCAAAAATGGATGTAATATTTATGATACGCTCCTTTTTCGTCTTTCCTTCTTTCACTTTAAATTCTTTCCGTTTTTTTCGCTTCAGTTTTAAAATTTCATTCGTTTCCATTTTAAGTAAATCACTAACACGTAACCCAGTATTAATACCAATTAGAAATAATATATAATCACGATCTGAACAATGACGTTTGAGTGACCATTTCATATCATTAAGCTGTTCTATACTCCGAATTGGTTGTACATCAATTAAATGTTGCCTTTTATCCATCTGTTTTTCAATCCCTTTATTTTCAATGATTTGAATGTATACTTTTTTGTCTATTTTTATAATATCAACGAAATTAGATGAAAGTCAATGTTTAAGGGGAAATGAATGTAAACTAATGGGTAAAAGTTTACATTCGTTTTTAAAAACATTTACAACTAAATTTGTAATAAATTGAACAATATAGACATACTTGTAAATTATGGTTTTAATATTCAAAATTAACAAAAATTAGTGTATAATAAAAATGTGATGGTTATCACTTATGTTTACTCCTTGTGCTGAAGATAAGATCGTATTCTCCGATCTTATCTTTTTTTGTTTGTAGAAATTTAATGCAAAAAAATAGAATCCTTATTATAAGGATTCTGTAACAGGAAATAACAAAATATAAACAATAAAAAGAATTACTTATATTATAGTTTACATAGTAATAATATAATATAAGTAATTTTTTACATTAGTCCAGCGTGTGGGTGGGACCCCTTATCAAAATTATATTATGGAATTTAATCCCAGAGTGGCCCCTCATACCCAGAATCGTTTCCGTATCCCCTTGAAAGGAGCACTTATTTTACGAGATACTGAGGTACGGCAAGAATTCCTTCTTTTTGTGAGAGATTCAGATAATAAGTGATCTCTCTCATGCTTTTTTACTTTTCTAGCACATCTGAACGAATTAATTTTAAATCATCAGTTTTAATAGAACCTGTTGAAGTTGAGGATACTTTTACTTGTGTAGCTATATTTTGTACAGTAGGTGCACTGATGGTTTTGTTTATAATTCCTGCAGCTGCAGATCCAGGTTCTAAGTTATATTCAGCAGTAATTTGGTATAGTGCTGCTGTAATTGTTTGATCTGTGTCGTTAGTAAGACTAAATTTACGTGATATCGTTTGTTCTTCACTTAATGAGAGACTTGTTCCAAATGTTTGTTGGAACTGATAACTTGTTCCAAATTCCAAAATATCTTTAATACCGAAACCAACATTGAAACCTATTGTCTGAGCAAATGATTGCGATTGTTCTTTGCTCATCCCCGTTGTGATGTTAACTGCTATCTCATATCCTGTATTTTTAGCTGGAATTTCTGCTGTTCCACCAGGAACTTTCTTAAGATATTTTTTTTCAGTTATTACAGCGTCTTTAAGCGGGCTAAATGGTGTCTTCTCTGAATAACCAATTGTTACAGCTTTTTCTGCGTTACTATTATTGTCGCCCCAAATAACTTGGATTCCAAGCTCGTCTAAACTTTTTGGTCCATATTCCTCTAGAATCGCTCTTTTAATACCAGGTGTTCCTTTAAATCCTCCCATAGCAAGTGGTTTATAAGGGACAAAATTATTTTTGTTGTTATAAGGAGAGTTTAATATTTTTTGCACTTCAGGGTCATTTGGATTTTGAGCATATCGAGTATTGAAAAAGTTTTCTAACGTTTCCAAAACAAGCCCTTTTACGAAACCTTCCCCGTAAGTGCTTCCAAAGTATTTTACGTATTTGGAATCGACATCTCTTCCCCATGCATTTATTAATTCGAAGTATAATGACGACGTGGGCATTTCGTAATACTTCTTGTTTCTCTGCTCCTCAGTAATTTTATTGCCATTTGTATAATTATAATCTAAATATAAATATTGAAAAGGTTTTGCTTGTTTGATTTGTGCTGGTGTAACAGCTGGGAAATTCGCACGAATGACATTATTATTGATATAATCTGCATCAAAACCCTTATTTACATTGGAATCTGATGCAGCTGTCTGCGCTGCTGCTGATTTAAGATTTAATGATAGGTTTTCTTGTTTAGCAGAAGTAATTACACTAGAATCCCCAGATACTGTACTAGCTTTTGCTTGTAAACTGAAAGCCGGACTTGCTAGAACGGCAAATGCTAATGCTGCTGGAACTACTTTTTTCATATACTTCATGTTATTTCTCCTCTTCCCTCATTATTTCTACAAGATTACAAAAAATGATATTATACAGTACATTGCTTATACTTTTATTGCGAAATATAATCACTTTTGCTATGTAGAAACATAAAATGGCCTTTTTTGATAGATATGATACTTTTGTGATTCTGGATCCCGTTAAAATAACTGAGTATTAAGAAAATTAAAACCGACATAATGTTACCTGCAACTACATTGCACTTTTACTAGTACAATCTTCTCCTCTCTCTATTGGTCATACCAATTACACTTTTATTAAAACATTTAGTTTTCAATGCGTAAATAGTAGAATTTTGTCGATTATATTCGTTAATTCTGCTATTACAAATTAATATGAGAAGAAATACTATACTGATAAATCTACTATTTTAATATCATTTAATTAACTGAAATAATTATAACTTGGTATATCTATCTAAAAAATAATTATTTTAATTCGAAAGAAAAATAAATTCAAATTTAATGTTGTTAATATAATTTAATCATACACTGCATATCGATTCCCTTCATTTGGATATGCGGAATTACATATCCAAATGAAGGGATGAAAACTAGTCTATGCTATGCATTGCTAATAAAATGTGGCTTTCTTTGTATGTGTACAGAAAATTGTATGTTTATGGACGGAAGATAAAACTCAATAATATCAACGTTTTCTAGCTAAAATCATGTTCATAAAGGGATACCGCCAGCATTTTGGAAAAAAACCACGCTAAGCAAAAAAAATAAGCTGTCCATATGGACAGCTTATTTACATAATTATCGTTCTCGGAAGTTAAATATTATCAATGACCGAGAATGTTAAATTATTTGTCAAAAAAATTTTCGTTTTTTTAAGGTATACATGGAACAGAGTAGTACAAAGAGGAATTTAGATTATTAATTTTGAAAGGTAATAAATAGTTGAATGCTAAATTAATGGAGTTGATGTAGTTGTATGAAAAAAAGAAGAAAATAATAAATCATTATGAACAATCTATTGATTGGGTAAGAAGTTTAAAACATTTATCTGAAGAGAAATGGAGGATGCAAATAGATAAAGATAAGTGGACTATTGCTGAAGTAATTGGACACCTTATACCTTGGGATGAATTTGTTTTGAATCAGCGTATTCCTTATTTATTTCAGGGTACTCAATTACCAAAGAGTCCAAATGTTAATTTAGTAAATTATCAAGCATCAATTGATAGTAAATCTAAAACAAAGGGGGAACTAATTAATCAGTTTATAATGGTAAGGAAAAAGTTGATTAATACAATAAATGATTTAACGGATGAGTTATGGACACAGAACTTAATTTTAGGAAAAAACAAAGTATCACTCTATAGTTACTTTTTAGGCTTAATAGAACATGATCTTCATCATTATAAGCAAATTCAAAGGTTCCTGTAATTATCTAACTTATGGGGTGTTTTAGTTCCAGGGGTCTCGCCAACTAAACGCGAATTTCGTACACTAAGAAATTTCTAAGTTGAAAACTGTTTTTTTCTGTACGTTAACAAAGTTCCATAAACGACATTTAATGTTTGTTATGGGACTTTGTTTTTAGTAATGAGTTTTAGAACTGGTTTTTGACCATATTTCTTTCAGTTTTGTTAGAACTAAATAGAGTGCCTTAAACGGTCGTTTTCGATACTTTTAGAGAAACTTAATTGGATAAATATATTACAAAAAAGATTATGAAAAAATATAATTTAACTAACAAGGTGGGTTAACACCATACTCAGAAAACTGATATAATAATTTAGATTATTATAAAAATTTCAGTAAAGGAATGATTCTAGTTGAAGAAATCCCGAAATCCCGAAACAGTACATAAACCAGTAGCATCATATGTCCATCAAATAGAAGTAACAGGTCCTAATAAATGGCTCACATTATCAGGTCAATTAGGTATGGAAATAGATGGAATGATTCCAGAGGATCCATTGGAACAGTTACAATTAGCTCTAGATAATATTAGAAGAAATCTTGTGGCTGCTAATATGAACGTAGAAGATTTAACTAAGATGGTATTTTATTTAGTAGGTGATTTTAATGCAGATAAGAGAAGAAAAATTATTGGAGATTTTCTAGGTGAACATCTTCCTTGTACTACTATGATTTATGTGGTGGCATTAGCAGCTCCTGTATTTAAAGTAGAGGTAGACGCTTGGGCATGTAAGGAAATTATTTAATTTCTCTTGATAAACAATAATTAATTATATGATGAATCTTATTGTATTATTGGGAGTTTTAGTCAAATATATCAATCTAAAAAAGTCGAGTCCCTAGCGTACAGGAAATCGGTTTTTTCTTTATGAAATTTTGCTTAGCGTACGAAATTCGCGAAATGTTGGTGCTACCCCTTCCATAAGAATC
The DNA here is from genome assembly GCF_001043575.1 of Bacillus sp. LK2. Lineage (NCBI taxonomy): Bacteria > Bacillati > Bacillota > Bacilli > Caryophanales > Bacillaceae > Bacillus > Bacillus sp. LK2. Next base: position 132,064 of record NZ_LDUK01000007.1, read on the forward strand.
TATAGGGATAGTTAAACTTTTTTATAAAAAAATAAACTTAAAGTTGCTGGAGAAGAATCCATTTTGATCAATATTTTTTAAGTTGGATTCTTTTTATTTATCGTAAAACTTGAGATTGTGGAGCATTTTTAATCAAATTCTATTTCAAAATTATAAATGGAAACAAAAGAAAAGATTTTATGAATAGAATATACATATTCGGTTAACATAACGTCTCATTATCGGTAGCAAGGACAAAGGCGTCCCCTTACTCTCACAAGGGATACGCCTTTGTCTTTTTCTATGACTCTATGCATCTTTTTATACATTCCTATTTTGGCGCGCCTTTTGGTCTCCCCATTGTTCCCTATGTCTCCCGCTTTTTTGCATAAAATCTGGCATGTTCTTAGCGTGGGTTTTTTCCAAAATGCTGGCGGTACCCCAATATGCAATATTGCATATTATATTATTTTATCGGGATAATATGTTATTTTTTTGAATGGAATATATAAATGGAGGAAATGTTATGAACAAAAAATCAAAGTTTACTCAAATGATGCTCGGTATTAGTACAATGGCCTTATCATTTGGAGGTATACAAACACAAGTATCAGCGGAAGAAAAAACCCCCTACAATGTGTTACAAGTGAAACCAACTGGGATCGGAACTTCAAAAGATGAAGTTGCACATTCTACAAAAGCAGACGAAACATTGTCTTATGAAGAACGTTTAAAAGTAGGTGATTTTTCACAACGCCCAGCCCCAACGGTGAAACGAGCAGAGACAAAACAATTGCAGAAAAATTATTCTATGGCAGAGCTAAATAGAATGAATAATGACGAATTAATTGATACATTAGCAAATATTAGCTGGGATCAAATTACAGATTTATTTCAATTTAATCAAGAGACAAAAGTGTTTTATCAAAATAAAGAGCGAATACAGGTTCTTATTGATGAATTAGGTCGTCGCGGAAGCACATTTACCAAAGATGATGCAAAAGGGATTGAGACGTTTGCTGAAGTATTACGTTCCGCTTTTTATATAGGCTGTAATAACGAAGAATTAAGCTATTTAAGTGAACGAAGCTTCCATGATAAATGTTTACCGGCATTAAAGGCAATTGCAAAAAATCCGAATTTTAAACTTGGTACAGATGAACAGAATACAGTGGTAATTGCATACGGTAAATTAATTGGTAACGCTTCTTGTGATGCTGAAACAGTTCAATATGCAACGAATATATTAAAGGAATATAACGATAATATTTCTACATATGTAAATGACAAGAAGAAAGGACAAGTCTTGTATGAGTTCATACAAGGAATTGATCATGATATACAGTCTTACTTACAGGATACACGTAAAAAAGCGGATGAAACAATATGGTATGGGAAAATTGATGGTTTTATAAATGAAGTGAGTCGAATGGCTCTTCTGAATCATGTAACGCCAGAAAATAGCTGGTTAATTAATAATGGTATTTATTATGCTGGTCGTTTAGGGAAATTCCATAGTAATCCAAATAAAGGTTTAGAAGTAGTTACACAAGCAATGCATATGTACCCTCGTTTAAGTGAAACTTATTTTGTTGCGGTAGAGCAAATTACAACCAACTATGGTGGAAAAGATTATAGCGGAAATACAGTAGATTTACAGAAAATCCGTGAAGAAGGTCAAAAGCAGCATTTGCCAAAAACGTATACATTTGATGACGGTTCTATCGTATTTAAAACAGGAGATAAAGTAACGGAAGAAAAGGTTAAGAGACTATATTGGGCTGCTAAAGAAGTAAAGGCACAATACCATCGTGTAATTGGAAATGATGCAGCGTTAGAGCCGGGGAACGCTGATGATGTACTGACAATAGTCATTTATAATGATCCAGATGAATATCAACTAAATAGACAACTATATGGATATACAACAGATAATGGTGGAATATATATTGAAGAAAAAGGTACTTTCTTTACGTATGAGCGTACACCACAGCAAAGTATTTTTAGTTTGGAAGAATTATTCCGTCATGAATTTACACATTATCTACAAGGAAGATACGAGGTTCCTAGTTTATACGGAAAAGGAGACATGTTTCAAGATGAAAGAATAACCTGGTACCAGGAGGGAAATGCAGAATTTTTTGCGGGATCTACTCGTACGAAAAATGTTGTTCCACGCCCAAGTGTAATTAAAGGATTATCAGCTGATCCTGCAAAGCGTTATACAGCAGAACGGACATTATTTTCGAAATATGGATCATGGGACTTCTATAATTATTCTTTTGCACTGCAGTCTTACTTATATACTCATCAATTTGAAACTTTCGATAAGATTCAAGATTTCATTCGTGCAAATGATGTGAAGAATTACGATGCATATCGTGAAGCTTTAAGTAAGGATTCAAATTTAAATAAAGAATACCAAGCATATATGCAGCAGTTAATTGATAAGCGAGATACATATAATACCCCACAAGTATCAGATGATTATTTAGCTGAACATGCACCAAAGCCACTAGCTGATGTAAAGAAAGAAATTAAAGATGTGGCACATATCAAAGATGCAACAATGACAAAACATAAATCTCAATTCTTTGATACGTTTACACTAGAAGGAACATATACAGGCGGCGTAACAAAAGGAGAATCTGAAGATTGGAAAACGATGAGCAAAAAAATCAATCAATCTTTAGAACAGTTAGCGCAAAAAGAATGGAGTGGCTACAAAACAGTTACAGCATATTTTGTGAATCATCGTGTGAATGCGAACAATCAATTTGAATACGATGTTGTATTCCATGGCGTTGCAACGGGAGAAGAAGAAAAACAAGCTATTAAAGTAAATATGAATGGACCATACAATGAGATATTAAATGAAAAAGTTCAGTTTCATAGCGATGGTACAGAAAGCACAGGCGGAAAAATTGTTTCTTATCTGTGGGATTTTGGTGATGGTACAACAAGTACAGAAGCAAATCCTGTTCATGCATATGAAAAAGAGGGAATACATACTGTAAAGCTAACAGTGAAAGATAATAAAGGAAAAGTAAATAGAGGACAAACAACGGCTACGGTAAAACAGGAGGCAAAACCAGGAACAGGAATTGAAGATGCAAAGGTAATTCCTTTTAATAAACTTGAAAAAGGGGATCTCAATACTCCTTATCAAACGGATTTTTACACGTTCGAGATTACATCTCCAAAAGAAGTAAATATTTCTGTTATAAATGAACAGCAAATTGGGATGACATGGATACTTGATCACGAATCGGATAGGGTCGCTGAGGGTAAGGCTGATGGAAATAATATAAAAGGGAAAATTGAATTGAAACCGGGAAAGTATTACTTATCTGTATATAAATTTGATGATAAAAATGGAACGTATTCATTATTAGTAAAATAAATCTATTTCCAATGTGGGGTCTCGCCACATCGCCATCAAGCTAAGAAAAGCAAATAGGCCTCACAATATCAAAAAAAGAAAATTGTACGTTTAGACACAATTTGGTGTAGCTTTAGAATAAAAATTGATTAAAAAGTTTCCTTCAACCTTTATTTATCAGCAAATGCAAAAACTCCATTTTGAAAAAAGATTGATCAAAATGGAGTTAATCTTTCTAACTAAGTATGAGATTTTCATAAAAAAGTTTGACCAATTAAATGGGCCTTATTCAACTAAAGTACCTGTTACTTTAAGTACACCCTTTCACAATCTTTGATACATAAAATATAATAATGTGCAATAAATTTACTCTAGTATACTTATTTTTCAGGGTTGTATTTGTCTGCATATTCTTCTTTTGCTTTTTCTGTATATTTCAAAATAAAATCAGATTTAGCATCTGTATATCCATCTCGGTCATGTTCATATTTTTCTATAAGTCCAAATTTAAGTTCACCATATTCTTTAGCAACTTCTTCATGTTCAATAAGATAATCTCTAAAGTACAATTCATTCCAGTTGTGGTAGTAGCGAACATGTAGATGATACACCTTTTCTGTAAATCCATCTTTTGTATATCCTTTATTAAATGTCATTTTCATGCATGGATTACTTTGGGATGACATCAATAACCAACCATTATGTAGTAAAGTATTTGTTAATTGTTCAATATTGCTTCCCTTATCTATTTCCAATAAAATATCGACTATTGGCTTGGCAATTAGTCCTTCAACAGCTGTACTTCCTATATGACTAATACGCATAATATTTTTTTCATTAAGACAACTTAAAATTTTATTTTTTTCAATTTCATACCAATCTTTATACCTTGTATTATGTTCTTTCAAAATGATGGGGAATAACTCCCACAATTCTTCTAGCGTCATTTCTGACAATTCTTTACCCATATATAGTATCTCTCCTTTACATATAATCTCTATTTCTCATTTTACTACGAATGTAACTAAGAATCTTGTTGAACAATACTGCCCAGTTAGTTGAATAAAAAAATAAGAGCTGTCTAAACAGCTCAATGAAAAAATCACCTCAAAGAATAACTAAAGAGGTGATTTTTATCAAACTTTATTATAAACGATCAATCTTTTTTACAAAGCTACATTTGGACACATTTCAATTTATTCTCTGTACGCTACAACATAAAATAGCTCCAAGGTAAGTGTTGCAAAAATTAACATATATGCAACACTTATCTTGTGCTTGATTTTTATAGCGTCACAACGTTGCATATAATATGTTGCAAATCAAAACCCGAAAATGTCACGATATTTGTAGCAAAATATAAAAATAGACTTATGCAACGTTAAGGGCGCAAAAAATGAATTACGCATATATTCGAGTGTCAACTCCGCAACAAGATTACACATTCCAGAAAAAAGCAATACTTACATATTGTGAAATGAACCAAATTGAATTGTTAGAAGAATATATTCTTGTGGAAAAGCAAAGTGGCAAAAATATGGAGAGAGAACAATTCCAGATTCTTATGCAGCAACTAAATCCAGAAGATACACTTATTGTGTATAAATTAGATCGTTTAGGTAGAAATCTTTCTGATATGATCCGTACTCATGAAAAACTGACCAAAACTGATATTGGTGTCATTGCTATTAATGATAACATTGATACTCGGAAGAAAGATGACATGACTACTAAAGTAATGGTTACAATTTTGTCTTTATTTGCTGATATTGAACGCAACTATATACTAGAGCGAACAAAGGCTGGTCGTATGAAATATGTAGAAAATGGCGGGAAACTGGGGAGAACGCCTAAAATCAATAAGTCTAAAACTGATTTGATACTCGAGTTACTTGAACAGGGAAAAACGAAACAGGAAATTGCTGATTTTTTAAATGTTGACAGAACGACTATTTATCGCACATTAAAACGAAATGGTTATTAGGCAATTTATTGATAACGAGTACCATCTATGCTTCTATAGAATATATCCATTTCTAAAAAATTCGCGTTCTTGCTTAAAGACTTTATCACAACAAAAGGAGCTAAATAATAGATATTAGCTCCTCTTATTTGCAAATTATTTAATTATAAAGGATACGATTACTAAAATGACAAGCAAAATTCCACCTAAGAATTGTCCTAATCCAGAAGCCTCTCCAAGAATCAACAAATTAAAAAGATTTTTTCTTGTTTGGGTTTTTCCTACGAATGCATCATCTTTTTTCATTCTATATACGCCCCATAAGATTAATACCACTCCAAAAACGATACCGAATAATTTTAAAGCCATTATATTTACCTCCACTTATTATACCTATATTGAATTTTTTCTTAATCATTTTTTAGTTGTCGTTACAACTATGAACAACACTTTCTTATCATCTCTAAAATTTATTATTACTTCTTATGATTTTATTATTACATTTAAACGTTGAAATGAACTATCTACTAACCTTACATAAAGATGACAGTTCTGTAAGGTTAGTAAAACAAACAAGCTACTTATAAAAGCCTTTCTTTCTTGTTGTGGATACACATATCTAAAAATACTTTACACTCTCCGTTGCGATTGCTCCGTCTTCTCTTATAAGTAAAACAAATATTTGAACAACAAAGTACTTAAGATATTAGCTAATCGACTTTATGAACTTATATTTTTTATTGAATCTATAAAAATCTTGCAACAAAAATGCCGCTTTTTCATGTTAAATTTAATTAGCCAGGTTACCATATATCCATCAAACCCTAAATAGCAGATTCATATATTATTACAAATAAATTTATATATCGATACAATTCTTCGGCAAATAAAGAAAAATCTTGTTTTTGATATGCATTCATAAAAAATTGATTTTAACTACTTATATCAACATTTTTCATGAAATACCATTTTGGGTTCTTCTTGTGCAGTTTTATTAAATAATATACACAGAAAATAAGTGCTATTGCTGAGATGATAAGATAGGCCTTCTCCTGATAAGCCCCCATGTTAGCATTAACATAGAATAAATGCTCGCTCCCCATACTGTCGTCATTAAATTTAAACAGTGTCTCGGACGCGTTATAAACACCATGAATTACCATGCTTTTATATATGGAATTACTATCAACAGCAACTAAGAATAATAAAAATCCCAAACAAAGAGCGTACGTCAAAAATATTGGTTTAAATCCACCTAAGGAATGCATAAGAGAAAATAGAATGGAAGTGAAAAGAAAGACAAATAAAAGATTGTATTTTTTCACGAGCCATTTCGTTAAAAACCCTCTAAAAACAAGTTCCTCTGCGCCGCCTTGGATAAGATAAGTAACAAAACATAATAAAACATATGGATAAACATTAAAATTAGAGATTTGCTCTGTAAATCCAATTTGAACATTAAACATAAAAGCATAAATATAAATACCTACAAAATTGATAAATAGACCAATTGCTACACCACTAAATATATTTTCCATAACTCTATATGACCGATCTCTTGTAAATCCTATACTCGAAATCGGGTTCTTAAATATGTAAACATACACTAACAATAGCAGCCATATTCCAATAAAAGTACGCATGACCCCTACAAAACGATATGCAGAACTGGTTTCTGGAATTAGATTTTGAATAGGTTGGAGCAAAATGCTCACTATTGCTTGCGTTCCATAAAAGAGAACCATTATACCAATACTGCATAGTAGAAAATATAGCCAATTAGGTATTTTATCTATAAATTTATTATTGTTTTTGCCTACTTTATTTTTTAATATCCATAAATTTTCCATACATTAATCCTCCTATATATTATCTGGAACTAAATTTTAGGTAATTTTTATTACTTTATATGCTTTTATTATCATATCGAAACAGTAAATGAACTATCTAATAACCTTTCATAAACATAACAGTTTTGTAAGATAACCCATTTTTAAACGTATCTTGGCTGTACCCCTAATCCATTCTTGGATACACGAAAAAATAGAAACAGACTGCAAAACTTTCTGAAAGAAAAGCTTTGCAGTCTTATGATTTCTTGCTTTACTTAATACTTTCTAATTCCCATTTATGGCTCTCGCCTGGTGAAGTTGTATTTTCAGGTTTTAAAACCTTTTCATGACCAAATACAGTTGGGGCAATCCCGTTATCTGCAACACTACTAAACCAGTCATTATCTCTATATGTGATGTAAGTAGAATCAGATTTTAAATAAAAGCTCTTTTCATTCCCGATTTTATCTAATTTAACTGTCGATCTACTACGTTCTTGGTCTAACCAGCTATAATCATATCCATTTCCAACGTTAAGATACTGATAGCCACCATGAGTACTATTCGTAAATTTAAGGAATATTTCTTCATCCTTGCGAATAGGCTCTCCTGGTTTAGATTGACCTTTTCTCTCAATGATGACTGGTGTAGCTTCAATATCAGTCCCGTGTATTTCTTGTTTTTTCGGTCCAAGTCTTAATCCATCCCAATTGTTTCCTTTTATACTAAAGTGCACATATTGTCCACTTATGTTTTGGAGTAGATTCTCTACTGACCATGATTCATTTACCCCGTTAGTTAAGTTGGCAGTTGTTTTCAAATAATATTCTTTTCCTTCTACAATGTATTCACCTTTATTATCTACTAATAAATTATCAAACTCTTTATTATATTTAACAACTGTAGAGACTTTTTGTGTCGGAAGTTTCTTTTGTGTATCATTAATTTCAAATGTAACTTCTTTTGATGGATCGAATTGATCTAAACCTACAGTTTCTTTAGACTCATATACATTTCCGTTTTTCACTAACGTTACTTGTTGTGTTGTTTTAGAATTTTTCTTTTCAAAAGAAGCTGAGATTTCATTACTTGCTCCAAATAAGCCCGGTACGACTGCCGCATAAAGCTTTTTCTTAATTGGATCATAAGCACTATATGATAATGTTGGTGGCTGTAGTTGTTCAAAAGCACCGACTTTCCAACCTTTCGTTACAGCCTCTTCTTTTACATTTTCTAAATTGTCTTTCTCAAAGATGTTGCGCTGTCCACTGTTATTTTCTACAAGCGCATTTACTTTTTTAGAATCTACGTTAATATGTTTTAAAACTTCATTCAACTTTAAATTTGTATTCGCACCAACACCGTTTGGCGCATACACTCTAAACTTCGGTTTATTCCCGATATCTGTTTCTAGTAATGCAGTAGAAGCATTGACACGAGATTCATATTTCCCTGCATCTCCTAAGTTTTTAAACTCTCCATCTTGTTCGATAGACACGTCCATTGTGCTCGTCGGTAATACTTCAACAGAAAGAAGCGCACCTTGCTCAACAGCTTTTAATTCATCTAACGTTAAGTAAATATTTACATCCGCTTGACCTTCTAAACTGTCAATTAATACTTCTGTTTTATTTCTTCCGCCTTTTTCTGTACTTAAATGCTGTGCTTTATAACGATCTTGCGTTGCCTTTACGGTATTAATAATTTTATCTCCTAAGCGAATATTAAAGTGAGGAGATACGTTTTCAGCTGATGCTGTACCTGTATTTTTATATTCTAGCTGCAAGCTTACTTTTGCTGCTTTTGCTGTATCAACTGTTGTTGCAGTAGACCAATCAAAATTATTAGAATAGCTTTCTGTTTCAGTGTCAGTTTTTGAATATCCATAGCCGACATTTAATGAAGCATCAGCTTTTGGTGTTGGGCCTCCTGCTGAACCTTCAACACCGCCTCCCACAGTTAGACCGACATTAAAGGAATGTTGTGTAGATACACTTCTCTCCCAACCTTTATTGATAGATCCACCTTTTGAATCTGTAATTTCCTTAATAGGGGTAACTCCAATACGCTTGATGCCAATTTGTAAGTTCGGCATATTGGCAACCATCGGATTGAAATCAGTATCAGAATCACTGCCAAAATGTGCAACTTCATAATCATCTGTAAAAGGATCTCCATCTGAATTTGCACTCATTGGATTCGTGATGAATCTTAATTTCCCTTTATCTTTCTCTGGATCCCATGCTTGTGCTTCGTTTTTCCCAGTTTGGTAATTGAACTCAATTTTATATCCATTTGTCTCTAAATCGTTAGGAATACCATCTTTATCCCAATCATTATTTTGCACTTCAATTTGTTCAGTAGAAATTTGTCCTTTTTTTCCGTCAGTTCCAAGAACAGCTTTTTCTTCTTTTACATTTGCATTCTCTTTGAACATCTCAACTTTACTTTCTGGACTTGGCTGATTAACGTCTGCTAAAGCGGGGGATGCTAAAGTCAGCGCCATTGTTACACTACTTAATACAGCAAATGCTGGCTTCAAATTCTTTTTCTTCATCATCATTTTCCTCCGTGTTTTATTTAGGGTATTAGTACATTCACTAATAAGACTGACTTCATCATATCTAACAAATCTTTCAATTTACTTTCATAAATGTTACAAAAGTCTTGCAGTGATTACAAAAGTCTTGCAATCATCTCATTTCTTTGCTGATGTAACGGGAAGGGTAAACCAAAATTCACTCCCTTGTTTACCGTCTGAACGATTTCGTACACCAATTTTGCCTTTATGCATTTCAATTAATGATTGTGCAATGGCTAATCCGAGTCCAGATCCCCCAGATTGTGAGCTTCTTGATGGATCTGTTCTAAAAAAGCGTTCAAATATGCGCAGTTGATCACTATAAGCAATGCCTCCTCCTTCATCACGTACGATGAATTGAACGTGTTGCTTCTGCTTATTTTCCTCTACAATTAACTCAATCGTTCCAGACACTGGAGAATATCGAATTGCATTATGTAACAAATTACTAATAACCCGTGCTATCTTGCAAGGCATAATCCAGAGCTTAGGCAATGTATCAGAAACTTGTAATTGTAAATGGATCTGTTTTTCTTCTAATAAAATGGAATGTGAATCTAGTACTTCTAATAGAATACGATCCATATGTGTGAAACTTGGATAAAAATCTTCTTGTCCAAGTTCTAACTTAGAAAGATCAAATAAGTCATTAATTAATCCACTTAATCTTTGTATTTCTTTATGGATTGTTGTTAAGTACTGCATTTTCATTTCGGGATTTGCAATTACATCATCTTGTAATGCTTCAATCATCAATTGTATGCTAGCCAGAGGTGTTCGTAAGTCATGTGAAATATTCGCAATGAGCTCTGTACGTGCTTTTTCTCCTTCTTCTAACTTCGTAAACCCTTCTTTTAATTTTTTAGCCATTTGTTGAAAAGCTGTTGCTAATTCTTTAAATTCTTGTGGTCCTTGTCCAATTCTATACATCGTTCCAAATTGTCTATCACTAAATTCTTTTGTTAATGCAATTAAATTTTGAATAGATTCCGTAATAGGGCGTGTTAATAGCCAGTAAATCATCGTTGAAAACGCCATTGCTAGGGTTACAATTCCTATAAATAGCTGTGTTGGTTCCGGTTTAAGTAACATTTTCATTTCGCTATACCAGATAGCGATTACCATAATGCTGGCGCTTAATAAATTCATCAATAACAATTGATTACGTAATTTCATATTGTGGTTCCCCCAGTTGTCTCAGACCAATAATCTGTGCTTCCCTCACTCTTCATATAGATGATTCATTAACACAGTTACTGTCTTAATCCCCTCGTATCCAAGCTCCCAAATTTATTGAAGAATTCGAGAACGTAAAAATACATATTTTAAATGTTTTTTGTAATACAAAGTACCTTAAGTACCCCTTGTTGTAAAATAAAAATAATATCAGTAAGCACATCTTAGCTTAAATATCTTTCAATTTTCTTGCAAAAATATAACAAAATTCTTTCAGGGATATCATGAAAGATCAAAAGGCTTAATTGAAATTGCTAAACTGACTTCTCATTGTATTTCTCGTATGACACTGTATCGTAAGATACTATGGCCAACTGATAATCTAATGGAGAAAATGAGTAGCTAAATTAATAGTCTACAAAGATGTTAGCATGACAAGAAAATACTTCAATCCAACATCCACTGAGCTAAAGCATGCTTTAGACAAGGTATTTTCTTGCATTTTAGAAAGGAGAAAAATATGTCCTCAAAACGTGCAAGAGAATTATTAACACTAGATCAAAGCTTAAAGTTTGTATCCATTTCAGAACAAATTAGTGAGTATGAATTAGGAAGTTATTACACCTTGTCTCCACATGATATCGAAATTATTAAGTGCCATCGTAGAGATCATAATAAGTTAGGGCTTCTCTCATTATGGGGAAACTTGGTTCTTACGCTCGACAAAACAGCACTTCGCTAAATGGGAAGAATTGAAAAAACAATTTTCATATTAGATTACACCTCAAGTGAAACATTAAGACGGAAAATTCATCGAGAATTAAATAAAGGTGAAGCTATGAATTCTCTGGCCAGATCTATTTTTTTGGGTAAGCGTGGAGAGCTATGTGAACGTGCGCTACAGGATCAGCTCCAAAGGGCAAGTGTATTAAATATTATTATTAATGCCATCAGTATATGGAATACGGTATATTTAACAAAGGCAATAGAATATAAAAAAAAGAAGGGTTTCATGCAAGAAGAATTGTTATATCACATTTCACCGCTAGGGTGGGAACATATTATCTTGACAGGTGATTATGTTTGGAACTTAAATGAAAAAACAAATTTTAATAATCTAAGACCATTACGAGACAAAAATTATATAAAAAAGTAGTAAAGTAAGCAGCCGGTTCCTTAACGTACAGGGAACCGGCTGAAATGTGTCCAAATTGAGTCTAAACGTACAATTTTCTTTTTTTGATATGGTGAGGCCTGTATATCAAGACAGAATTGATGTGCAGATCATTTGTGTGAGCAAATTTTAAACAAGAAAAAGAATCCCAGAAATCATAAGGGATTCTTTTTTATTTCATTCAATTTTTTTTCGAATATTACATTATTCTTTGTTAAACACATGAACAAGGAATAGCAAAAGGCTCTT